>JAHBSH010000011.1 GCA_019639215.1 Acidobacteriota bacterium
TGCTCAAATACGGAGCCTGAACTTCGCGAATTGAAACCGGGACATTTTGCGGCATGCATACGTGCGTAAGCTTTTATACTGAATAAAAGTTGAAACGTTCTGCTGCACCGTTTCGTAAGGAGTTTCAAACTGATCTACTTTTCGTAAAACGTTTTCAACAAATCGCATAACAGGAGACTATTCTATGGAAACTGATAACCAGACGGAATGGACTGCCCCTCCACCACCTGAAAAGATAACGGTGGAACAGGCGGAAATGTCTGAAGTCGCAACGCTTGCCAATATTTTCTTTGAACCCGGACGCACGTTCGAGGACCTGAGGCGAAAGCCGAGGTTCGTGCTTGCCACTCTCATCATCGCCATTTGTGTAGCCGCATTGACATTCGGCATGACCTACAAGGTCGGTGATGAAGGTTTGCGCAGATCCATGATGGATCAGTTCAACAAGAACCAGCAAACTGCCTCGATGAGCACCGAACAAAAGAACGAGATGGTGGATATGCAGTTAAAGATCGGAGCTTATACGCGATACGCGATCCCGGTCATCGTTATCATCTTTCTTTTTCTTGGCGGTCTGTTCTATTTTCTTGGAGCTAAGGCTTTTGGGGGTTCAGGCGGCTTTTTGCACGGGCTTTCCGTCTGGGTCTATTCATCGCTTCCACCTGCCCTGGTGTCCACGGTGGCGAACATGATCGTTCTGATCTTCAAATCAGCAGACGAAATAGACATCATAAAGAGTCAGCGGGGACTGTTACAGGCAAATCTGAGCATGCTTTTTCCTGCGGACAGTAACGCTGTTTTGGTTACGATCATCAGCTTCTTTGATCTGTTTGCGATCTGGGGATGGATACTGGCGGCTATAGGTTTGCGCATAACCAATAGGATCTCGTCCGGCTCGGCATGGGCAATCGTGATCATCCTGACCATCTTGCTGAATTTCGCACCAAGGCTGATCGGAGCGATCTTTAGTGGCAATCCGAGTTAAGTAGAAACCAAGAAGTGTGTAAAGAAGGCTGTCTGATATCTGCGTATCAGACAGCCTTCTTTTATTCGTATCTGAGAGATTCGATCGGGTCAAGTCTTGCGGCTTTCCATGCCGGGAAAAGGCCAAAGACGATGCCTATGCCGACGCTGGCAAAGAAACCAAGCGGAGGAGCCCAATATGGTACGTATGAAGGAAAGAACAAGGCAATTATCAGTGAAAGCCCCCAGCCGATAGCGAGGCCAATAAGCCCGCCAAAACCTGTCAGCGTTCCTGCCTCTATAAGAAATTGGATCAGAATATCACTCTGTTTCGCGCCAATAGCCTTTCTTATACCTATTTCCCGCGTTCTTTCCGTAACTGAAACGAGCATGATATTCATCACGCCTATACCGCCGATCAAGAGGCCGATAGATGAAATAACGACCATTGCAATGGCGACGCCGGCTGTAATGGAATTAAACTGGTCGATTATGCTGTCAGCCGTCGCGGTTGAAAAATTATTCGGCCTGCCGAAAGCAACTTTTCGACGGGTTCTGAGCAGATCCTCGATCTGATCTTGAGCCTGTGCTATGCGGCCCTCATTAGCAACGGCCATTATGAATACGTCATCTGCATTCGGCTTAATTCTCAATGCTGAGCCAAAAGGAACGTAGATCGTGTTGCTTTCGTCCTGGTCGCCTAAAAGCTGAGCTTTTTTCTCAAGGTGGCCGATAATCCTGAATTCGCGGCCGTTTATCTCGAGTGTTTTGCCGACAGCAGATTCGTTAGGGTAGAAGGTTTCTTTTACGGTCTCCCCGATAAGGCAGACATCTTTTTTGAAATCGACCTCTGCCTGTGTGAACCATCGGCCTTCCAGAACTACCTCAGTTCCTGCAACGCTGATCTCGGGTAGTGTGCCTGTAAGGTTGATATTCGAAGTCTGTTTGCCATTTGCCGAAATGATCGTTGCATTTCCCCACCATCCGGACGAAGCGTTAAGAAAAGGTACGGCCGTTTCAACCTCCGAAAGTTCGCGCAAAGCAAGAGCGTCTTCAAGCGTCAGGTCAGGACGCATTCTTTCTTCACGGCTGGGACGATCAAAGCGGATGCCGATATCCATTTTGTAAACAAAGATGGAGCGCGTTCCAAACGATTTTATCTGGTCTTCGACCGCCAATTGGATACCGGAAATGATAGATGAGATCAGCATGACCGTAATGACGCCGACAACGACACCAATAATGGTCAAAAAAGCACGGAGCTTATTGCCCCTGAGCGTATCAAATGCCATTTTCAGGTTCTCAAGGAACCTTGATGTAACGAGTCTCATAACGCTAGTCGGCCCTCAATGCTTCAATCGGGTCAAGTGCTGCCGCTTTCCAAGCAGGGAAAAGTCCGGCCAAGATTCCTACGCCTCCCGAAACACCTATCGCAAGAACGGCTGCATACCATGGAATGCTGGTCGGGAAGACATAGATAGTGATCAAATAACCTGCGGTATAGGCGATGGTTAGCCCGATGATACCGCCTATCGCTGAAAGTAAGCCGGATTCGAATAGGAATTGCCTTAATATATCGGCCTGCCTGGCTCCGAGCGATTTCCTGATGCCGATCTCCTTCGTACGCTCCGTAACCGCAACCAACATGATGTTCATTATGACAATTGCCCCAACTATCAGAGCAATTCCTGGAACTATCAATATTACCGTTGAAAAGACGACCGTCATACTGCCGATCATTCCGCTGATCGCATCCGGCGTGATTATTCCGAAATTATCCTTTTCATCCGCTCCGAGCTTGCGTTTGATCCTTAACAGAGTCCTAACTTCATCAACGACATCATCCATTTTCACGCCATCTTTTGCGGTGACAGCAAAGTTGGGAGCACGATTCCATCTCAGTCCGCCGAAATTGGCTCCGAATGTTTTGATCGGAAGTTGAATGAAATTGTCCTGAGGCTGACCAAATACAGTGCCTTTAGCTACCTGAATGCCAATGATGCGGTAGGGAATTCCGGATATCTTGATCTCGTTTTCCAGAGCATTGCCTTGCGGGAAAAGGTTTTTGGCGATATCTGCTCCGACAAAGGCAACACGCATGGCGCTGTTGTTCTCTGTTTCAGTGAAGTATCGACCCTGTTGGATATCTATTTTGTCGATAGCGGCGATCACCGGTTCTACGCCGTTTATCCTCACATTCTGGATAGAATTGCTACCGACTCGGATAGAACGCCCAACTCCGCCAGATCGTGCTCCGATATATTCGATAAGCTGTGCACGCTGTTTGATGAAATCCAGTTCGTCAAATGAGAGTTCCTTGTTTCTTCTTTGTGCGGCAGCGATCGTATCTGTATCTTTGAAGTCCTCAAAATTGAAACGCTGAACAGTAAAAGCATTTGAGCCTATTCCTGCAACTTTCTCGTTCACATATCCGTGAAACCCGAGCAACAGTGACAGAATGAGCATAAAGGCGGTCATGCCGATTATCATTCCAAGCAGAGTCAGAAATGACCGCAGCTTATGAGCCGTTATCGAGGATATCGCAAGTTTTAGCGTCTCGGAAAAATTCATTCTTTCGCAATTATACGTGCTGAAGGTCAAAAATGTTATCCAGCACGTATAATTATACGAAGTTTTCCCAACTTAATTTGTAAAGACTTGCAAAGATATGCAGTATAAATCAGGAAATTTCATTGAATAGATCTCATCTTTGAAGTCTTTAGAAGTAGGTTGAATACAAGAAAAAAAGGCCTCAAGGGCCTTTTTTTGAAAAGCAATGGTTTATTGCTACTTGATCCTTTCGTCCTTCTCGATCTGGCCGTCGCGGATGGTGATAACGCGGTGTGCTCGTTCCGCAACCTCATGTTCGTGGGTAACAACGATGATAGTATTACCCGCTGCATGAAGCTTCTCGAAAAGAGCCATGATCTCAACGCTTGTCTTTGAATCCAAAGCACCTGTAGGTTCATCGGCAAGCAAGATAGACGGATTGTTTATCAAAGCCCTCGCGATGGCGACGCGCTGTCGCTGTCCGCCGGAAAGCTCGTTCGGTCGATGAAGGGTACGGTCGCCCAATTCGACGGATTCAAGAGCCGCAGTTGCCCGATCATGTCGTTCACTTGCCCTGACTCCGGCGTATATCAAAGGAAGTTCAACATTGTGCAGGGCAGTAGCCCTTGCCAATAGATTGAATGTCTGGAAAACAAATCCGATCTCTTTGTTACGAATACGTGCAAGCTCATCATCGGTCATCTCGGAAACCAGATGGCCATTGATCAGATAAGTTCCTTTTGACGGAGAATCAAGACAGCCGATAAGGTTCATCAGTGTCGATTTTCCCGAACCGGACGGCCCGATAATCGCCAGATAATCGCCCTTTTCTACCTGAAAGGACACGTCCCGGAGAGCGTGAAGTTCCTCGACGCCCATCTGGTAGGTCTTCCAGATATTCTTCATCAGGATTAGCGATTCTTCCTTAGCCATAGCTGTGCCCGCGCTCGAAGCGTTCGGTCCGTCCTCAGTATTTGAATTTTCCATGAACCTGTACATAGATAGCTATTTGCACTATCACGACTGAGGACGGCTGTTGCCGCCTGCCTGACGCTCCTGTTTCTTGACAATGTCACCTTCTTTCAAGGTATTCAGGATCCGGCTCGGGCCGGTAATGACTTCCTGTCCTTCCGAAAGCCCGGAGGTTATCTGGATATCTGAATCCCCGGTTATACCGGTTTCGACCGCGATGAATTTAGCCTTGTTGCCGTCCAGAACAAAAACACCCTTAACTGCTTGTGGTCTGCCGCGTCGTCCTTCCTCGCCGCCACCGCCACTTCCGGGTGCCGCCGGACCGCCTTGCGGCTGACCGCCTGAATTTCCTTCTGAACCCGGTGAAGCCGAAGCCTCAGGACGCTTTTCCACTACTGCCTGAAGCGGAACTGTTAAAACGTTCTGCGCCGTTTCAGTGGTTATCGTTGCCGTTGCGCTCATGCCGGGACGCAGGCTGTTCTGGAGATCTTCGGTGAGATTCACCAGTTTGATAACAACGCGGAATTCCTTAGCTTCCTGAACGTTAATGTTTGTCGAAAGACCGCCGCTCGTCTGCGATTTGCCTACAGCCAACGGAGTTTTTTGCAGGACCTCGCCATCGATCTCAGCTTCGCCAAAGGCATCTACTTTGACCTTTGCCTTTTGTCCGACAGCAACCCGGTCTATCTCGGTCTCGTCAACCTTCACTTCTACATTGATGGTTGACATGTCAGCGATGGTCAGAAGCGGAGTGGTCGAAAGACCGGCGACGGCGAATGTTCCGACCTTGGAAGGTATCTCAGCGATCACGCCGTTGATAGGTGCTACCTGTAAAGTTTTGCCCAGCTGACTTCTTTGTCCGCGGAGAACGGCAGATTGCTGATCAACCTGTCTGTTCGCACGGTCTATAGCATTTCTCGCATCGGTCACGCTAACTTCCTGCTGCTTCAATCTGGCTGTTGCATCTTTGACCGAGATCCTTTGAGATTCAAGCCTTGCTTTAGATGTAGCAAGTGAAACCTCTGCATTTTCCAGACGGTCGCGGGCAGAATCGTATTCCTGACGGGCTATCACGCCACTTTCCAGCAGCTGTTCGGCACGTTTCAGCTCACGATTTGCTGCATTTACTTCAACTTGAGCACGGTCAACCTCTGTCTGAGCGGTGACTACACCCTGGCGGGCGTTGTCTATTGCAACCTGGGCAACGTTCATGCCTTGTTGAGCTTGCGATAGCTGATTTTGAGCAGACGTTATCTGTGTTTGAGCCGACTGCAGAGCCGCAACCTGAGCATCCGTTGTGGATTCAAGCTGATTTGGGTCAAGCCGAACGAGCGGATCGCCTTTGTTGACCATCTGGCCTTCGATCACATATATTTCTTCGATCCTACCCTGAACCTCACTTGTAAGATTCATGAATTGTATCGGGCGGATCTCGCCAGAGGACACGACCGTCGATTTTAATTCGGGCCGGCTCCTCACGGTTGAAACAGCAACCTCAGGTGTATCTGTACGGGTCGCGAATATGGATATTACGATAATCGCAGCCAACAATACGGCGACAGTGGCTCCGATGATGATCTTCTTATTTCGGCTCAATGCCATAGTTTTTGGTTCCTCAGGAAAAACGAAAAAAATATCAAGCTTAGGCCAACTATTCTACACGATACTCGCACCAAGCCGTAACAGCCTACTACGACCTTTTTGGCCATCAAGTTTCAAAAAATCCGCATATCTTTCAATTATGGTTACGTATATCATTTTTTTGATTATGGACACCGTGACAGTTTGACGTAAAATTTGGATGGTTATAGGATTTACGAACGTGCGATTCCTAATGTAAAATGCGAAATACTGATCACCGTCAGTTGACCCTCATGTTATCCTATATACTTTGTAAGTCGGTTTGGTCGAACGTAATAAGATGATCGTTTGCGTATCTTGCGGAAAAAGCAGTCTGGACGGGTCGCGGTTTTGTTCCGAATGCGGAGCAAGGCTAATGTCCACGTCTGCGCCGATGCCCGAAAGTCCTGCACCTGTCGTTTTCCACAACAGTAATCCGGATATACGGCCTGCCAATGTCACTTCGGTCGATATGCCGCAAATGGTAGAGGTCATATCGCCTCCGGCAGAAGTAATATCTGCGCCGAACGCCCCAACGATCGACGAGATGTTACCGGAGCCGGAAGTCTCCGCTAGAGGAGAAAAAGGGCCGGAACCTCCTCATTCCAGGTTAGTGGTCGAACGCGGAGCCGCAGCGAACACAGAGTTTCCACTGACAGCTGAAGAATCGTATATCGGCAGATGGGACGCCGATAACGGAATATTTCCCGATGTCGATCTGGATCCTTATGATACCGACGCAAAGGTTTCCAGAAAACATGCTCGTATCATTCGAGGTTCGTCCACGTTCATGATAGAGGACCTTGGTTCTACCAACGGGACATTCATAAATCGTGGTCGTCGGCTTTTACCGGGTTCGCCGCAGGTCTTGAACGACGGCGACGAGATAATTGTCGGGAAGACATTTCTCCGATTTTACAGAAATAACTAGATCCTTTGTTTAATCCCTTGGTTGGGTTCTAAAACGATGAAAAAGTGCCACGAATGCGATTCGGAACTGACGGGCGAAGAAAGCTTTTGCCCGATATGCGGCATACTTCTTACGCCGGTCATTTCCGCTGAGCCGGAACCCGCTGACGAACTCGAAAGCACTATAATGATGCCCGAGGATGAGATCAGGCGGCTTGCAGGCGGACTCGACACAGTAGCAGCTGAGGCCACAGCTCCTGCTTTTACCGAAGATGCAAGTATTCATCAGATCGGTCGGCCATTAGCAGATACAGTTGCCGAGCCTGAGCAGGAAGCTGCAACAGAAAATGCACTTCCGCTAGCGGACGAACCATCCGTTGCCTCCGAACCGGAGGACCTGATGCCGGAAGTCCCAATGCCGGACATTCTGTCGGACATCACCAGCACCAGCAGCGATCCCTTGGCAGGCGCTACTTCAGACAACATTCTTGTTAAAACATCAGGCAGCCTTTCCGAAGAAATAAAGAGCGATATAGAAATATCTGTGTCATCTGAAATTTCCGAATCTGAAATACCCGAACCTGCTGGAGATCTGCCCATCTCTGATATTGAAAAGTCAGAGGCCGCAACGTTGTCAGGACCTCTTGCAACGACAGAGCCGACAGCTTTTGATGAACAGCCATCTTCGCTAGATCTGGCCACTCCTGACGCAGATGAAGTGTTACTGGCAACACTTGAAGAAAATGAACAGGCTGCCGGTGACATATCATGGCCTGAGATAGATGATCATTCAGAAGGTTCGAACACAGCCGCGGCCGTATCCCCTGAAATACTTGAGGACGAATCTAGGCAGGAAGAAGAGCCTGATATTACTAATACTAATAATATCGATGCTACAGATGATGAATGGCCTGACGATGGTGAGTCATACACTTCTCCTTCTGAAGAACGGGATAATGCTGCAAGCACTGTAGTACAAGAAGACGAAGAACCGCCCACTGTTTTGTGGAATAGCGGCAGTATAGCTGATGTCGATCTGCAGAATCTTCAAATAGAAGCAGACGCCGACGTCAGTACTAAGGTAGAGAATGAGTCTTCGACGACGACTGATGCCGTAGCTGATGATGTGGGTATCGGAATTCCAGAGGAAGAACTTGAACGGCACGACCCTTTTGCTTCCGGAGCAATGTATGATTCTGTCCGGATAATGGAACCTGATGTGTTTCTTGCATCGACTGATCGTGATGGGCAGACATCGCCCGTCGGAGTTGAAAAAGACAGCATTTCTGCAACATCCGGCGGTGTTTCCGCCGGAGGGGCTGCGTCCTCACAGACAGCGAACAACATCGGCGACAACGACACAGACGGCAGAAGATCGGCAAAGTTGAAGCCGCTTCCGGAAGGAACCGTCCTTAACAATCGTTACGAAGTTCTTAGAAAGATCGGCGGCGGTGGAATGGGAGCCGTCTATCTAGCGAGTGACAATAACCTTGGCGGGGTTTTACGTGCCGTAAAGGAAATGGTTCAGGCACACATCGAGGATGAGCAGCAGGAAAAAGCGATAAACGATTTCAAACGTGAATCAACCATCCTGTCAACACTCGATCATCCGTCGATACCTACGATCTTCGATTACTTTTTTGATGAAAGCGAAGGCCGCTTTTATCTGGTGATGAAATACATATCGGGTGGTGATCTTGCCAGCCGGCTTCGTGCGGCGCCTGAAGGAAGGCTGGAAGAAAGGACCGTAACCGAATGGGCTATTCAGATAGCCGACGTTCTCGAATATCTGCACAATCAGCCGTCTCCGATAGTTTATCGTGACCTCAAGCCGTCAAACATAATGGTTGACGGTAACTCCGGCCGCGTGATGTTGATAGATTTCGGGATAGCTCGTTCCATCAGTCAGCGTGAAGAGAAAGGAGTAACGGCAGTCGGGACAATGGGCTACGCTCCGCCTGAGCTTTTTAGCGGCAATGTCGAGCCAAGATCTGATATATATAGCCTCGGTTCCACGATGTTCCATTTGCTGACCGGAGCCGATCCGCAAAGCAACCCGTTGCTGATATTTGATTTTCAGAAGAATCCGCGTCCGCGCCAGATAAATCCGCGTCTATCTGATCAGATCGAACGGATCCTGATGCGTACGGTCGAATACACGGCAGATGCTAGATTTGATTCGGCTTCTGCATTGAAGCAAGCTCTGTCTGAACATCTTGAGGCACTTGATGGACTTGTTGTGTCTTACGGCGTTTCTGAGGCTCCGTCGTCTGTAAGCCTTGCCAATCAGACGGTTTTTTGCGGTTTTTGCGGTCAGCGTATAGTCGCTACCGACCTGTTTTGTGCATTTTGCGGATCTAAACAACCCATCGCACACGAAGGTGTAAATTCGGGCACTTATTCGCGCGGTTCGATGACCGCCAAGTTGTATGTAGAAGGTACAGGAGAGCTTTCACCTCCAACGTTCTCACTGATAAAGGATGAGAATCTGGTTGGCCGCAGAGACCCGATGTCAAATATCTTTCCGGAGATCGATCTTTCTCGGTTCGACCCGCAAACGAAAATATCACGGCGCCACGCGCGTATATGGCGGAACGGATCGACGTTTCTGGTCGAAGACCTCGGTTCTTCTAACGGAACAGTTGTTGCTTCGGCGTCTCGTTCATCGACACATCTTGTTCCGCATAAACCACAGGCGCTCACAAGTGGTGATCGCATCAAGATCGGTGACACGACCTTGCATTTCATGATCGGCTAGGTTTTGTCTAAATTTAAGTATGAATGCAAGCGCAGCAAGAACCTCGCCCACATATCCTGTGAGATCAACGGAAAAGGTAGTGAATTTTTCCGCGGACAAGGTTAGGGCACCTTTCTTTTTAAGATGCGGTGCGGCGATCATTGACTATATTCTTATCGCTGCGTTCCCAACGGTCTTTCTTCTTATAGGCCGCTATACAGGTGAAGACGGTGCTTCTTTGCTAAACAGCGAACTCAACAACATCGGCTGGCTTTTGGCGATCGTTGTCGGCATATCAAACCTGATCATTCTTCCGGCTTTTACAGGCAGAACGCTTGGAAAATTTGCGACAGGCCTTCGCACCGTTGCGGTTGACGGTTCAATGCCCCGTGTGAGGACAATGATCTTCAGACAGATCACGGCATGCGTTCTTGTCCCGCTGACGGCAGGATTAGAGTTGCTGACCGCTATTTTCAGTCGAAAGGGCAGGGCACTTCATGATTATATTGCGGGAACGGTGGTCATATTTGCTAACAAACGCCCATTCGATTAAAGTTTACCTTTCCCGATAAAATGGCAAGGCTGATCGTCAAAAATTTCAATTCGGCGCCGGAAAGTTTCGAACTTTCGCGGCTGCGAACAACCATCGGACGTTCCGCTCGGAGCGATCTCTGTATTCCTGACGCATTTGCATCACGCCTTCACGCTGAGGTGCGTAAAGAGGGTGATCATTTTATCCTTCACGATCTGGGTTCGGCAAATGGTACACGATACAACGGATCGCCCGTCAAGGGCTCGATCCAGCTTGTCTCCGGCGGCGAGATCCAGATAGGTGAGACCTCGATAGTATTTGATCACAATGCCGCGGGAGTGCTTCCAGCAGCGACGCTGATAACCGACAGGACAGCGGCGCTTGATCCGTCACAGACGATCTCATTGCAGAGCGGTCGCATTCCAACGACCGAACTGCTGAAAGGGCAGTTCTCGTCGCGCAACGAATTACTCGGTCTTATAAGCAAGGTCGGAGTAGCTCTGCTGTCTGCAAGCGGACTAAAAGAGACACTTGAGCAGGTAGCGTCGCTGGTCTTTGAAGCCGTTCCGGCTGAACGCTGCGTGATAATGCTTCGTGACGATAATACCGAAGATAACATGAAGGTAATGGTCGCCCGTGTTCGCGGAAAAGAAGGCGATCTGAAAGAAGTGCGCATAAGCCATAGTGTAATGGCAGAAGTACTCAAGAATGGCAGGTCGGTTTTGACTGCCGATGCACAGAGCGACCCGCGCTTTGCTTCGCAGACAGTGATGCTTCAAGGAATTCGGTCGGTCCTGGCTGTTCCGCTGTCAGTTGATGAAAGGAATATTTTCGGTCTTATTTACGCTGATTCACCAACATACGAGGCCACGTTTACCGAGGAACATCTAAACATCTTGACCACACTTGCATCGGTCGCTTCGATAAGGGTTGAGAACGCAACGCTTCTCGAAGAGCGTATGGAACGAGAGCGAATGGAACGCGAGCTTGAACTCGCAACTGAGATACAACAGCGTTTCCAGCCTTCGGCTCCGCCCGAACTGTCGGGCTATCAGTTTCAGGGTATCTCATTTTCCTGCTATGAGATAGGCGGGGATTATTACGATTTTATCCCGACATGTGACGGAAAGATGATCGTTGCTCTGGGTGACGTGTCGGGAAAGGGAACTGCCGCTGCTCTTTTGATGTCCAGTCTTCACGCGGCTATCCACGCACAGATCGCAGCGAAAAATTCGTTGTATGAGACCGTTTGTTCTGTGAACCGGTATCTGGCGGAAAATACGCCGTCAAATCGTTTTGTCACGCTCTTCATCGGTGAGCTTGACCCCGAAACGAATGAACTTACATACGTGAACGCCGGTCACAATCCACCGCTTTTCGGATCGGCTGACGGTGAGATCAAGACGCTTGATTCTGGCGGCCTGCCGCTTGGCCTTATGGGAATGGCCGATTACGAGGTCGGTAAGATCACTTTGGGACACGGCGATGCCCTTGTCGTCTATTCCGACGGCGTTTCTGAGGCGACAAATCCGCGTGACGAGGAATTTGGAATGGATAGGCTAAAAAATGCGGTCAAGTCCAACATCAAGGCTTCTGCGTCCGGCATTCGCGATCGCATCGAATCTACACTTTCCAGCTTTACGGACAACAGCCCGGCGAACGACGACATCACGCTCCTGATCGTCAAGAGAAATTAGTCCGCCGACAGTTCCGAATAAAGATAAGCATTCGCAGTCCGCCAATGGCGGTTGACGGTCGGGACGCTTATACCAAGCACCTCGGCGATTTCTTCGATCAACAGCTAAATGAAAGTCTGGGCTTTTAAGACTCAGCGCTGGGGTGGTGCCAGGCGTCGTAAGGTTTCAACGGCTTGTGGCAATATGGCGAGGGTGTGTTCTACATCCTCGTCATTATTGTATCTGCCAAAGCTGAAGCGGATCGCGCCGCGAGCAAGCTGATCCTCGCGTCCCAAAGCCCTTATGATCGGTGACGGTTCAAGCGAGCCCGAAGAGCATGCCGAGCCGGTGGAAACAGCAATGCCCTGCATGTCCATATTTATCAGCAACCCTTCGCCCTCGACAGAGCCGAAGGAGATATTCGAGATGTTTGGGACGCGATGATCCTTACTGCCGTTCAGATGCGTGTCCGCGATCATCTCAAAAACTGCCGTTTCAAATTTGTCTCGCATTTGACTCAGACGTCCCGCATCCTGATCCAGCTTTTCGCCGGCAATTTCAGCAGCTTTGCCGAGACCGACTATCTGCGGAACGGCATCAGTGCCGCCGCGGATCCCGCGTTCCTGCTTACCGCCAATGTTTTGCGGATGCAGACGTGTTCCACGCCGAACGAAAAGAGCGCCGACGCCTTTTGGAGCATGAATCTTATGAGCTGAAAGCGAAAGAAGATCGCATCCGATCTCTTCCACATCAACTTTTATCTTGCCTATCGCCTGCACCGCATCTGTATGGAAATATATCTTTCGTCCGTCATTCCTAAGCGAGCGGACGAAACTTCCGATCTCAGCAACGGGCTGAAGTGTGCCGATCTCGTTATTTGCCGTCATTATTGAAATAAGAGCGGTCCTGTCTGTCATAGCAGCGATAACGTCGCCAAACCTGACGACGCCGTCTTCGTGACACGGCAAATAGGTAACATCACAGCCGTTTTTCTCCAGATCCTCACAGACCATTTTTACCGCAGGATGTTCAATGACAGACGTTATTATATGCGGTTTTACGTCGGGATCTTTTCGAATCATTTCCTGTATCAGCCCACGAATTGCGAGATTGTTCGATTCCGTCCCGCCCGATGTGAAAATGATCTCATTGGGGCGTGCGTTCAATGTTTCTGCTACCTGATGCCGAGCTTTATCCACCGCCGACCGGGCGACCTGGCCAAAATGATGGATGCTGGAAGGATTGCCGAAATTTTCCGTGAGGAAAGGCATCATCGCTTCCAAAACTTCTGGAGCGACCTGTGTCGTTGCCGAGTTATCGAGATATACACGCCGTAACATGCCTCTATTGTAAACCTGTCACCAAGTTTATGGAATTGAGAGCGAATGGAAAGCGTGGTTTTTAATTAAAAGAATGGCGATCTTAAAATGAAGGTTCGCCTATCAAAGCAATGCCGTTCATGTCGCCCGTTATCTCAAACATCTCTGACGGAAAAGCAAAAATGTATTGCTTATGAACGATAAAAAGCGTGTAAAGTCGATCTGTTTCAACATTAGAAAAACCGAAAAGGCCAAACGGGTTCGTGTTTGTTCTTCTCACGTTTCCAAATTCATCCAGCAATACAACCGTCGCTCCGTTTATTGGTCGTCCCTCAGGTGTCATGGAAAAGCCTGAAAGAACAGCTTGGTTAGTTGGTTCAGGCACAGGCTTTACAACGGACCTCTTTGATCTTGAGTCAGCCTGGTGGCTGCCTTGCGGATCACTTGCCAACCTGTCGCTGTTCAACTTCATCGAAAAAGCAGATGACGTGATCAGGAGGATAAGCATCGTAATGCAGGCCAGTGAGCGGCAAAAGATGCATATGAATGAGCCTGTTTTAGGAGATCTGCTGATATTAGTCTGTTGAACGTTCATAAGGTAATACCGGTGACTCACCAGTTAAATGCCTAATACCGTTGGACTTTTACAAATTAATGCGTCGCCGCAAGAATAGGGAATAATAACACGTTATGTACATAGGACAAGCATTTTTAAACATCTAAGCACTGGAACTCACGGAACATAGTTTCCAAATAGACCGTTTATAGGTTAAAGTTTAATGTGGTTGAGTGTGTCCTTCTGGATGGATCTGGGGAAAACTCGGTCAAGGAAATTAACAATGGATTTCATGGATTTTACAACTCGAGAGATCTTTAAGCGATACGCAAGTCTTGCGGTCGGCAAGACGATCTCACCGGTATTTTTGAACATTCTGGTAACGAGCGTGTGCGATATGCGCTGTACGCATTGCTTCTTTACCGAAGAGCTTGATGACCGTCCGCGCAAGAAAATGCAGATGAAGGCTAATGAGATAGCCCGAATTTCAGAAACGCTTGGCGGCAATCTGGGTGTTCTGGTGCTTGCAGGCGGCGAACCATTCACGCGAAAGGACCTGCCGGAGATCGTGAAAGCGTTCTATGAGAACAACAAGCTTGACTCGGTATATCTTATGTCGAACGGCCAGATCCATCAGCGCATATTTCCGGACGTGGCAAAGATCCTTGATGAATGTCCCGGATTGAATGTCAGCGTCGCCCTCGGCATCGACGGAATGAAGGAAGCTCACGAGAAGATCCGCCGTAAAGAGGGAAGCTGGGACAAGGCTATCCATACGGCACGGACGCTTCAGCAAATGAAACGCGAGCAGTATCCAAACCTTGATATACAGACATGCACCTGCGTAATGCACTCCAATGAGGATACGATCTTCGATTGGTACGATTTTCTTAAATACGATCTGAAGCCGGATAAGGTCAATATAAATTATATACGGCCGCCGTCAGCAGATCCGAAGGAACTTGATTTTGACCATCAGCGTTACGCTCGGCTTTCGCAGATGATCCTGGAAGATACAAAGAGCGCCGCGATCAAGAACAACTACGGCGGTGAAGGCGGGTTTTTCAAGGCGGCTGTTGATATCTACATGCACGACCTGATCGCAAAGACCAAAGA
Source organism: Acidobacteriota bacterium (assembly GCA_019639215.1). Taxonomy (GTDB): domain Bacteria; phylum Acidobacteriota; class Blastocatellia; order Pyrinomonadales; family Pyrinomonadaceae; genus OLB17. The sequence goes on from JAHBSH010000011.1 coordinate 14,951, forward strand.
AGAGAACAAAGCTCAGTTAAAATGCTATGCAGGAAGCGCCGGAGCAGTGATCTATGACAACGGCGTGCTTTCTTCTTGTGAGAACAAGCCCGATGTACTGAACCTGCGCGATTATGATTGGGATTTTCAGGCAGCTTGGAAGACCGATATGATGAAGGAACGCCGCAAAGAAGTCGGTAACGGATGCTATTGTACGCACGAGTCGAATTGCTATTATCCGTCGTTGCCGTTCAACGCAGGCCACCTTGTCAAGATCAAGAAACTTGAGAAAGAAATGATCAAGGCTTCAAAAAATGCGGGATTTGCCGCAGGAAAGGCGGTTGCTCTAAAGGCCTAGTGCTTTTTGCTGTATGGATCAGCCGAATACCCCCAAAATACTTATCATATCGTCTGACACGGGCGGCGGACATCGTTCCGCAGCTCAGGCGATAGCTGTAGGTCTGGATAAGTTTTGGCATGGCGGATCAGTTGCAGTAAGAGTTATCAGGGCGATAGAGGATTCTCATCATATCACTGAAAAACTGGTTCGTTTGTATAACTGGATACTGCGTCATAAACAGGGCTGGATGAAGTATCTGTATTGGACGGTCAACTGGTTTCGTCCGGAGAAAAGTGAGTTCTTTCAGAAACGCTGTATGGTCATGCTACGTGACGGATTTGAAAAATGGTGCCCTCACGTCGTTGTCAGTGTTCATCCATTGACCCAGCATATTTTTGCCAGGATATTGCGCGAGTTGAACCTGATCTCTCAGATACCGCTTGTCACTGTCGTGACCGATCCGTGCTACGGTTTTTGGAAAGGATGGGCTTGTGATGATGTCTCGCTTTACCTGGTGGCAAATGATGAGGCAAAAAGACAGCTTGTTGACTATGGTGTTTCTCCGGAAAAGATAAAGATATCGGGGCTGCCGCTTCACCCGAAGTTCAGAGCGGCTGACGAACTAGACGCCCAGAATGCCCGAAAGGCCTACGGTCTTGACCCTGATAAATTCACAGTGTTCATAAATGCTGGATGGATCGGCGGGGGCAATATCCCGCTTATTTTTAAGGAATTTGTCCGGGGAGAGTTGGATGTACAAGCTATATTTCTTGCCGGACGCAACGAAGAATTGAAAGCCGAGGCTGAGGCTATAGCTAAGACCGCGAAGTTTCCTGTTAAGGTGATCGGTTATTCAGATGAGGTTGAAAAACTCATGCAATCTGCGAACGTTATGGTTTCCAAACTTGGCGGACTTACCACATTTGAGGCACTTGCTTGTCGTTTGCCGATCATTGCCGATGCGACAACGCCTCCGATGCCGCAGGAAGCAGGAACCGTGCGTCTGATCGCTGGACGTGGTGCGGGAATACTACTGGAGAAAGCATCGGACATAGTTCCTCTTGTCCGTTCACTCGCCGAGGACACAGAGCGGTATCTGGGGATGCGGGCTGCGGCAAATGGTCTTTCAAATCCTGATGCGACAGAGGCTATTGTGAGGGAAATTGCAGCTTTGTTACCGAGAAACGCTCCTGTGTTACAGGCGGAAACAGCAAAGGCGGCATAAAAATCACTTTTTCCGGCTTGTCAGCTACCGTTCATTTTCTTAACCTTTTCTTTTGACCTATCCCATTAATATTTCGGAGTGTGCATATTGAGTCTTTTGCTTGAAGGAAAACGTGTTTTTGTGTCTGGCGGCACCAGAGGGATCGGAGCAGCGATCTGTGAGATCTTTGCCCGTGAAGGAGCCGATGTTGCATTCAACTATAACTCGCGTGACGATCTGGCAGAAACCGTAAAAGGAAAGATCGAAGCGTACGGCCGAAAGGCTCTTGCGTTCAAGGTGTCTGTAACCGACCGTATCGGGATGAAACGCACTGCTCGAGAGATAGTTGATGCATGGGGGAACGTAGACATTTTGGTCAATAATGCCGCTGTGAACAAGGCTGACAATTTTGCAACGACCACGGATCGCTCATGGGATTGGGTTGTTGATACCAATGTCAACAGCCTGTTTGCCGTTACCAAGCCGTTCTACAAAATGATGATCCGTCAGCGTGCCGGAACCATTTTGAACATTACAAGCATCGGAGCAATAAGAGCATTGCCGACCGCGGTGCATTATGCCACGTCTAAGGCGGCGATGATCGGTTTCACAAAGTGTCTTTCACGTGAGGCAGCAAATTTTGGCATTACAGTTAACGCGATTGCGGCGGGCATTTTTGATACAGATCTCGGCAACACGTTGCCGGAACGTTTGCTTCAGGTCCACGAAGGCTGGGTTTCGTTGAGACGGTTAGGCGATCCGAATGAACTTGCAGAGTTTGCCGCTTTTATGGTCAGTCCTCGAAATTCGTATATGAATGGCGAGATCGTGACTGTCGATGGAGGAACCGTTACCTAAAGAACGCAGTTCTTCAAATATTTATTGGCCGTCTGCAGGTTTCGGGAACTTGCCAGGCGGCTTTTCATATGTCCTAACGAACATAAATGCTGCATTGGTAATCCCTTTTTGGTCAGGCCTGAACAAATAAAATACAGCAAGAATCTGATCGTAGAATTTGAGATCTGAGCAGGCAGAAGACAATTCGGGTTACTAAAATAATGAGAATCGTATTCTTTCTTATTGCTATTGAAATTGAAAGTCAATTCTATCTTGTTGAAAATAAACGACTTATCTTGACAATCTTATGATCCGTTGGTAATCTTTCAACATACCTTTTCAGGTATATGGGGGAGATCATGGCAAGAGCTGAACTTATAGACAATTTGAATAAGGCATTGGGATATGAATTGGCTGGCGTCATTCAGTATTCACAGCATAGCTATCTTGTGACCGGGACAGACCGAGAGGTCTTTAAGGAATGGTTCCGTGACATGGCCGAAGAGGCACAGGATCATGCGGAAGTATTGGGTGATAAGATAGTTGCCCTAGGCGGTGTTCCGACCGTTGAGCCTGCCGTCATCAGACAATCTGTCGAACTTAAGGAAATGCTGAAGCAGGACTTGGAGCTTGAACGCGAAGCCATGGCCGCTTATATGGCTGCATGGGAAGCATGTGATGATAACGACCTGCCGCAGAAATTCTGGATCGAAGGCCAGATCGCGGATGAGCAGATGCATATTGAGGAACTTGAAAAACTCACATCTGAACGCGTCGCCAAAGCCGGTTCAGAGCGTATCGTTCTCAGAGAGGTCAGTTAAATCACTAAGTCTTTTTTTCCAAAAGCAATCCCGAACACAAAATGGTGTGTTCGGGATTTTACTTTGTAAAGTGAGTTTAAATTATTCAGCAGTAGGGAAGCTGATAATATTTGGCCGTGAGTTCTCATTCATTTCAACAGCAGAACCCTTTATTCTTACACGTGCTGCGGCGATGACACGGTGAAGGTCATCGAGAAGGTCAGTGTCTAGCGACATGGTTTTTTGAGCACACCAACCAAGTCCATCGGTCCACAGCGATAAGCTGATGACTGCGCTGTCGCCATCTATCTTTAGATCAATACGTTTATCGTCACCTACGATCGGTGCAAATTTTTGGGCTGCGTTTGTCTGCATTTAAGTAAAGGAAAATGAAAACCAATTTCAATAAGAATAGTAGCTAAAAAATAACGCCTCGTCAAACCTTGCGATACCGCTTTTGACGAGACGTTATATTAGTTCAAAAATTGCCGGTTATTTTCCTTCCTTCCAGGCTTTCACCATATTTTCTAGAGCGGTCGTATTGGCTGCGGGCGTTGCGGCCTTGCCAATACTTATCGCTTCTTCGCCGGTCTTTATCGCATCAGCTTTACGGCCAAGTTCATTCAGAAGTCTGGCCTTAAGTGAAAGAACCCCAAACGTCTTCGATGTCTTTTCAACACCTTCGACCCAAGACAGGGCATCGCCATAGCTTGCGGTCATTTTTTCTGAAAGAACAAAATTAGCAAGCGTCATCCGCTCAGCATTCGTGCGGCGTACATGATCAGAGACGAATCGTGTCTTGAAATCACCTACTTCGATAGTAAAAGGCACGGCAAGGTCGCCCCAGCGGACGTTGACATCGGCTTTATTGCCAACCACATTCTCGAATGTTATCGACATTGTTTCGCGGAATTCTGCCTTTACAGGAGACGCAGCTACCCTGAGCACATCCTGCTTTTCATCATAGGTAAAGCTGCCCCATTGATCAGATACCTTGTTAAAGATGATCTGCCAATCGCCATCGGTCGGCAACGAATGGATACTATATTTGCCTTTCTTCAAAGCCTGGCCGTTCACCGTTATGTCATTTGAGATATCAAATGTTGTGGCATTGTTGGCACCTGTACGCCAAACCTCGCCATACGGAACCAGACCGCCCCACAATTGTCTTCCTTTTGTGTTTGGTCTGTGGTAGGTAATAGTTACTTTTGTATCGCCTATCACCTGCGATATTTCCTGATAGTTGCTCTCGCGCGGAATAGTGACCTGTGCATATGCCGTCACCGCAGTAAAAAGCATCAGTGTCATTAAAAGGGAATATTGTATTAATTTCATTTTTCGAGTTTCTCCTTTGCTCGCTGGATGAAAACATTGATCATTTCAGAGACCTTTTTGGTCATCTCATTGCTTATAATTGTTTCGCCCACAAGTCCTGCCAGCATATGCAGATCACGGGCGGAACGCCTTCTTATCTCTACCATCTGGGTAAAATGAACTATAGTTACGTCCTTAGCTTTTTGCAGAAAATCCGCAGAAAAACGCAGTAGATTCTCTGTTTCAGCTTTGATAGGGAACCACTCGATCCGATCATCAGAATCTTCCGTTTTTTCAACGGCAAATTTTTGCCGGATCATCCCGACCATTGGCACGTTTGCCTCAATGCGCCAATGAGCGATCCCGTTATTATCTATATGGATCTCTGACACGCCGGGCATCAATCTGGCAAAATTCTTCATATCAGAGAAGAACTCTTTTGCCGCTTCGACAGTCGTCGCCAGTTCAAAGTCGTCACTGTATGTTGCTTTTACCGTGAACATAATTTCTAAAGAATAGAGAACCGAATAGTCATGAAAGTACGGAACGTTCAATCAGACCGGCTCTTCTGACTATTTTAAAACACACCGCCAAATAACAGCGAATTAAAGAATGGTCTTGTTGCAGACCGATAGATGCCACGATAGAAAGGATCTTCCGCAAACATTATGACACGCCCGCCTCCGGCAGATTCGTCAATGACATAAGCTGTTCCATCAAGCAGCCTTTCAGTATTTCCTTCCCATACGAATCCGGAAATTGTCAGCGGTTTTTGCGCGGAAGCTCGAAATATTAGAGCATTCGTGCCTTCAGTAGAATACCTGAAAAAATATCCGCTTGCCATAAGAACCGGAAGTTCGTTCTGTTTAAGCCCGTAAGTTAGATAGTTTGTCCTGTCCACAGTTGCCCTCATTATCGACCCCGGAAGAGGAACAGGAACTCTGTTGGCATTTGCAGAGGGCGAGGCTATCGGCGGCAGTCCCGGAGCGATGCCGTCGTCATTATCTGTTTTCCACTGTGATGGGTCTGACTGTGCAGCAGGTGTCGATGAAGCTGCCGGGGCAGGCGTTTTATCTGATGCATCGTCTTCACTGCCGACCATTTTTGCGGATGAAAGTCCGACATCCTTGAGTGTTGCAAAAACGGAAGAGCCTTTTACGGTAACCAATGTGCCACCCTGTGCAAGCCAGTTTTTGAGTGCTGTAATACCGCGTGAGCCCATAAGAGACATGTATCTTCCAGGTGAACCATTTGGCAAGATCAGAATGTTAAAATCCCTCAGAGTGTTCGCGTTTACAGAGTTCATCGAAATAGCCGTGAACTTCACACCGTATCGGTCAAGCGTCCACCAGATCGAGCCGAACGAGGTCTGATCGACAGGGTCGTCGGCCAGCATTGCTATTCGCGGTTCGCGGAGGGGAAGGACTGCCTCGCCTCCGATGCCGGTGTCGCCTTCATCGGCATAACCAGAGTTTGCTGCTGTGACATTTACACCTAGTTCGTATGCGAGTTCTCGAACGGCTTCATGTACAGAATTGTCATTTCTAGAAACTCGGATGACGAACGTACCTGCGGGCCAGTTCTTTCCGGCAGCATTCAGAGGACGCGTCGCTACGTTGACCCGATGTCCCTGCTTTAAGAGCCGCAAGACAAATGGCCCGGTCGAATCAGTGTCATAGGGTATGATGTAGGCGATCTGAGCATGTCCGCTGACATTACCGCGTTTCTGATTCACGATATAGTCGTCGGTCACACGAGATCCGGGAATTGAGCCTGTATCGCTTGTCCAATAGGCGTTCAGGCCGAATGCCAGTGGTATGGACCATGCCGTTACGTCGTAAAATCCGTAATCCTCCTTTGGCTGGCCGCTGCCACGCATCTGGTTGCGGTTGAAACGCGCCATGTTGTCGTCGACAAAAGCTTTGTCCTGCGGCGTATCGGGTTCAAGGATGCTTTTTATCAAAACGCGCTGCGGCTGGTTGAGGTCTATGATGTACGAGCCTGCCGGAAAAGTTCTTGTTACCGGCTTGGCATCCTTTTCCATGTAGGTGCGTGCGGTGGTTGACGAGAACGTGGAAGAAGTGACGTTCACCTCAATGTTGGAGCGACGCAAAACCTCTACCATTTCGGCGGCTTTAACGCGGTCTGCTTCGGGCGTGATGACAATTCTTTTAATTGCTGACCGGGCATGGTCTTCCATGCCTTTGACACGAAAAGCGTGAAACTCCCGCAGACTCTCAGTCTTATTTGCTGACAGCGTTTCAAGCGTTGTCATTGATGCGACGAAATGCTTGGCGATGGCTGACCGAAGTGTAACTATGGTTCCGTCATCGCGTGTCCAGTTCAATCCCTTGAATCCGCCGCCGTCAGTTTCATAGGTCATCGCTATCGCACCGTTGAGGGACGGATACATATCCCAATAACCGGGATAAAAAGCATCAAATACATCTCGGACATAATAGTCCCACTTGTTTGCGTCAAATGCCCTTGCATTCGCACGTCCAAATCTTTCCTGCCATCGGTTGGTTGCGGGTTGAGGCAGATTGGGGTTGATCGGCAAAGCAACGGGCGGGAAAAAGTATTGTGATGGCTGGCCGTGATGATCAACTAGCACCTGCGGATTCCATTCGATGTATGCCGCTTGCATATTCCGTGTTTCCTTTTGGGTCATGGCTAGCGTGTCGCGATTCAGGTCAAAGCGGTAACGATTATAGCGTCCGAAAATGCTCCATGGTTCACGGTGTTCGATGGCACTGCGGTTCGGATCACCTGTTGCAACTGAGTTGTACCACGTAACAAAACGCTCATGACCGTCAGGATTTTCACCCGGAAGAATTAGCGTAACAGTATTCTTAAGTATGTCGAGCGTTGCCGGTTCGTCTGATGCTGCCAGCTGATAAACGACCTGCATCATCGCTTCGAACGAAGCGGATTCGTTGCCGTGTATCGTATATGCCATCCATGCGATAGCGGGCGTGTTTTCAGCGATCCGACCTGCCTCCGCAGCCGTAGTAGAACGCGGATCGGCGAGTCTTTTGACGTTGGCTCTTATCTCTTCAATACGCTCGATGTTCTCCGGTGAGGAGATCGCAATAAGATACTGCATCCTATGTTCGTTGGTTGTCCCGATCTCATATATGCGTACACGGTCCGGAGCGGCATTGGCGATGCGTTCTATCACCTTTTCCATCTGAGCATAGGTTGTGTGGTGATCGCCCACATCAAAACGAAGTGTAGTCTGAGGCCGCGGAACGCTCTCCTTATACGGCCCACGCTTGTAAAAGTCGAACTTTTCTTCATTTTGAGAGAAAACAGGGAGCCACATTGTCAGCAGGACAAATAACAAACAAGGACGGAGTGCGATCTTCATATAATTAAGGTCATTGCCAGAGAATGACAGGGCAGAGCGACGTCATTTTAGCTAGGATTTTCATTCGAACGATAAAATACTAAACTGAAATGGCCTAAACGCAAAAGAGCCATGGAAGATACGGTTACAAAAGATACATGTCTTAGATGTTCAAAGCCGGGAATGAGAACATGGGGCGAACTGACCTTAGAAGAGCAGATCTTGGCCAGGCGACTGCCAGGCTCTGCGATATTCACTTTAAAGGAAAGAAAAAAGCACCGATTTTGTACTCGGTGCTGGCATGAAGATGCGTATCCGATTAAAACAATTGCATAACGAGTTTAACGGTATGTCAAAACACATTGCCTAAAAGGGGTGGCGGATCGAGCGTTTCTATTTGAGTCGCTTTTTACTTGCCAGTCCTTTTTTGGTCATTGATTTGATCAGATCGCTGGAAAGATTGTCTTTTGCTCCGCCCTTGCTTCCACCAAAAAGACCTGCTGACACAACGCCGTCAACCGTTTCCTGCAATACGACATCACCGGTTTCCAGATCGACGAACTTAACATCGGCTATAAGTTTTGTCTTTCCGGCTCCTAGCCCGATAAGATAACGAGCCGCTTGGCTGCCCTTGTCATATTTAACGATCTCGCCAGAGATCTTCAACCGTCTGGCCGGAGCTTCACCGGCAGCAGGATCGCCCGACAAAAAGACCTTTTCAAACCGTTTCGAACGGTTAAAGTTCTCAACGAGGCTGCGGGTGAGTTTTTCAACATCCTCGGCAGGGAATTCGACGCCGTCACGGACGGTGAACTGCTCTATTTCGACCGTCATATATGGCTCCTGACCAAATGAGGTAGTTGTGGCGAATGCGACCGCTAACACAACGATCACTAAAGAAAAAATATGTTTAAGCATGGTTTTTAAGATGTCGGATGGCGTTGACAAGCTAGCGATCCGATATTCTACGAATTTTGAAGAATATATCAAAAAAATAAGATTCTGAGAACTATTTAATGGCGAACATTCAGCTTTCCGATAAACTTTTTAAAGAACGACTAATATGCCTGGCCAAATTTTCGGCAAGCGAACCCCACGATGTCGTCTCGCCTGCGGCAAGCACCACGCCCGAACGACGGTCATAAATGCGATACACATACCGATGGGTGATCCATGATCCCGAGACAAACCCGATCTCAACAAAAAGGTCGGCTTCTTCCTTTATACGAAGTATCGTAAGGCCGCTTTTTTGGAAATCGGGATTCTTAAGGAGAGCTTTTTCCAGATTCTGACGGGAAGGCTGTGCTGACGACTTTTTAAACGCGATTGTTTTTGCATTCTTTATCGCTTCTTTAGGACTGACCAAAACATTCTCCATTTTGTCATCCTTTGGATGGACAGTTTCAGAGAATTCATATGTTTCGATCTCTTGTTTTGCAATTGGTTCAGTTTCACCTAGGTCGGCTGCCGTCGGGATCGATCTTTCGATCATGGCAGAGAGTACCTCATTGCTGACGCCTTTCTGTCTCAGACTTATCAGAGCAGCCGTCGAGGTATCAAACTTCACCCGGCTTTCAGATATTTTCGCAATTATCACATTGTCTGAGATACCGGCAGAAGCCATGTCGATTATGACTTGATTGGACAGAATCTCTGTCTGAGCTGCAACAGAAGTGATTAGGAGCATTAGAATGATGATAGGTCTTCCCATATTTTCAGTTTTGGCAATGTCCGGTTGCACAACTGATGATGACAAATGACAGCCAAGCCAGAGCGGCACCTGCAAGTATTTTCTTCCCGGTCGAAAGCTCGCGGCCGCCGCGGTTTACGCTTTTTACATCCGTAAAGGCGATCAGCGTTGGTTGACCATCTGCAAGGTTCATCACAGTAAAGTCGTCTGCGGCAACAATGGTAATGTATCCTCGGATCCGTGTTTTGCTCTTCAGGGTGATGCTGACCTGCTTTTCGCTGCCAACTCCTATTTTTACGATCTTGTTTCTGATCTTTGCGGTTTGTTTGTCTGCCTCGTCGGCTTTCGTTTGTGCCGGTGTCATATGAAAAAGCACGAGTACAGCAAAAACTGTCGACATCAGTTTCCGAAAAATTATATTTTGCATTTGTGTCTTCGCAGGTGAGCCTAGCGTTAATGACGACAATATCATCTACAAATCGGATATAGGGTTGCATTGTGAGACTTTTCGCTACTGTAACAGTCGAGGCGGGACTATTGTGCGGATCAATGACCGGTTATTTCATCAAATACGATCCGGTTCTCAGTCATTAGTATAGCGAGGGTGCTGAGCAATTCTTCTGAGGATGAGAGTCCGACACGTTTGCTCGCAGTTTCTATTGCCGGTTTGTTAGCGATAGGGAGGCGTGTTGCACGGCCAACTGTCAGTCTGAGTTGGTGATCTAGTGACGAAAGAAGATCATATCCAGCAGCAAGCGTATCGTATTGTCTTTCCGAGAGGGAGCCGCTGTTCTTCAATACGTTTAATGAGGCAAATGTGCTGCGGGCGTCGTCGGCGTCAGGCAAATTATCCCTTAACTGGAGAAAGCGTGTGGCGAAATAGATGTCGAGCATGCCGCCGACGCCATACTTTATGTCGATATCTTTGTTCCGGCGAACATCGGCACGCTGTTCCTGAAGGTTATGCCGTATGCGACGTGTCTCTGCTGCCAGATCTCTCGCATCTATTACGGCGGCTCGCTCATGAATGATCTTCCTTATCTCAATTTCAACAGATCGGGCAAGCTCTGTATTTCCGGCGACAGCGCGTATTTTTACAAACGCAAGCAGTTCCCAAATTGCTGCTGAGTTTTTCATATAATCAGCAAATGCCTGGCGGGAAATGGCAAGCGGCCCGTCTTTGCCGTGAGGCCGGAGGCGAAGATCTACGCGATATAAGCTGCCATCACGTGTGACTGCCGAAAGAGTGTTGACGAAGATCTCAACCGCACGTTGGGCAAGCTCGGCCGGTTGCGGAACTCCATCAAGTGAGGTTCCTGTATCTGAGCTTTCGTAAACGATAACCAGGTCGAGGTCAGAATCATAGTCAATACCTCCACCGCCTAGTTTTCCGAGACCCAATATCGCAATGTCTGATCTATCTGAAACGCGACCATATTTTTTTTCGAGTTCTCGTTTGCTGATGGTAATGGCTGCATCCATGGCCGCCTCGGCAAGCCGTGTCTGGCGAGTCTTTGATTCGGTTAAAGATATTCTTTCTTCAGTATCATTGACCAATATCTCAAAAAGACTGTGTTTGCCGGCCTTTCTTAATGCAGAGAGTTCAGATCGCAGATCGGCCATGTCGGTGATCGCTTCGTTAAGTATCTTTCGATAGTCTGTGCCTGGCAGCTTGGTTCCGCCAGGTAAAATGCCTTCAGCGACGTCCGGATTGGCTGCTATCATCGATGCTAAACGCGGCGAGATCTTTGCTGCCTGTGCAATTGAGTTTGCATCGTTTTTCAGAACCTCTTCGCTAACACCGAGGGCCGATGATGAGTTTCGAACGGCTTCAGGTAACGAGGGGGTCGAACTAGGCCCTGACGTTTCCTGCTCACCTGTCTCTGCATCGTCAAAGATATGACGAAATATTCTGTTGACGTTGTTTGTGTGTGCTTGTAAGAGTTCTTCCAGTTCGTCTTTTCCTGCCAAACGCATTCTTCGAGCGAGCAGATCGCGTTTTTCAGGATCATTCGGAACGGAATGGGTTTGGAGGCCGTTCTCCATTTGTAGGATGTGTTCAACCCGTCGCAAAAAAGCATACGCATCCGCAAGATCTGTTAGTTCGCTCTCTTTCAAATGGCCACGGTCGCCAAGACGCGAAAGCGTTATCAGCGTATGTGGTGACCGCAGCCAGCGGTCCTTCCCGCCGTGTGCTAATTGCAGAGCTTGTGCGATGAACTCGATCTCGCGGATGCCGCCGATGCCGAGCTTAACATTGAGCCGTTTAGAGGTGATATTCTCAATATCTATCTTTTGCTTTGATTCACGAACTCCGCGCAGGGCATTGCCGACCGTTATGTCTGCCGAAAAGATATTGGTTTCCACGGCCTTGAAGAATTGCCTGAAGAGATTTGTATTGCCAGCGCTGGAGCGTGAACGTATCAACACCTGTCTTTCCCATGCGGCCGCTTCGGTCTGATAATACCTGATCGTATCGGCAACCGATGTAGCGAGAGGGCCAACGCGGCCATGCGGCCGTAACCGCATATCGACGCGATAGGCTGCTCCTTCACCCGAAGGCTGGCCTATCAATTTGATCACAGTCTCCGCCAGCTTTATGAAATATTCGCGGTTTGTTATTGCATCTCGCTGACCGGTCTCTGCAGTCATGCCATCAGCCGAATACATAAAAAGCAGGTCAATGTCAGACGCATAGTTCAGTTCACAAGAACCAAGTTTGCCGAGGGAGACAACGCATGCCTCTGCTCGGATACTACGTCCTTTTTCATCGGCCTCCATTGGCGGGCCAAAGCGATTATCCAGTTCTTGAGCCGCCAGCCGAACGGCGTGTTCAAGTATCGCATCGGCAAGGTTTGATATCTCTTCGGTGATCTCAGCGATCGTGCCAAGTCCTCTGATGTCGCGCAGATAAATGCGAAGCAGTTCGCGGCGGCGAAAACGAGAAAGCAGAACGGCAGCTTCAACCTGAGTATTTGTAAGAGAATAGCGGGCAAGTGATTCAAGAAGCTCTTCCTTGTCCCTAACTACGGTTTCTGTTCGTTTTCGGCTAAGCCATGGTATGTATTCCGGGTTCTGCAAAAGCGTTGACGCCAACAGGGGACTGTACGAAGCGACGGTGACCACGTCAGAAAAAAGAGAACGGTTCTTTTCCAGACGCTTCATCTGAGCCGGATGTTTTTCAGCAAATAGCCCGATGAATCGGTTTGCAGCTTCCGGGTCAGGGAGGTCGCGAAGTATTGTGTCGATGGCGGTCATTTCTTAAATCGGTGCGGGTCAATGTTGTATTTTTTTATCTTGTACCCAATGATCCTTTCAGTAGATCCCAATAGCCGAGCGGCTTTAGCTATATTTCCCCTGTTAGATTTTAGAGCGTCCTGGATCATGTCCTTTTCGAATGCCGCGACGGCAGCGTCAAGCGAAAGGTCGGTCACAGTGTCTGAAACCTCGGCGGTTTGCAGCGTAGGCGGCAGGTGATGGCCATGTATCACGTTCGAATCGCAAACAAGCACGGCGCGTTCAATGGCATTCTCAAGTTCGCGGACATTACCGGGAAAGTGATAGCTCATCAGCATATCAATTGCCGGAGTGGATATTCGTCTGATCCTTTTGCCGTGTTCAGTTTCAAATTTTTCCAGAAAATGCTCTGCCAGGAGCAGGATGTCAGTCTTGCGCTCACGCAGCGGAGGCATGAAAATGGAAAAAACATTCAGACGATAATAAAGATCTTCACGGAAATTGCCCTCAGCTATTGCTTCTTCCAGATCACGACTCGTTGCTGTTATCAGTCGAATACTGGTCTTTATGGTTGATGTGCCACCCAGGCGTTCAAACTCTCGCTCCTGAAGTACACGAAGTAGTTTTACCTGCGTTTGGAGCGGAATGTCACCTATCTCGTCGAGGAAAAGCGTGCCACCGTCTGCTAGCTCGAAACGGCCTTTTTTTGCTCGGCCAGCGCCTGTGAATGCTCCCTGTTCGTAGCCGAAAAGCTCGGCCTCGATCAGCGTGTCCGGCAGAGCAGCACAGTTTACCCTTACGAAAGGTCTTTTTGCACGGAGGCTGTTGTAATGTATCGCGTTTGCGATCATTTCCTTGCCGGTACCGCTTTCACCGCGCAGCAGCACGGTTGCGTTAGACCGCGCGACCTGTGTTATTTGTTCATAAACCTGCTTCATCGGATTTGATGTGCCGATGATGTGTTTGAAAGTATATTTTTCCTTTAGCTCCTGTTTTAGATGAGTGTTTTCTTCAAGCAGCTTTTGGCGTTGGCCCATGACCGAACGATCGACCCGAAGATCTTGACCGATCATCGACGAAACCACGCTTACAAGGGATACGGTATCTTGGGTTGGCGAACCTGTCGGAGAAGTGATCATCGCTAAAACCCCTGCCGGACGTCCTGAAAGTTTGATCGGAAAAGCGAAGAGGCTTTTGGCATTGTCATCAATAAGGAAAGACAGGTGAGCGTCTTTACTCAGATCTTCTATGGTCAGCGGAGCGAGGGTTTCAACTACTTCGCTGAGACGACTTGAAGTGGAAGCTGATTCGAGTTTTCGGAAATGAGCCGGCTCCACACCTGCCGAAGCAACAGGTGCCAATTCTCCATTTTCGGAAAGAAGCAGAAAAAACACCTTTTCTGCTGCAAACTCCTCACGAAGAATGTCCATGACCGGATTGTAGTTTGCGGGATGTCCTAAACCACCTGCCAAAAGTGCGGATAATCTTGATAATGAAGAAAGGTGATCCATCTAGGTTTACTACAAAAATGTTACCAATTTAGCTTATTACACCGCAATTGTTCCGGCTGCATTTCTGAGCTTATCACGTCTAACTGGAATATAGTCGAAAATCAGTAGGAATGGACAGGATAGCTACAATATTGTAGGAGCTGGCCTGGATTCGGATTAGGGTTGCTGTCGGACAGGTCACGGTGCCGCGGAGTGAATAATGGTTCGGTGTTCTAGTTTCGATAGCGTGCGTGCTGTAAAATAAGTATTGTGGAACAGCGTTTAGAGATCGTGGTCGAGCCTGAGGGGCATAAGAGAAGGCTTGATGAGTTTTTGTTTGGGCGTTTTGGCGGCCTAAGCAGGATGTATTTGCGCAGTGTAGTAAAGGATGAAAAATGCGAGGTCAACGGGCGATATGAAAATGTTGGGTATCGTCTAAAGCGGAACGACTTTATAGAGATCGAACTTGACCTGTCACGAGAGACCTCGATGCGTCCGCAAAATATTCCGCTCGACATAGTTTATGAGGACGGCGACCTGATAGTTGTGAATAAACCTGCAGGAATGCTTGTTCACCCAACCAACCGCGACAAAAGCGGCACGCTTTTAAATGGTCTTTCGTATTACTTAAACCACGAGAGTACAGATCGCGAAGTTATTCGTCCAGGCCTTATTCATCGTTTGGACATGCAGACATCAGGCCTGCTCGTGGTCTCGAAAAATCGCAAGGCCCATACAAAGATCATGGAATCATTCCAGCGAAAGTTCGTGCAGAAGAAATATGTTGCCTTGGTCGAAGGCAACGTGGAAAACGATTCGGGAACCATTGAAGCGCCTATAGGACGCTTCGGAGAACTCAAATATTGGGGTGTGAAAGAAGACGGGAAACCGTCTGAGACGCGATACAGCGTCTTGAAAAGAAACGAGGGAACGACACTGCTCGAACTGGAACCCGTAACGGGCAGAACGAATCAGCTCCGCATTCACTGTGAACACATCGGGCATCCTATCGTTGGCGACACGACTCGCGGCGGTAGGGAATCGGAACGTCTCTGCCTTCATGCCAGGCGATTATCTTTTCGACATCCTCGCACGATGGAAACCATCACATTTGAGGCTAAGCCTGAGGATCACTTTTTTGAAGATGTCGGTTGATTCTCGTGATCTTTAGATAAGCATCTTCATTACTACCCGACGGCTTAAGTCCAGTCCGTCTTCTGCTTCGGTTTTACGTAAGAGCAGCATTTCAGAAGGCAGATCTTCTTCGTCCATTCTCACAAAACCAAGGCGTTCATAGAAAGGAGCGTTCCATGGGACGTCACGAAAGGTCGATAGCGTCACTGAGTCGTATCCGTGGTTTTTTGACCAATCACTTACAGCAGATACGAGTTTTGTTCCTATACCTCGCCGTCCGTATTCCGGGCGGACGTCCAACTCATGAAGGTGAGGCTGTCCGTCCAGAATCGTGATAGCTGCAAATCCGACAGGGATATCTTCTTCGTTTGTCGCGACCAATAACTGTCCGAGCTGTTGTGCTTGTTGTAGAAAAGGTAATGGGAGGCCGAGTCCTTCGACCTCGTTGGCATGTTCGGTCTGTAAAAAAAGTGTTGCGGCCAGATGTTCTATCTCGCTGATAAGAACAATCTCGTCATTTCTGGCCGGACGGATGGCGTATTCCATTGTGCTGATGTTTTCTGTTTGTAGCCGTTGCCTCGGATCGACTGTCCGGTTTTGACACCTGTCATCTTTGATCCGTCATAAACGTGTCCGCCATTGACAACGATGTGCGAGAATCCTTGAGCATACTGATGCGGTTTTTCAAAAGTTGCGTTATCGCCGACGGTCTTTTCATCAAAAATAACGATGTCGGCGGCAAAACCTTCGCGGATCTGGCCGCGGTCGCGAAGCCCGAACGTATTTGCAGGAAGCGAGGTCATCTTGCGAATGGCGTCTTCGAGATTGACGATCTTCAGATCGCGAACGTATCTGCCAAGCACGCGGGCATTATTGCCATAGCCGCGAGGATGAGGCACGCCGGAGCCGAACGTGCGCACACCGCTGTCAGAAGCGATCATCGTGAATGGTTCTGCCATGATGCGTTTCACATCTTCTTCGCTCATGACCTGATAGACCATGCTGGCGCCGCCTTTTTCATACATTTCAAAGACCTGCTCGATCTGCGAATCGAGATCGTCCTTGCCGCGAACCTCCATCGTTATCTGCTTGATGTTCTTGCCGTTGAATTCCGGGTTAGGGCGATAGCTTGCGACAAACGCATCTGAAAAATCGGCGAATCCCGCTTCGGCTCGTGACTTTTTCAGATCCGCGATGATCTTTGCGCGTGTTTCAGGATCAGCCATGCGCTTTTTGCCTTCCTCGCGTCCGCCGGCTATTGCCCAGCTGGGAAGACGAGCGTCAAGCGAGGTCGAAGACGCCGGATAAGCGTATTGATCGACCGTTACTGAAAGGCCTCGGTTTCTGGCGTCCCTCACCAGCTGTAGCGTTTTGTGCGATTGTCCCCATAGCGACTTGGCCGAGATCTTGAAATGCGATATATCAACAGGCATATTTGCCTGTTCGCCAATATTGATCGCCTCTTTTATTGCGTCAAAGACGCCGACGCCTTCATTTCTGATATGGCTTGCGTAAGTGCCGCCATATTTTGAGGCTGCCTTTGCAAGTTCCACAACCTCAGGCGTTTCTGAGAATGTTCCGGGAAGATAGATGAGGCCTGTCGAAAAACCGACAGCTCCATCGAGCATTGCAAGTTCAACGAGTTCGTTCATTTTCTTTTGTTCTTCGGCGGTCGGCGCACGGTTGTCCAAACCCATCACTTGCTGACGAACCGAGTTGTGACCGATCAGTGTAGAAATGTTTATAGCCAGTGGCGTTTCATTGATCCGGTCGAGGAATTCGCCGACATTTACATGCGATCCGCCGCAGTTTCCTGTTATCAGCGTTGTCACGCCCATGCGGATAAAATTCTCGGCGTCAGGATGATCAAATACGTTTTCTGTATGTGCATGAACGTCTATAAAGCCCGGAGCGACCATTTGTCCTTTTGCATCAATGACCTGTTTGGCATTTCCGGCATCGAACCACCCGACACGGACTATCTTTCCATCCTTAACGGCTACCGAACCTGTGAACCAAGGATTTCCGGTGCCGTCTATGATCTTGCCGTTTATTATGACAAGGTCATATTGCGGAGCAGTTTGGGCAGAAACATAACCAAACGAGGATAGAAAAAGGACGACTATAAGTGTGAGGCTGGTTATTCGCATAAGAGCAAAATGCCCCGAAACCGACTAAAAGTCAAGAATAACGGGCGATTAAGGTGGTGGAAGGAAAAAAGTTTCGCCTCCGATTACTGACATCGCTCAGTATTCAGAGGCGAAACAGGTCTTATCTACCACAAACTAGGAAGCCTGAATATCAGGGCTCTCGCCATTATGGTAAGCGTCTTTGAGATTAACGGGTTTTTTCGAACGACCACGAAGCTTCATGTTCAGGAACTCGACGAATACCGAGAAAGCCATGGCTGCGTAGATATAGCCTTTCGGGATGTGCAAATGCAGACCCTCGACCACAAGCGTAAAGCCGATCATCAAAAGGAACGCAAGAGCCAGCATTTTGATGGTCGGATGTTTGCTTACAAAATCACTGATGGTTCCGGCGAACACCATCATTGCAATGATAGATACCATGACTGCAGCTATCATCACAGGTATCTTATCCACCATTCCGATAGCAGTGATGACGGAATCTAATGAGAAGACCAGGTCAAGAACAGCGATCTGTGCGATAACGGCACCAAAAGAAGCATATTCCCTTTTGACGGCGTGGCCTTCTTCGCCCTCGAGCGAGCCATGGATCTCGTGGGTCGATTTTCCTATAAGGAAAAGTCCGCCAATAAGAAGTATCAGATCGCGGCCGGAAAGGTCGTAGCCCCAGAGAGACATTAAAGGAGTAGTCAAACTCATGACCCACGAAAGTGAGAAGAGAAGAATGACGCGCATTACCAACGCAAGGGTCAGGCCGATAAACCGTGCCCTTTTCTGTTGGTCGGACGGCAATTTGCCCGCAAGGATCGAGATAAAGATTACGTTGTCTATGCCAAGAACAAGTTCAAGGACTGTAAGCGTTGCAAATGCTATCCAGATATTAGGGTCGGCCAGCCATTCCATACGGTCGTGTTCTCCCTGGTTTTATATAAATGAACTTTCGAATTTCAGACAGGAGATTTTACGGCTATTTTCGAAGGGAAATCAAACCTATAATGCTCACTTTTCGGATTCGGCAACCATACACGGATTATTTACGGAGGCATCGGCCAATTTTCGAGCCTGCACGTTCTGATCTTTGCTGGGTTTGACGACATCGGTAATGCAGGCAAAGTCTTTGGTGATCTTTGAAACGATCAGGTAAGAAGTGGTCTTGCTTGTGTCTTCCACGTCTTCGCTTACATTTAACCGGACGATGAGGGCGAATGGTTTTTTGTTCTTCATTCTCCACTCGGCACGCGGGCCAACGGCTGAAAATGCGTAGAAATGCTCCCAGAACCGGAGCTGATGAACGGTTTTGTCAGGGAATACAACATCTATTGATTGCCGCAGGTCGCCTTCCAGTACATGGAGCTTATATCCCGCAACGCCGCGACATTCGCCTTTGTAAGAGCCGCCTTCGTCTTCTTTCAGCTCAAGCGTCTTGCATTTAGTATCGTCAAGATCCGTGTAAATGCTTGTCTGAGAAAATGCGGCGGCAGAAAAGATAAAAATGATCGTAAAAATGGCAAACGTCTTCATAGCCAAACATTATCGCAGAAATTTTTATTTAATTGAAAACAGTAATGTCGTCAGAACCGGTGCGGCTGCTAAGTCAGAACCGTGAGCGGTAGCGACCGGGTTCTTTAAGGGCGTTCGAAACACAATTAATGCAAATTGGGTTATAGTATGGTTCTAAATCCAACAGCGAGGTAAAAGATGAGACAGAGTACATTGGCGGTGTTGAGCTGGTTGATCGTATTTCCGGTCATTTATTTGCTGCCCTATGCGGCTGAGGCGGCAGGAGCAGAAAACTTTCCTCGCTGGTCAATGGCGGCAACCGGCATAGCATCGTTTGTCGCGGCAGGTGTGTTGTCGACTGTTCTGATGCCGTTGAATAAACATCTCCTCGCTTGGCGAAAAGAACGCGGCCGCGACATCGAAGCCGAAGAACGCTACGAAACCGCCTCCGGCATGGTTCGCCTGACCCCGAATGACGAAGAGCAGGATAGGCACTGAGATTACGACACCTTAGCACTTCGGTGTCACAGCGTCCTATAATTTTCGGGGCGCAAGGTTCGGTTCGGCACAGCCATACCGTATCGATATGGGGCACGGACTAAGTGGGCGGCTCGTATTTATAAGCAAGTTTGCCGTTGACGAATGTGGCGACGGCTCGGCCGGTGAAGTCCCAGCCGTCAAACGGGGAGTTCTTTGATCTTGAGACCGAGTCGGCGTTGCGGTATGTCCATTTCAGGTCAGGGTCGATGATGGTTATATCAGCGATCGATCCGGGTTTTAGTGTGCCGCGGCCTTCCAGCTTGAAGATGCGTGCGGGATTGGTCGAGCAAAGCTCAACAAGGCGTTCGAGGCCGACGACGCCCTTTTCGATAAGCTCTTTGAACGAAAGTCCGATGGCGGTTTCAAGTCCGGTGATGCCAAAAGGTGCACGGTCAAATTCCAGAGCCTTTTCGTCATGATGATGCGGTGCGTGGTCGGTCGCAATTGCGTCGATCGTGCCGTCGCGGAGGCCTTCGATCACGGCTTCGACATGTTCCTCGCCTCTGAGCGGCGGTGCCATTTTGTAATTTGTGTCGTAGCCCTCTACCGCTTTGTCCGTCAGCGTAAAATGATGCGGCGTAACCTCACAGGTGACATTTATCCCGTCATTTTTTGCACGACGGACCGCTTCTATCGCTCCTTTGGTCGAAACGTGTGCGATGTGAATGTGAGCTCCGGTTTCCTTTGCCAGAATGATGTCGCGAACGGCATCGAGGTCTTCCGCAAGAGCGGGCATTCCTTTCAGCCCAAGCAAAAGCGAAACACGACCCTCGTGCATCACACCGCCTTTTGACAAGGATTTGTCTTCACAGTGATCGATGACAGGCAGATCAAAATCTTTCGCATACTGCATCGCCCGACGCATGATGCCCGCATTAGGCACAGGCCGTCCGTCATCAGAAACGGCGACAGCTCCGGCAGATTTCATCTCGCCCATTTCGGCAAGCTCGCTGCCGTCAGAAGATTTTGTGATCGCCCCGATAGGGAAGACGTTTGCGACGCCCGCGTGCTCCGCCTGCTCGATCATGTAACGCGTTATCGCCGCGTTGTCATTTACCGGGTTTGTGTTCGGCATCGGGCACACAGCCGTCCAGCCTCCGGCGACCGCCGCCGCACATCCGCTGGCGATGGTCTCTTTGTGTTCCTGTCCGGGCTCACGCAGATGCACGTGCATATCAATAAAACCCGGCGCGACCAGCAGGCCGCTCGCGTCAAAGACCTCAGCTCCTTCCGGCACGCCATCGCCATGGTCAAGCCATGCGGCAACTTTCCCGTCCTCAATAAGAACGTTCTTCCCCGTGTTCTCCGGTACCGCCGGATCGATAAGATGTCCGTTTTGTATAAGTAGTTTCATTACCAGATGGTTGTGATATTTGTCAGTTTGCTGATAGCGGAATCAGCGGTTATTAACGGTAGTCCGAGTGATAAGGCTGTCGCGGAGATAATGCGATCAGGCATTTCAGGCACCGTGGAGCGCGGTATGTTTGCAAGTTCATCGGCTACGTCTCGATTCACTCCTATCAATTGAAATGCCGTTGCCGGATCATCGATGGCTTTTCTCAGGTCATTGATGATGTCTATCGGGATCTTTCCTTTTTCAGATAAGTAGATCAGTTCGATGATGGAAATAGAAGAAATATAGATCTTTCCGTTCAATGTCGCAGATAGTATTGCCGTTTGGGCCGCTGACGATGGCAAGGCAGGAAGGTTGAAGTACCAAATTACAATATGTGTGTCTATAACAAGATCAGCCATTATGGGAACACGAGTTCGTCTTCTGTATCCTTGGTATAACCCCGCCACATTTCATTGCGAGCCTCACGGAGGTCTTCCTCTGTGAAGTCAAAATTCAAATGAGCTAGGCTGCCTTGTAAATTCTTTCGTCGCATAGGCTTAGCTGATTCCTTAGTTTCGAGGAACTCGGCGAAGTCCAATACCTCTTGCTGGCGGTTTACCGGCAATGCCTTGACTTTTTCAATCACTGCTTCAGTCAATGTCATAAGTGAAATATACCAAAAATATTAGGAAAAAGCATTAAAACACTTAATGATTGCCAACCGCAGGCCGAATAAGATGACCGCTATTTAACACAAACATCATTTACTCGATCTCAAACTTCTCACTTCTTACACGGTTGTCGTATAAATCGTAAATTTCTATTGTGACGTTATAAAGCGGAAAGATGTGGTAGCCACAATGTTCGGTGAAGACTCCAAGTTCGTTACGTTCTGCATCGATCAAATAAAATGAATAACGAAAATATGCGAATGAATCATCGTCAAAAACAATCTTTGTGTGTCCCTTGAAATCCGCAAGTGAAATTTGATCGTATTGATGATCCTGGGTCTCAAGATATTTCTTTACACATTCCTGCCATCGAGGAGGCATTTCTATTAGTTTCATTCGTCGTCTTCAAAAATATTTGCTTCAAATACGTCAGTTACCGGGCCGAGACCTGTGAGTTTCATCGCAGCGTTCAGGTGATTGGGAACATGAATAACAAATTTATAGATAAATGAAGTGATCTCATCGTTCGAAAAGTTGTCGATATTTGAATAAACTTTTTGGAGTCCCTCAATATCTTCCAACCAATCTGTCATATGAAAACTGATGTCGTATGAATCCTTTTCAGAATAGCCGGATTCTTCAAATGCTTTTTGAATGCGTTTTTGGATCGTTGTTTCTTTTTCAGCTAGTCCCATAAACCACCCGATCAAATATCTTTAATCCTGGGTCAAACTGCCCCCTGTTGACAAATATAAAACTGCCATGCGGACGGCGACGCCGTATTTTACCTGGTCGAGGATCAGCGAACGCGAACTGTCGGCAACGTCGGATGCGATCTCAATACCTCGATTCATCGGGCCCGGATGAAGGACGATCGCATCCTTCTTAGCAAGGTTCAGCCGCTCGTTCGTCAGGCCGTAATGGATCGAGTATTCGCTGAGCGAAGGGAAGAACGCGGCGTCCTGCCTTTCCCGCTGGATACGCAGGATCATCACAACGTCCGCATCGCGGATCGCGTCTTCGACGTGGTCGCACACTTCGAGCGGTTTCTTGTCGCCGTGAAATTCCTGGTCGCGTATAAGAAAAGAGAAGTCTTTTGGTACGAGAGTTCGCGGTCCTGCAACACGAACATTCGCACCGAGTTTGGTCAGCAAATGGATGTTCGAGCGGGCGACGCGGCTGTGCACGATGTCGCCGACTATCGCGACCGAAAGGCCGTCGATCTGCCCTTTGTGCTCGCGAATGGTCATAGCGTCGAGCAATGCCTGAGTTGGATGTTCGTTCGCTCCATCGCCCGCATTGACGATCGCCGCCTTGCTAACTTCTGCAAGACGATGCGGCACGCCGGCGCTCGAATGTCGAACGACGATGCAATCCGGAGCCATCGCATCGAGATTGAGAGCGGTGTCGAGCAAGGTCTCGCCCTTTGAAACTGATGATGAGGAGATCGAAATGTTGACGGCGTCGGCGGACAGGCGTTTTGCCGCGATCTCAAAGGACGTTCGAGTGCGTGTGGAGTTCTCGAAAAATAGGTTGATCACGGTCTTGCCGCGTAATGCCGGGACCTTTTTGACCTCGCGATTCGATATCTCGCGAAAGTTCTCGGCAGTGTCCAGAATGCCAATAATATCGGAAGCGGCCAACTCTCGAATACCGAGCAGATCCCTTCGTCGATACGGCTTTTCTGTAGTCATTGCGTCGAGTTAGTCGCTCGATCGGTGATAGATACCGACCGCTTCGGTCTCATCAAATTCCTTGAGCATCACCTTGATGATCTCGTTCTGCTTTGTGGGTATGTATTTGCCTATAAAATCGGCCTGGATCGGGAGTTCGCGATGCTCGACGCCGCGGTCGATGAGCACTGCGAGCTGGACCTTTTTCGGACGGCCGAAATCCATCAATTGGTCGAGGGCCGCTCTGATCGTACGTCCCGTGTATAGCACGTCGTCCACGAGGATTATCTTTTTGCCATCGACATCGTCGTCGAGTTCGGTTCGGTTCACGACCGGATTTGCACCGACGGTCGAAAGATCGTCGCGGTAGAGCGTGATGTCGAGAATTCCGTAAAGAGGTTTGATGTTTTCGAGAGCCTCGATCTTGTCTCGGAGGCGTTCGGCAAGCGGCACACCGCGTCGCCGAATGCCGACAAGATATAGATTCTCTGCACCGTTATTCTTTTCAACGATCTCGGTCGCAAGCCTCCGCAATGCTCGGTTCATAGCCGATGCATCCATTACGCGGGACTTTTCTACGAGGTTAAGGTCAGATGCCATAGGTCACGCAAATCGTAACAAACGCGAAATTCATTTTCAAAACGGCTGGCCTCTTTTGCGCAGGGAAGGTTTTTGAATACACTTCAGTTTTCACGATAATGACACTCTTTTGGGAAAAATTGGCTCGGCCCGTGATGTTCCGAATGGATCCGGAGCGTGCACACGAACTTGGGGTCGCGAGCTTAAAGGCCGGCCTTGCCCGTCCGTTCTATCGGAAAAGTGCTGCCGATGCGTTTGGAACCATCGAGAGGTTTGGGCTCAAATTTGCGAATCCCATAGGACTGGCGGCCGGTTTTGATAAAAATGGCGAAGTTGTCGCTCCGCTTGCCTCGCTCGGGTTTGGGTGCGTCGAGGTCGGAACCGTCACGCTTGAAGCTCAGCCCGGCAACGCAAGACCGCGTCTCTTTCGTCTGCCGAAACAACAGGCTTTGATCAACCGCCTCGGATTCAATAACGACGGGGCAAAGGCGGTTGCTGACAGGCTGCGTGAGCTAGATCGGACCTGCATCGTTGGTGTGAATATCGGCAGAAATCGAAACGTTCCGAACGACGAGGCGGTCGAGAATTATGTTGCTTGCCTCAGGATCGTTCACGAGGTTGCTGATTACATTACAGTAAACGTGTCTTCGCCGAATACGCCGGAACTTCGCGATCTGCAGCAAGAAGCCAGCCTTTCGCAGCTTCTTGAGGCCTTGAGTGCAGCGAACGACGAGCTCGGTGCAAAGCCGCTTCTTGTAAAGGTTGCGCCCGACCTTTCGACTTCTGAGGTCGTGGCGATCGCAGATATTTGTCTTTCGCTCGGAATTTCTGGTGTGATCGCTACGAATACGACCATTACGAGGCCCGGTATTGATGAGGACGTTTCGAACCGGATAGGCAACGGCGGGCTGAGCGGCCGACCGCTAAGGGAAATGTCGCGGCATGTCGTCGAAACCATCTACGAGCACACAAAAGGGAAATTGCCTATCATCGGAGTCGGCGGCATTTTCACTGCGGAGGATGCGTTCGAAAGCATTGCGGCAGGTGCGTCGTTGGTGCAGGCCTACACGGGCTTTATTTACGGCGGTCCATCGTTTCCGCACGACGTTTGTAACGGTCTTGCCGAGATATTGAGCTCTCGCGGCTTTAAGTCGCTGGACGAGGCCGTTGGCTCAGGCATCTGAGAGCCCGTGGAAGGGCTGCTATCTGTTTGACACGCCGGTTTGAGACACTATAATTACTCTTTTGCCTTTTGAGGCAGAAAGAACGCCATAACAGGCTTATTTGATAATGAAGATCGATCTTGCAGCGATACGAACGACACGTAAAGAAATAGAGGTCAGTTTTCCGCTTGGATCGATAGACGCCTCTTCTGACGCGGAAATCGTTGCGAACGTCGAATTTCGCGGTTCCGTTTGGCGCGACCATCGTGGGCCGCATATTTCGGGGCATTTTGCGACGAAGGTAAAGCTCGAATGCGTTCGGTGCCTTGCGGTGATCGAAAAGGCGATCGAGGGCGATTTCGACGATCTATTTGCTGAAGAAGAGCAAACGACTCCCGGCGAGCTCGAACTTACTCCGGAGTTGATGGACGTATCGTTTGCGGGAGATTCGGTAGAACTTGCCGAAGTCTTGCGGGAGCAGATACTTCTGGAGGTTCCAGAGCAGATCTTTTGCCGCGATGATTGTCGCGGTCTTTGTCCGAAATGCGGGCAGGATCGAAATTTGATAGATTGTAACTGTTCCGCAGATATTGATCCGCGATGGGCAGCATTAGAGGATCTTAATTAGCCGCCGATAAGCTCGTGCGGGACAGAATTTTTAGAGGTAGTCATGCCAAATCCAAAACGAAGACATTCAAAAGCGCGTACAAGAACGCGCCGTGCTCACGATGCGCTGAATACGCCGCAGTTCTATCTAGACAAGGACACGGGCGAAGCAAAAATTCCGCATCGCATCGACCTTGCGACCGGCACTTACAAGGGCCGCAAGATCATCGACGTCAAAGAGGCCGAATAATCTACAATTTCTAAAAGACCAAATAAGTCTGATCAATGGGACAAAACGCGGGAATCCTCGGTACGGGCCATTCTTATCCTGAAGGTATTTTAACGAATGCAGATCTGGAGAAGATGGTCGAGACAAGCGACGAGTGGATAACAACGCGCACCGGCATCAAGCAGCGTCATAAGGCGGCGGATAATGAATACACGTCGCAGTTTGGCTCGCGGGCGGCACTGCAAGCGATCGAACGCGCAGGCCTAAAGCCGGAGGACATCGATGTTCTCGTGTGTGCAACGACCACTCCGGATCAAATTCTTCCGTCAACCGGTGCGTTGATACAGGCCGAGATCGGTGCTGTTAATGCGGCCGGAATGGACGTTTTTGCGGCGTGTTCAGGATTTTTGTACGGCCTAACGATGGTCGAATCGATGATCCGCACTGGCCAGGCGAAGTATGTTGTGGTCGTCGGCGCCGAGGTTTTGACGAAATACGTTGACTATACCGACCGCGGCACGTGCGTTATCTTCGGCGATGGTGCCGGAGCCGCCGTACTGGGGCCTGTTGAAGAAGGGAAGGGCATCCTTGCGACCAAGATCAAGTCGGACGGTCGTTACGCGGAGCAGCTTTATTCACCCGGTGGCGGAACGAGACTTGGATTAACGCACGAATCGATCGACAATCGTGATTGCTTTTTTAAGATGAAGGGCAACGAACTCTTCAAGGTCGCAGTTCGTTCGATGGCAGACATCTCGGCAGAAATGCTTGAGAAGGCCGGCGTTTCAGCGGATGAGGTCGATCTTGTGATCCCTCATCAGGCAAATCAACGCATTACTGACGCTGTTGCAGCACGTTTGAGTGTGCCGGAAGAGAAGGTTTTCTCGAATATCGCCGAACACGGAAACACATCGTCCGCTTCGATCCCGATAGCAATGGATGAGTGCATCGAGTCAGGCCGTATCAAAGAAGGTTCGCTCGTACTGCTGACGGCCTTTGGCGGCGGTGTTACTTGGGGCGGAACCGTCATTCGATTCTAGTATCGACGAAGCTAAGGAACGATGACGAGTAATTCCACAGTCGCCTATCTTTTTCCCGGACAGGGCTCACAGTCCGTCGGGATGGGCAAGGACCTGTTTGACAACTTTGCCGCTGCCCGCGAGGTTTTCCAAGAGGCGGACGATGCTCTCGGTTTTTCGCTTTCGAGGATGTGTTTTGAAGGCGACGAGAGCGACCTTCAGCTCACGGCGAATACGCAGCCGGCGATCTTGACCGTATCGATCGCACTTTATCGAGTCGGGCGTTCAGAAGGGCTGCCGACTCCGGCCTTTGCGGCCGGTCACAGCTTGGGTGAATACTCAGCTATGGTCGCCGCAGGCGTGATCGATTTTGCTGCTGCTGTTCGAACCGTTCGCAATCGCGGAACGTATATGCAGGACGCGGTTCCTGTAGGAGTTGGCGGAATGGCCGCAATAATGGGGCTTGAGCTCGAAGGCGTAGAAGGTCTTTGTGCCGAGGCGGCCGATGGCCAGGTCTGTTCGCCCGCGAATATCAATTCGCCAACGCAGATCGTCATTGCAGGAAACTCGGAAGCCATTGATCGTGCCTGCGAACTCGCAAAGGCAAAGGGAGCGAAACGGGCGATCAAGCTGAATGTTTCTGCTCCGTTCCATTGTGAGTTGATGAAGCCGGCCGAGGAGCGTTTGAAAGGTGATCTAGCGGCATTGGAATACGCGGACTTCGTGTTTCCCGTTGTGCAGAATGTTGATGCGGAACCGAATGCGGACCCGTTGACCGTTCGGTCAAAACTGGAAAGGCAGGTGTCGCAGTCGGTAAAATGGCTGCAGACCGTAAGGCGGTTGTCGCAGGAAGGCGTTGAAAGATTCGTAGAGATCGGCCCGGGCAAAGTGCTAACTGGCCTCGTCCGTCAGATAGAAAAGGACGCAAGTTATAGTAATATCGAAAACACTCAGTCTTTACGAGAAAGTTTAAGTTAAGCAAACAATTCAAAAAGGAGAACTTATGTCAGAAGTACAGGATAAGATCAAACAGATCATTGTAGATGAGCTCGCCGTCGATGAAGCCGAGGTTACTGAGAATGCACGATTCATCGAAGATCTCGGAGCAGATTCACTCGATCTGGTTGAGCTGGTTATGCGTTTCGAAGAGGATTTCGATATCGAGATACCCGACGAGGATGCAGAAAAGATCCAGAGCGTTCGTGATGCATATGCGTATGTCGAACAGCACAAGGGCTAACTCGCTTCGAGCGAGCCTTGCTTAGAATAAGGTTTGCAATATGGTGAATGAAGAGGACGTGATCCTTCATTCACCATTTTGGCATCTAAAATGAACACTATATGAAGCGTCGAGTAGTTGTAACAGGACTTGGTCTGGTAACGGCCGTCGGCAACGATGTGCCAACGACTTGGCAGTCTTTGCTTGATGGCAAGAGCGGTGCCGACTATATCAAGAAGTTCGATGCATCGGACTTCTCGGTCAAATTCGCTTGCGAGGTCAAGGGCTTCGACCCGCTTTCATTCCTAGATAAGAAAGAGGCTCGGAGAATGGGAGCATTCACCCA
>JAHBSH010000110.1 GCA_019639215.1 Acidobacteriota bacterium
ACGTTCACTTGTCAGAAGAAATAGGAATGGGTTTGATGCCTATCAGATCGCCGGAGGTTACGGTGAGCTTCCAACAAAAAAAGGCAGACTGACCGCCCCGACAAACTGCTGGAAGATAGTTGTTCTCATACCTCGAGGTTCAGACCCCGCCACCATAAGCGAGAAGACGCGGATCATTGCCGTAGATATGCCGAACATTGAGGGAATTGAAGGCCGGCACTGGCAGAGTTTTTCGACCTCGGTTCGCTCTATTGAGGATAAGACAGGTTACGATCTATTTTCTTTATTGCCAAAAGACCTTCAGGATCGTCTCGAAACACGCATCGAGATAAAGAGCCACTGACATCCCCCGAACTTTGCGTTCGGATCCTTTCCTATCGAGCACAGACTGTGTGTTTGTTGTTGCCTTTTTGGTTAATGGGGTGTAAATTCCGACAATAACCAAACTCCGCTCGATCTGTGGAGCCAAAGGAAAAAATGAAAAATCCGTTTCTTGAGAAGTTCCGTCCGTATATTCCGGCTTCGGTAACGAATTTGCGCGAGCTGACGCCCGTTCCGTTGATTGTCGGTGTTTTGCTTGGCGTTATCTTTGGGGCCTCGTCGCTTTATCTTGTGCTCAAGGTAGGCCTGACCGTTTCGGCGTCTATACCGGTTGCCGTTATTTCGATAACGCTTTTCCGGCTGTTGTCGAAGATGGGAGCAAAAGATGCAACGATCCTTGAACACAACATCGTGCAGACCACAGGTTCGGCGGGCGAATCGATAGCGTTTGGCATCGGCGTAACAATGCCCGCGATCTTGATCTTGGGATTCGATCTTGAGATATGGCGTGTGACAATGGTTGCCGTTCTTGGCGGACTGCTCGGCATTTTGATGATGATACCGTTGCGGCGTGCTCTTATCCGCGACCAGCACGGCATCCTGAAATATCCCGAAGGAACAGCCTGTGCTCAGGTGCTGATAGCAGGAGCTTCAGAGGAATCAAAACAACATTCTGAAATTGCAAAGAAAGAAGATTCGACAGCTTCAAAAGGCGGAATGATTATCGCTTCCGGCTTCGGTATTGGGTTTATCTACAACACGGTAATGAAGGTCTTTAGCGGATGGAAGGAATATCCCGAAAAGATCTTTGGCGAACCATTTCGCGGTGGCAGCGTTTCGCTTGAGAACAATCCGGCATTGCTCGGCGTAGGCTATATCATCGGGCCAAAGATCGCGGGTATTATGTTTGCCGGCGGAGCTTTGGCCTATTGGGTGCTGATACCGATGATCAGATATTTTGGTGAATATCTGACAGAACCGCTGGCTCCGGCAACAACGCTCATCAAGGACATGCCCATCGAGGGAGCAGGCAGCATCCAGAGCGAATATATTCTCTACATCGGTGCCGGTGCGGTCACGGCTGGCGGCATCATCTCGCTAATACGTTCGCTGCCGACGATTTGGGGCGGCATCAAAGGCGGCATCGCGGATTTTCAGGCTAAGCGGGCAAATGGCGAAAAGGATGAGAACGGAACCGCAATACCGCGTACGGAACAGGATCTTTCATTCAAATGGGTGGTCATCGGCATACTGGGGCTGATCATAGTCATTACGCTGATGCCTTCGCTGAAGATGAATCTGCTCGGGGCGATACTCATCATCATTCTCGGATTCCTTTTTGTGACGGTTTCTTCGCGTCTGACGGGCGAGATCGGATCTTCTTCAAATCCGATCTCAGGTATGACCGTTGCAACGCTTTTATTTACATCGCTTGCATTTCTGCTGTTAGGCTGGACCGCTCCCGATCCGTATTTTGTTACGGCGTTGAGCGTGGGCGGTATTGTCTGCATCGCTGCTTCAAATGGCGGTACGACCTCACAGGATCTGAAAACCGGTTTCTGGGTTGGCGGCACACCATGGAAACAGCAAACCGCAATTCTCATCGGTGCCTTGTCATCTGCCCTGTTGCTTGGGCCGATCCTCATCCAGCTAAACGCATCTTCGACCGTTTATCAGCCGGTAGCTCCAAATACATTTGCCGTAGATTTTCAGGTTCCGGCGGATGAGCTTTCTCGTCATGGCGAAGAGCTTGTTGCCGAGAATGTTGGCGGATTTTACGGTGAAAAGGATACGGCTAACTATCGCGTATGGCATAACACTGACGCCAGCCGCGGACCGACCGGCAAATATTTGGTCGGAATGCAGGGCAAACCTGCGTATCTGGTCGATCCGGGCATTAACGGCGTTATTACCGAGGTTCAAACCGGTGTCGATGCAGAGGGGAATCCGGTGACTCAGTCGGTCGAAAAATATCGGGCGCCAAAGGCAACTCTGATGAGCTACATCATCCAGGGAATTTTAAGCCAGCAACTGCCTTGGGCTTTGGTAATTCTGGGTGTGATGATCTCTGTGACCCTGGAACTTTGCGGCATATCATCGCTCGCATTTGCGGTCGGACTTTACCTTCCTATATCAGCATCATCACCGATCTTTTTCGGCGGGCTGGTCCGTTGGGGCGTCGATAAATACCTCAAACGCAAATTTGCTGAAAAGGATCTGACCGAAGAGGAATTTATCGCCGAAACAGACAAAAGCTCCGGCGTTCTCCTTGCTTCGGGATATATTGCGGGCGGTGCGTTGGCAGGGATCCTCGTTGCTCTTTCTGCCGTCTATTTTGGTGACCTGACGTCCTATTTCAGCAAAATAGCAGAAGCGGGAAATCCGTTCTACAACGGCGATCTCTCTGATGTGTTGTCTATGATCCCATTTGCTGCTCTTGCAGTTTTCCTTTACATGGTCGGCCGTGACAAGTTCTTTTCAGGTGCTGAAAAGGATAAAAATGCCGAAAATGGATAAACATATGTAAGCAATTGTGAAATTTTGTTTTACCTTTTTGTGAAAGACACGTATAATAACTGCGCGTGTCTTTCCTTTTTTTGCCTTTGGCACGCTCCCGGAAAGGCAAAACTTGCCCCCAAATTTTGTGTGGGTCTTATACCGGATAAAGTTCGGTTTCATCACCCTGAAAGTTACAAATATGTTCCATCTCTCGATGACCGCGACGAGCAAGGTACGGTTTTATGTAATGATCGCCATGACGGCGATCTTAGTCGGCTGTACGTCGCACGCTGAAACAACGACTGGTCATGTAAACACCGCAAAGAATGCTCAGACTGATGCTAAAAATACCTCTGTCAACGTCGCCGCAAACACCGGCGGCCCGATGATAGAGATAAAACCCGGTTCTCCTGCGGATACGGTTCGTGTGTTTTATCAGAAACTTCGCGAGGGAAAGATCCGCGAGGCTATATACCTGACCAATCTTCGGCCTGCGATAGAAGGGCTTACTGAAGCCGAACTTAAGGAATTCTCAGTTGATTTTGAAGCGGTTGCAAAAAGAGTTCCGGCTCAAATAACGATCAACGGTGAAGTTATCAGCGGTGATGATGCGACGGTAATAGTCAGATTGCCTTCGGAAGACAATGAAGATGGCGTAGAGGATCAACAGCTTCATCTGAAAAAGAAGGGTGATCATTGGACGATAATCAGTGCTGACGCCGAAGCCGAAAAGAAGATATTGGCGGAAGGCAAGAGTTATTTCCGCAATCTGAAAATGGACACGCATCAGGAGGAAGCCAAGAAAATGCTTGAGCGCCTCGCAAAGGCACAGATAGCGTTTTCTGCCGAAAATCCCGGAACGTATGGTGAGATAGCCCAACTTATCGAGCTTTCTTATCTGCCTGCGGATATTACCTCAAGTGAATCGACAGGTTATAACTACGAACTGCATCTGACGGACGGCCGTAAGAATTATTACGCGACGGCGACACCGGCAGTTTATGGAAAAACGGGAAGGAATTCTTACATTCTGATACCGAGTGAAAAAGGGCCGCCGGTTGTGAGCGGCCGTGACAATAAGGGGAAACCGCTGCAAAAGTAACGAGTATGTTACATAGAGCTTATTTACATTTGCGGTGAAAATTGTTTAACATTATCTTTTTCAACAGTTAATCTGTTAATTGTTGGTGTTGAACAAGAGGGAAGTATAGCGATGATAAGAGATCTGGTATCAAAACTCACCGGTTTGATGGCTGAGACGTCTCATTCCGCGCGAAAGAAACACAGCCTTCCTATCAAGGTCACTTTTGAACCGCTAGTTTCGACCGGAAAGCTGATGTCGCCGACAGAAAAGCTTTTTATCACGGGCGAAACCAGCGACCTCAGCCGTACCGGCGTCGGTTTTATCGTCTCTTCAATACGGGTTCGCGAAAATTACCTTGTCGGTCAAGACAGACGGTTGACCGCAGAAATTGACCTGCCTGGCGGAAAGATAAGGATGAAGATCATCGGCAGACGCTACGAAAAGGTAGGCATACATCTTTCAACCGAAAGGTTCCTGATAGGTGCTGAGATAGTTGAGATCAGCGATGCCGACCGCGAACGCTACGATCATTTTCTGAAATTCGGCAAACGTAAAAAAGCAACATCACCCAGTCTGGAAATGGGCGGAAACTAACCTCTTATTCATAGAAAACACAAAAGGCGTAGGGAATTGCTCCCTACGCCTTTTTATGTAGGTGTTTTCGCAGATAGGCGCTAAGGCTCTACAAAACATCAAGGGTCGATATGATTACATTCGTCCAGATCATCCTTAACTATCGGATCTTTCAGATCCTGAAGCGAATTTTGCCGAAACATCGAGTCGGCTTTCGGAAAGCGATCCCTCGGAGACGAGTTCATTGAGATAGACATTAAACTCCGCAGAACGGTTTCTGGGTACGCTGAGAGTTCTCCAATCTGAGGCTTTAAGGTGTTTTGCCAAGAAAACTATTTGGCCAACGTGATAACTATAATGAGTTAGCTGACGGTTGATCGCTTCGACAACTGTATGAGGTTCGCCTCTGATAGTAACCTTCTGTTCTAAGGTCTGCGCGGAGAGAGTATCTAATGTTGAAAACAAAGTCTCCCAGCCATGTTCCCAAAACTGCATCAGGCTGTGGCGTGTATCACCGATAAGTTCAAATTCGGTGTCGCGATGCCTATCCGGTTTTTCACCGTCGGTCGTCAGAAAGTCCGTCCAACGTGATCGAAGATTTCCTGCAATGTGCTTTACGATAAGCGCCAGCGAATTTGATTCACTGTCTATCTGTACAAAAAATTCTTCGTCACTGATCTGTTCCAACGCTCGTTCTGCCAACTTTTTATAGCTATGGAATGATCGGATCGCATCGGCCAAAAAGTTGTTTGCAATGTTGTTCATGAGACCATTTTATGACATTGCCTGCTTTTTTGATCCTGAAAAAACTCAAGAAGAAGCTTATATCTTGAATATCCACATTTTATTCGTACTCACAGGCCCCTCAGCCGCCGTACCGCGGCCGTATCCGCCAGCGATTAATGCCCGGCCGTCATTTAGGAGAGTTACGCTTGCAAAATGTAGCGGTATCCCAAATGAACCTTCAACAATAGAAAAGCGGTTACTGGAAGGATCAAAGATCTCTGCTTGTTCATTGCCGCCACCTATGAGGACCTTTCTATTCTTAAGTAATACAGAGCTTCCTCCGATCTTAAAGCGGGGAAAGTGCATATCGCCTGTTGCAGTGAATGTTTTGGTCTCATGATCAAAGATCTCAGCAGTTTTTGACCGTCCACTCCAGTCATTTTCATTTGCTCCGCCATATATCAACACACGTCCGTCAGCCAGTTTGATTGCGTCATGTTTGTTACGAGCCTCGGTCATTACTGATCTTAACGACGAAAATCTTTTGGTTTTAAAATCAAAGATCTCGCCGCTTGAAAGTATTGTATTGCTGGCAGAACCCCCTACAATCAGAACGTTACCGTCGTCCAACTTAACGGCAATATGTCCTGTTCGCGAAGACCTCATGTTTTCGACTTTTGAGAATTCACCGGTCTTTGGGTCGAAGACCTCTGCTTCGTTGAGTTGGCCATTTCCGCTTTGGCCGCCAGTAATTAGAACTTTTCCGTCGCCGAGCAATGTCTCAGAATGTGCTGCCCGTCGGCTGGTCATATTTCCTGCCTGGGAGAACATCTCTGTTTTAGGGTCAAAGATCTCCGCCGTATTTTCAGTGACGTTTCGGTCAGACCATCCGCCGGCAATAAGCACTCGTCCGTCTTCCAAGAGGGTAGCCGAATGACTAACGCGTCTTTTGACCATTTTTGCTTTTAACTCTTTGGTAGTGTTGGTTTTGGGGTCGAATATCTCGGCAGTATCAAAAAAGACCCCGTTCCTTTTCATTCCACCCGCGAAAAGAACCCTGCCGTCATTAAGAAGCGTTGCCGAATGATCCGCCCTAGGACTTTGAAGTCCATGTATTTCTTCAACCTGTCCTATCGGTAAGAAAACCGGGTTATTTGAACTTGATGTTGGCTGACCAACACAGCAAAAATTTGACCAGATCATGAAAACGATCGAAAGATTTACTACTAACCTGCGCATCAAAATGTTCTCCTTAAGATGAGAACACCTCAGGGCAGGGTTTTGTGACGAAAAGACAAGGGCTTATATGGTTCGCCGGATCAATCTGAATCGCTAGGGCTGGAACACCCTTTTCATGATCTTCGGAATATTCTTTTGACACAGCCGAGAATGGAGCGCGACGCCGACCGTTAATCCGCCGAGCAGATCGCCCTGAAAGAGCTTTTTGGTATAGCCTTCGCGAAAAGTATTTACTATTTCCGGTTCTAATTTGCGGTGCATTTAATTTATACACAAGTAAAAAGGACACCTTAGAGATGTCCTTTGATCTTGTTTACAGTTTCAGTTATATCTGCTGTTTGTTGTTCGCCTGTTGTCATGTTTTTCAGTGTGACAGTTCCGGCGGCTATTTCACTTTCGCCGAGGACGCAGACCCACGGAACTTTTATTTGGTCGGCGTATTTCATCTGTTTGCCGAATTTGTCAGGTTCAGGATAGAGCGTCACGCGGAGTCCGTTTTGTCTCAACTCTTTTGCCAGTTTGAGCGAATCGGCAAGCGTTTCTTCGCTCCAGACCGTGACCATTACATCAGCAGGCCGCGATTCGGCTATCTCCGGCGGAAACATTCCGCGTTCTTCCATAACGACCAAAATGCGTTCCAGCCCAAGCGAAAATCCACAGGCGGGAATCTGCTCTTTGCCAAACATTCCGATCAGTCCGTCATAACGCCCGCCGCCGCCAATGCTTCCTATTCCCTTTCCGACACTTACCTCCATTATTGTACCGGTATAATAGGAAAGTCCGCGCGCAAGAGTCGGATCAATCATTACGAGTGAGCCTATGCCCAAGTCTGCCGTCAATGCGACAAGTTTTCGTAGTTCAGCAACGGCTTGCATACCACCTTCGGTGCCGGAAACAAACCCTGCGACCTGATCAAGAACCGTTGTATTTATTTTCATTGCCCAAACGCTGTCGATACGTTTTTTACCAGATGCAACTGCAATTTCAGCAAGCTCAATCTGGCGCGAACGTAGGTCAACAACGAATTGAGCAAACGTCGAAGCGGCGGAACCTAAACCAAGTTGCTTAATGCTGTTCAAGAAATCTTCGATAGTAATCTTATCTATTTTATCTAGAAGGACCAGCAGTGACGTGCGATTCTCTTCGTTAACACCACATCTTTCGAGCATGGCATTCAGGAGCTGACGATCGTTAAGCCGAACTGAATACTGATCGAATCCAAGACGTAGAAGTGTCACGGCAACAGCGTGAATAAGTTCGGATTCAACAGCCAACGAGGTCGAGCCAATGCAATCGACGTCGCACTGATAAAACTCTCTAAATCTTCCTCGTGCCGGACGGTCAGCCCGCCACACGGGCTGTATCTGATAGCGTTTGAAAAATTTTGGCAGGTCGTTCTTGTTATTGGCGACGACGCGTGCGAGCGGAACGGTCAGATCATAGCGAAGCGCCAAATCTGAGAGTTTTGAGTCCGGGATATTTGGTCCATCGCCTTGTTCCTGCTCACGACCCAAGATCCCGGACTCAAGACTTTCTGTCAGCTTCTCTCCGCGTTTTAGGATCTTAAAGATAAGCTGATTGCCTTCTTCGCCGTATTTGCCCATTAAGATTTCGAGGTTTTCGACGGCTGGCGTTTCGAGCGGTTCAAAGCCGTATGACTCGTAAACCTCTTTGATAATGCCGATCACGTATTCGCGCTTGCGAACGTCGGCGGGTAAAAAATCGCGCATTCCGCGCGCCGGATTTGTCTTGCTCATAACAGAATCATTTTACAGCAAAAAGAAATTTACCGCAGAGACGCAAAGGCACAGAGAAATTTTTTATTTGGAATTTGGGTGTGAGTGAAGCAGGTGCAAAAAGGTTTGGCAATACCTTTAATTTTTCTCTCTGCGTCTCAGGGCCTCTGCGGTTTAACTGTTTTTATAGTGCTGCTTTAGCTTTACGTAGTTTTGCCAAGACTTGTCCAAGTAAGCAATCTCGTCATCGGTAAGCTCGCGTTTTACCTGGGCGAGCGAACCCATCACCATCGAACGCGGCGGAATGATCGTTCCGGGCGTCACCAAACTGCCTGCCGCGACTATCGAATTTTCGCCGACGCGGACGCCGTCAAGCAAAATGGCTCCAATGCCGATCAGGCAACGGCGTTCGATGTGACAACCGTGCAGAGTGACGCGATGGCCGACGGTTATCTCTTCTTCTAACACGGTCGAATGCGTTTCGGAACTGACGTGAATGACCGTCGCATCCTGAATGTTTGTCCGCGCGCCGATGCGGATAAAATTGACGTCGCCGCGAATGATCGAACCAAACCAAATGCTCGCATCAGCACCGATCTCAACATCGCCGATGACGATAGCGTCGTCCGTAACAAACGCGGTCGGGTCGATTTTTGGAGCTATGCCGTTAAATTCTCCTATCATCTTTATCTCTTTATCTTGTTTCGAACGGTCTTTAGCGCCTGCTCAAATTCGCTGATCTTTAACAGCTTTGCCGAAACGAAAAACACAATGCCGGCAACCGCTATCGGCACAAAAACCTCGATCATTCTGATCGTAAATCCATTTGCGCCGAGTCGTTGGTTTAGCAGGTAATAGCAGCCATAAGCCGCGGCGGACATCGCAACCGAAGCGGCAAGCGTTTTGGCGACGGACGTTAAAATATCGCCGCCATTGATGCGGCCGATCCGCCGCCGCATATATATCGCAAGCACAAGAAAATTGG
>JAHBSH010000111.1 GCA_019639215.1 Acidobacteriota bacterium
GTGCGGTTGTGTTCGTTGCTCCGGCAACGGAACCGTCGGCTTTGCCGTCGCGGACAA
Source organism: Acidobacteriota bacterium (assembly GCA_019639215.1). Classification (GTDB taxonomy): domain Bacteria; phylum Acidobacteriota; class Blastocatellia; order Pyrinomonadales; family Pyrinomonadaceae; genus OLB17. Next base: position 58 of record JAHBSH010000111.1, read on the forward strand.
GCAGATTGCCGAAATAAAGCGGATCTTTTACCGTCTGTTCAGCCTCTTCCAGCGTGACGCCTTTTGCGCGGCGGAGTTCGTAATAGAGCGTTGCCATTTTGGCGAAATCTGCCGATCTGCGATGGTCAAGTATCTCTACGCCGTTCAGGTTTATGTCTTCATTTGCGGCGGCCTGTTTTATCTTTTCTTCACTGCCGATGACCGTTATTTTTGCGATCTGTTCGCGAACGCAGGTTTCGGCCGCGCGGAGCGTGCGTGTGTCTTCGCCTTCGGGCAAAACGATGTGCTGCCGGTCAGCAGCGGCTTTTTGACGGATATTTTGCAGGATCATTTTCAGCCGGTTCCTTATCGTGAATATCCTGAATTTACCATACAACCATACGGGAAGGAACTTGCACAAAGATTCGATAGTTTTTAGACTTGTTTCAAGCCGTTTCAAACTAAGGAGCAGAAGCATGAGTGATAACAGAACATCCGTAGAAAGATCAAAACGCAGTCAGCGGCGCGAAGCAAAGGGACGTATGTCCAACTTTCTGATGTTTTTGCCGAATATGGTCATTCTTTTGGGACGCCTGCTTAAGGACAGCCGTGTTCCAACAACAGAAAAAGCCCTTTTTCTGGCGGCTATTGTTTACGTCATTTCCCCTATTGATCTGATACCTGACATCTTTCCCTTTATCGGCCAGGTCGATGATATCTATATGGTCGCTCTTTCGCTTCTGCGGCTTGTGAACCGCACCGATGAAACGGTCGTCCGCGAACATTGGCAGGGCGGCGGCGACATCGTTTCGCTGGCAGATTCGATAGCAGGCATCGCACCTGTTCTGTTGCCAAAACGCATCTCACGCGTGCTGGTTTCTAAGGTAGAAATGGCTCCGGCCGGAAAGATGGTCGGCAAGGCCATCGGCGACATCGGCAAAAAGCACTCGGCCATTTTAGAAGAAGTGCCGCTTTCAGCAGAAGAACAACAACGTCTTAAGGTCGATTCCGCCTCATCTATGACAAATTAGACCGTAAGTTTCTTCTGGAGTTTGTGTTTGTTTGCAACTATATAGGGCTTAGTTCGTAAAAGATCATAGGATAAGAAACCATCGTTTTTCACGGAACATTGGGTTATAATCCAAGGTGTCCAAAGAACGCGCAGCTCTATATTTATGTTTGAACGCTATACAGAACGCTCCCGTCGCGTGATATTTTTTGCGCGGTACGAAGCACTCCAATACGGCTCTCAAGTCATCTCACCGGAACACATTCTACTCGGGCTGATGCGTGAGGACCGGACAATATCTTCTCGGTTCTTTCCGTACAAGAAATCAATAACTGTGGACACTGTCCGCCGCGAGATAGAAGAGAGGATAGTGGTACGAAACCGCATACCTCAGTCGGCCGAGCTGCATCTGTCACACGAAACAAAAAAGATATTGTTCTGGGCCGGAGAAGAAAGCCGCCGAATGAACAATAAGGAGATCAGGCCCGAACATCTTCTTGCGGGAATGCTGCGTGAAGAAAAGACGGTCGCTGCCGAAGTTCTCTTCCTTTACGGACTGCGAATTGAAGACGTTCGTGACGAGATAAACCGAGGATCGGCCAAGCCGCAAGCGGTGCAAACCTCGGTGGATGAGACCAAAACACCTAACCTTAAGGAATTTACACGCGACCTGACCGCAGACGCTTCTGCCGGAAAACTGGATCCGCTGATCGGGCGTGAAAAAGAGATAGAACGCCTAGTGGAAACGCTCTGCCGCCGAACAAAGAACAGCGCTGTTCTGATAGGCGAGGCAGGCGTTGGCAAGACGGCCATTGTCGAGGGGTTGGCACAGCGGATAGTTGACCGCCGTGTGCCTTCTTTTCTTGAAGACAAACGCATCCTTTCGCTTGATCTTTCTTCGGTTGTTGCGGGTACGAAATATCGCGGCCAGTTCGAAGAAAGGCTCAAGAAGATAATGGCCGAGCTGAAAGAGTTTCCTGAGAATATCGTCTTTATTGACGAGATACACACGCTGGTCGGAGCCGGTTCGGCGGAAGGAACGCTTGATGCTGCAAACATTTTGAAGCCTTCGCTATCGCGAGGCGAGATACAGTGTATTGGTGCGACAACGCCTTCTGAGTATCGCAAGTCGATCGAAAAAGATCGTGCGCTTGAGCGCCGCTTTCAGTCGGTCAAGGTCGATCCGCCGTCAGAACAGGAAACTATAGAGATAATAAAAGGCCTTGTAGAAAGGTATGAGACATTTCACCGCATTCGCTATCGCCGTTCGGCAATAGAAGCAGCAGTTTTTCAGACCAGCAGATATATTCCCGACCGCTTTCTGCCCGATAAAGCGATAGACGTGCTTGATGAGGCCGGTGCAAGGGCAAAGCTGAAATTTCAGCAGGAAAATCCGGCCGAACCGTCGTGGCGTGAGGCTGTTGAGAACTGGAAACGTGCCTCTGCAAATGAAGATCAGCTTATTTCTTACGAGCTGCAGACCATAGAGGAATCGCTCGCTACGGTCGAAGTTTCCAAAGATGACGTTGACGAGGTTATCGCTCGCTGGACAGGTGTTCCGGTCGCTTCCATCAAAATGGAAGAATCGAAACGCCTGATGGAAATGGAAAGCGAGCTTCATAAACGTGTTGTTTCACAGCGTGATGCTATCTCGGCTCTGGCAAGGGCGATACGGCGTTCGCGGGCGGGGCTGAAGAATCCGTCACGGCCCGTCGGTTCATTTCTTTTCCTCGGGCCTACGGGCGTCGGCAAGACCGAGGTCGCCAGAACACTTGCCGAATATCTCTTCGCATCGGAAAAGGCTCTTTTGCGGTTTGATATGAGCGAGTTCATGGAGAAACATTCGATCTCGAAATTCATCGGGTCGCCTCCGGGATATGTCGGGCATGACGAAGGCGGTCAATTGACGGAAAGGCTTCGCCGGACACCGTATGCGGTAGTTCTTTTTGATGAGATCGAAAAGGCTCACCCTGATGTGTTCAATATCTTGCTGCAGGTTTTTGAGGACGGAATATTGACCGACGCCCGTGGCAACACGGTCGATTGCAAGAATGCGATCTTTATAATGACCTCAAATATCGGTGCGCGTTCTATACAGAAACGCGGAAACCTCGGTTTTCAGAATGGCGGCGATGTTTCAAGAGAGAAAATGGAGGAACAGGTGATGTCGCAGGTGCGGCATACATTTGCACCGGAGTTCATCAATCGCCTTGACGAAGTGATCATCTTTGACGAGCTTACGGACATCGATCTGGAAACAATTGTCGATCTGCAGATGAGCCGACTAAATGAGATGGTAAAGGAACGCGGTGTGACGCTTCGCCTGATGCCGACGGCCAGAAAATGGCTGATAGAAAAGACCTGTGCCGACCGTATGTATGGTGCCAGACCGTTAAAACGTGCTCTGCAAAAATACGTCGAAGACGGTCTCTCTGAGGCGTTGATCAAGGGTGACGTAGGCCGGTTGAGCGATCTGGAAATATATTTGCACGACGACGAACTAATGTTTCGAGAGGCGATGCCGGACGTTCTTGGTGCCGAACAGCCTCAGATCCAATAAGAGATAAGTGTTATTGAATGCCTCCGGAACGGACGATTTTTGTTGTCCGTTCTTTCGTTTTTCGGTGTTTTAACGATATAATTCGAGGTTTTGCGGGAAAGTTTGCATAATATTTAGAAAAGGCAACCACAAGTTAAGTCATAGAATCAAAGAACTTGTAATTTTTCCGACATTGAAAAGCCTAACTCTTTCCGTTATTCTAACGTATTCTTTTGTACGGGAAAGAAGGCTTTTGAGTCTTTAGGGCTCTATTAAAACGCGATTATAAGGGATTTATTTTATGTATAGACTCCGCGCATTCGGACTTGTATTACTTGGTCTTGCCGCGCTGGCATTTCCGGTCCAAGCCGAAACCAACGAGGCGAAGAATGCGACAGAATCAGCCGCCACATCTTCTTTCCAGCAGATAGTAGAACTTGTTGATATACAGGGCAATCGAAGGTTAAGGGACGAGGACCTAATTTATTATATAAAGACAAGGGCCGGAGACGTTTACGACCCGGCAGCTCTCGAACGGGATCTTCGCGAACTTCTCTCTCTTAACTGGTTCGATAAATCAGCGACCCGAGTTTTGACAACACCGGGTGTTCGCGGCGGCGTCAACGTAATTTTTGAAGTACGTGAATGGCCTATAATCCGCGACCTTCAGTTTACCGGTTTGAAAGCAGTACCGGAATCAGATGTTCTTAAGGAATTTCGAGAACGTCGTGCCGGTATAGCAAAAGAGAATATTTTCGACCCCGTAAAAGCCCGCACCGCTACCCGCATTCTTCGTGAACTGCTTGCCTCCAGAGGTTATCCAAACGCAACGATCAACGTAAAGGAAGAAGAAGTTTCCGCCACGTCCATTGCTCTTACCTTTGAGGTGGAGCAGGGCAATCGTTCGCGAATAGTCAAGATAGATTTTGAGGGCAATGAACATTTTAAGTCAGGTGAACTGCGAGGAGCATTGGAGTGGGTAAAAGAAACCGGACTGATATCTCGTGTCAAAGGCATGGACATCTTGCACATGGAAAAGCTTCAGGCTGACCTGCAGAGAAACGTCCTTTCCTATATGTGGTCAAAGGGTTACTTTCAGGCACGCATAGGTGAACCTGAAGTTGAAGGCCTCGGTGTAAAACGAACCAGCCTTTTGCCGGTCATCACCCTGCCGCTACCGCTGATATCTTCAATGGACGACACGCTGCGGATCGTGGTCCCCGTGACCGAAGGCCGTATTTTCCGTGTTGGCGAACTGAAGGTCGAAGGCAACTCGATATTCTCGGAACAGCAAATACTTAACGGTGTCGGGTTAAAAACCGGCGAGATAGCAGACGGAAAAAGACTTCAAAAAGCTGTTTACGAAGAACTAAAGGACGTTTACGGTAATCAGGGTTTTGTAAACTACAACGCCGAATTCGAACCGGTCTTTCGTGATAATCCGACCAACCCGAACGAAGGCATTGTTGATATAACAATAACCATCGAGGAAGGAAAGCAGTTCACGCTGCGGCGTCTGGAATTTACCGGAAACACTTTTACACGTGACCGCGTTCTGCGTCGCGAATTCCTACTGAACGAGGGTGACATATACAATAAGCGATATCTGGATATATCCGTTGCCCGCCTTGAACAGACACAATATTTTGACCCGATCGACAAGGATCGCGACATTGAAACCCGAACTGACGATGAGACTGGCGAGGTCGATCTGAACGTCGGAGTCAAAGAACGCGGACGCCAGCAGATATCGTTCAACGGCGGTGTGGGCGGCCTAAGCGGTTCGTATTTTGGACTCGAATATTCAACAAACAACCTGGGCGGACGCGGAGAGATACTTTCGTTTGCTTTTGGAGCGGGTAATCGCCAGCAGAGTTTTCAGGTCACTTATCAGGAACCGTATTTTCGTGACCGCCCCATCTCGGTCGGTGTTTCACTATTTGCCTCAAGATATAAATTCTTTGGCGAAGGCACATTCCTTACCCAAAATCAGGATCTTATCAATTCGCTTTATGATCCGCTTGCACAGATATTGACTGACGAGAGCAATCTGTTCACACAGAACACCTACGGAGCAACTGTTTTCGCGACCGCTCCGCTGTCAGAACTTTTCTTCAAAAAGCGTCAGTTCACACAGTTCTCACGCGTTGGTCTTACTTATCAGATAACGTCAACGTCGATAGCTGATCCGGAAATAAATCTTGAGGATGACCCTGCGTCCCGCATTCCTGTTATTTATCGTCAGCCGGGCATCATAACCAGTCGTATCACAGGCACGTTCGTTTATGATACGCGTCGTCCAGCAGCTAACGGCATTGACACACTGAGTGGTTCTCAGCTTACGATGGCATTTGCCCTCGCCGGTCTTGGTGGAGATGTCCGCACCTATCAGCCTAATATTGTCTATACAAAGTTCATGCCGGTGCGTAACCGAAGAAGTGAGAATCCGCATGTCTTTGCCTTCAGACTACAGGCAGGTACGATCGGCACTTATGCCATGACAGATACGGTACGCAATGCCAACTCGCTCTCGTTTGTCGGCGGAATCCCGATCTATGAACGATATTACATGGGCAGCGAGAACGACATTCGCGGTTATAATTCAAGGGCGATTGGGCCGATAGCTCCTTTCGACACATACGTCACGACCAGGAACGTTTCCGTGGCGACCAACAGTTCGGGTGATCCGGTGAACGTTACGGGACTGCCGCAGCGTACGATGGATGAGATTGCAACACTTGGGTTGCTGACCGGTATTGACGGTGCGAATCCGGCCTTATTTTCAAGAAACTACCGTTTCATCGGCGGCGATACTCAATTATTAGGCAATTTTGAATACAGGATACCGATCTTTGGCCCTGCCACACTGGCATTGTTTGCCGATATTGGCAGCGTGTTCAACCTGAGAAAAGTCGGACAGCAGAGAATAGACAGCGAATTTCTGGAAGATGACCGATTTTTGGGTGCAGGCCGCGTAACTGCCCTTTCTCTTATCAACTTTCCGGTTTTGGAGAGCAGCACGGGCAGCATTATGTACTACCGCGGTCGCATAATGACAAAAACAGATTACATAAACGAGTTTTGTCGCGGAAACCGTTCAGGATGTCCCACCGTTCTGTCGCCGGAGATACAGCAGCTTTATCTTCGCGGCGAGGCACAGCAAAATTCGCTCCTTCGCGTTGATGACAGCGCATTCAACAAAATTGGAGATTTCCGCTCGAGCGTAGGTATAGAGCTTAGAGTTCAGGTGCCGGTCGTAAATGTTCCGTTCCGTCTTATCTATTATTACAATCCGAACGGAAAATTTGGCGTCACGGAAGAAGCTCCTGGCATTTACCTTCCCGGCAAACGGAATGGATTTCGCTTCACCGTCGGCAGAACATTCTGATATTGCCCGGAAAAATATATAGAAGACATACTCAGAGCCGCTTAGACGGCTCTGATCAAAAATTGACATATATGCCTTGTTTGGCATAAGATTATCGTTCTTTTTTGGGAATTTTGTTCCGTCAGGCAACAGAATGTGATCAAAATGTTTCAAAGTAAGATAAGAACTAAAGATCATTTCTCTAAGAAAGTTTAAGGAGTTAGTAAAGTAATGAAAAAATTAAGTTTGGTCGCCCTTGGCCTGATCATGATGGTGATGTTTTCAGTTTCAGCTTCGGCACAAGGAACTGCGGCAGCACCATTAAAGGTTGGCCTTATTGATACGGGTGCGTTTGCAGATGAAAAGGAGGGGATCAAACGGTACTACAATGCGTTGATTGCTCTGGAGAAAGAGGTTACGCCAAAACGGCAGGAACTGGTAACTCTTCAAACACGCATTCAGACCATTGCTCAAGACATTCAAAAACTGCAAAATCCGCCAGCCGGAGTTCCGCAGAACCAGGCTGATGTCGCAAACCAGATCCGTGCAAAGCAGGAAGAAGGCTCGCGTTTGCAGCGTGAATTGGAATTCAAGAATAAGGAATTCGAAGCATTTGTTGATAAGCGTAGCGGCGAGGTGCTCGGCCCGCTGAATCAGGACATCGGCAGGGCGATAAGCGATTATGGCAAGCAAAAAGGTTTTGCGATGATCTTTGACATTGACAAGCTGGCACAGTCCGGCGTCATTCTAGCCGCCGACCCGACGGCAAATATTACGACTGATTTCATCACTTTTTATAATGCACGTCCGGCCGCGGCCGCAACGGCGTCAAATCAGCGTTAGTTCACAACAGGAACTTTTGTTATAGTCAGTAGTCAGTCGGAGTTTTGCTTCTGCTGACTACTGATTTTTACGTTTTAAGGATCCCTAATGGTTATCTACGATTCTCAGGCTATTCAGAACATACTGCCGCATCGCTACCCATTTCTTTTGGTTGACAAGATAGTCGAACTTGAACCGACAGTGCGGATCGTCGGCATTAAGCAGGTGACCATAAATGAACATTTTTTTGCAGGACATTTTCCCGGCGCGCCTGTGATGCCGGGCGTTTTGCAGATAGAAGCATTGGCACAGGTAGGAGCGATACTGGCCTTGCGTGAATTTGATGCGAGCGAAGAAAAAATACCTTTTTTCAGCGGGATAGAGGAAGCAAAGTTTCGCCGGCCGGTTGTTCCCGGTGATACGCTCCGGTTGGAAGTAACGGCGCTCCGCACGGGCAGTCGCGTACAAAAGATGAAAGGCGTGGCAACGGTGGACGGCAATGTTGCTTCTGAGGCAGTTATCACCTGCGTCATTGCTTCCAGAAAATAGCTAAATTAAGGACGTTTTCTTTATGGAACCGACCCAACTGACCGACACACAAGCCATAATAGCGATAGGCGCAAATGCCGCTATCGGGTTTTTCCTTGGGCTTGTTCCGCTTGGTTTTGGCTATTTCAAGGGAAAGCTCAGGGTCGGCGTTATCGGCATTGTCGTTGCCACGCTGGGCGGAGCTATTTTAGGAGTGATCATATCAATTCCGTCAGTTGCTATTGCGACGTGGATGATAATGCGTGACAGTCACGTTCTGCATTCGACCGTCGAACCCGAGACCGAAGAAGAAAAGCCGAGCAGCGAGGATAGCACCGCGTAAACTATGTCATTTATTCATCAAACGGCGATCGTGTCCGAAGGTTCGGAAATAGGTGAGGACTGTTACATAGGGCCTTTTGTCACTATCGGGCCAAACGCCCGGCTTGCTGATCGTGTACGAATCGAATCTCATGCAGTAATTGACGGCGACACTGAGATCGGCTCTGAAACACATGTTTTCCCTTTCGTTTCCATAGGTTTGGCCCCACAGGACACAAAATACGCCGATGAACCAACACGCACCGTCATAGGATCGGGAAACCAGATACGAGAGTTCGTAACCATCCATCGCGGAACCGAGGGAGGCGGCGGGATTACAAGAATAGGTAACGACAATCTGTTAATGGCGCAGGCTCATGTCGCCCACGATTGTCAGGTAGGCAACGGTGTCATCATGGCAAATGCGGCTACGCTGGCAGGCCATGTTGAGGTAGCCGACCGTGCAAATATCGGGGCATATTCAGGGGTTCATCAATTTTGCCGTGTAGGGCTGGAG
>JAHBSH010000112.1 GCA_019639215.1 Acidobacteriota bacterium
TTCTATTACCACCTAAGCCCGGACAAATAGAGAGATTTCTGGTTTCAGCACAGAAAAGCTCTCTGTCTTACCACCGCCACACGAACATATCCACAGAAAGCCCAGAGGGATTCACAGTAGACCACAACCGTCAATTTTTGGGAGATGGACATGCACATTTTGAAAAAGCGAAAGCAGGAGTTCTGGCGTGGAAAATGTTCGATATGCCTTGGGTAGGGCTTTGCCATCCCGATACGCCAATTGAGACCGGAAAAGATGTCGCGATTCTCATAAGGCATTTCGGTTTCTATTCGCTTAACGCCGCTCGGATCGTTTATGTGATAGACGAACCTAACCGTTTTGGATTTGCTTATGGAACGCTCGAAGATCACGGCGAATCGGGAGAAGAGCGTTTTTCAGTTGAATACGACCCAGAAACAGGCGAGGTTTGGTATGATCTGTTCGCTTTTTCACGTCCCAATCTATTCCTTGCAAAACTTGGCTATCCGCTGACGCGAATGCTTCAAAAACGCTTTGCCCGCGATTCTAAGGCGGCGATGGTTCGTGCTATTAAAGGCGATTTCCGCTAAACTGAACCTAAATGAAACGCATATTCCTTATCGATTCGATGTCGCATATCTTCCGCGCGTATTTTGCCCCGATGGGAGCGCGGCAGGAACCGCTTCGCAACAGTAGCGGACAGATAACTCAGGCCGTTTTCGTCTTTACAAACATGCTTCGCAAGTTGATAAAGGATGAGCAGCCGGACTATATCGCTGCAGTTTTCGATACCGCTCACCCAACCTTCAGGCACGAATCTTTTGCGGATTATAAAGCCAATCGTGAGGAGATGCCGGAAGAACTCTCGTCACAAATGCCATTTATTATCCGCGTTTGTGAGGCATTTAACCTGCCCATACTAAAGATGGACGGTTTTGAGGCTGACGACATTATCGGAACCCTGGCAAAACAAGCGGCGGAAAAAGAGGTAAAGGCCGTCATCGTATCCAACGACAAAGACCTCTGCCAGCTTGTCAGAGACCCCTTCATCGTTGCAATGCGGCAAAATTCCACCAACGTCAAGCGTAAGGTTCCCGTACCGCCAATAGAATGGTGTGATGAGGCTTGGGTGCAAAATAAATTTGGATTACCGCCTGACAAGATCATCGATCTGCTCGGTCTGATGGGCGATGCGATCGACAATATTCCGGGTGCGCCGGGTATAGGTGAAAAAGGCGCATTAAAGCTGATCCTGGAATATGGCTCCGCTATCGGGGCAATGGAAAACGCCGAAAAGGTGACCCACAAGACCTATCGTGAAAGCCTCTTGAACAATCAGGATATAATTCGCCAATCGTTGGAACTGGCAACAGTAAAATGCGATGTTCCGATCTCTCTTGACCTGGACACGTTGGCTTTTCGAGAACCGGATCGGGCAAAAGCCTATGAACTTTTTCGTGAGCTTGAGTTCAATACTCTGACAAAAGAGTTCGCTGATTCTGCTTCGCTTTTTGACCTGCACGACACAAAGAGCGTCCTTGAACAAAAATACTCCGTTATCCGAACGCGATCCGATCTCGACAAACTAATGATCGAGTTATGGGAAAAGGAAGTATTTGCTTTTGGTTTGGACGATTCTAATGAAGGCGAAAGGCACAGTGCCTTTGACAAATTGCCGCCGCTGGGAGTTTCTATCTCACATTCGCCCGGTGTTTCGTACTTTATTGATCTGGAAAACTTTGAGGGTGGTCGCGATGAGGCTATCAGGCCGCTTGGGGACATCCTTTCAAATCCGTATCTGGATAAAATAACGCACGACTATAAAAACAAGCTTGCGATACTGAGAAAACTTGGGATCAACCTATCAGGTGTCAGGGACGATCTTATGCTTGCCTCATACCTGCTGGATTCCGGGAGGCCGCATCATGAGATAGAATTCCTTGCCCAAACACACTTGGACGCCTATCCGCAAGGCAGTTTGCCTGATGGGTTCACGGAAAGCGGATGGAAAGCAGCGACTCATGCCGATTGGACATTTCAGCTGGCTCCGCTGCTCCGTAAGCGGATCCATGACGATGGCCTGATAAAGGTCTATTCGGATATCGAGATACCCGTCGCTGCTGTTCTTGCTGACATTGAGACTGTCGGGATGAAAGTTGATACCGGTTCGCTGGAAAACTTTTCGGTATTTATTTCTGACGAGTTATTGAAACTCGAAAAAAAGATATTCGCTATTGCCGGGCGCGAGTTCAATATAGGCTCACCTAAACAGGTTGGCGAGGTGTTTTCAGAACTCAACATTGCCACCGGACGTAAAACCGCCACAGGACAAATCTCAACAAGCAAGGACGTCTTGGCGGAACTTGCCGTTGACTATGAGATCGCCCAGTTCGTAATCGATTATCGTGAATTGGATAAATTAAAAGCGACCTACGCCGATACACTTCCCAAAATGGTCGGCAGTGATGGTCGCATCCATGGCGTCCTGAATCAAACGGTCGCGGCCACGGGACGACTTAGTTCGACCGAACCAAATCTGCAAAATATTCCCGTCCGCACCGAGCTTGGACAGCAAATAAGAAGAGCTTTTATACCTGAAAAAGGAAACAAACTTATTTCGGCTGATTATTCCCAACTTGAACTTCGCATTCTCGCACACATCACCAAAGATCCTGTGATGATGGAAGCCTACCAAAAAGGTGAGGACATCCATAGCAAAACGGCAAAGCTCGTATTTGGAGCCACGGATGAAAAAGACCTCAAAGAAAAAAGACGATTGGCTAAGATAGTCAACTTCGGCATTGCATACGCTGTCGAGGCGTTCGGCCTTTCACAGCGTGTCGGCATCTCGCGAGCCGAGGCTCGTAAGGTGATCGACGATTATTTTGAAACGTATAAAGGCATCAGAGCCTATATGGATCGAACACCTGAAGAAGCTCGTGAAAAAGGTTATATCACATCGCTTTTTGGGCGCAGGCGATATTTCCCCGGCATCAAGGATCGCAACTTTGCTGTGCGTTCACGTGCTGAGCGTGAAGCCATCAACATGCCGATACAAGGTACGGCAAGTGACATCGTTAAAATGGCGATGATAAATGTTCAGAAAGCTCTGGGCGAAGCAAAACTCGAGACCAAGATGATAATGCAGGTGCATGACGAGTTGCTTTTCGAAGCTCCTGAATCTGAGATCGCTACTGCGTCGGAGATCATCAAAAAGGAAATGGAGTCCGCAGCCGTTCTGGATGCTGCTCTGGTTGTAGAGATCGGAGTTGGCGACAATTGGATGAATACCAAATAGAGAGCAAAACGTTCCGTTCCCATACTTTGTAAATATTATGAGAAATCTGGCGAGTATCTTGCTATCGTTGTTTGTTCTTACCCTAGTAATGGGATCGTCATTCTTGATCGGATCAGCTCAGAGTAAAGCCGTGAATATTCCCGCCGAATGGCAGACCGCCGCTGAAAGGTCAAATTATGCAAAAACCTCTTCGTACGAAGAAACTATCGAATATAGCAAAAGGCTTGCCCGTTCATCCTCTTATGTAAGTTACAGAACTTTCGGGAAAAGCGGCGAAGGCCGTGACCTTCCTTTACTCATAGTCTCAAAGGACAAAGCCTTCACACCTGAAGCAGCTAAAAAGACAGGTAAAGCAATTATATTCATCCAGGCTGGCATCCATGCAGGCGAGATCGACGGCAAGGACGCAGGCCTTGCCTTGATCCGTGATATTGTCGTGCTTAAAACGCGTCAAGAACTTTTGGACAACGCGATCATTCTGTTCGTTCCCATATACAACGTTGACGGACATGAAAACTCCAATCCGTATATGCGGATCAACCAGAATGGGCCGGTCGAGATGGGCTTTCGCGCAAATGCTACGAACCTAAACCTCAATCGCGATTACATGAAAGCAGATGCACCTGAAACCCGGGGCTGGCTTTCATTATGGAACTCTTGGGATCCTGACCTCTTTATCGATTGTCATGTAACTGACGGAGCGGATTTTCAATACAACGTAACCTATGAATATGCTCATTTTCAAGAAGTATCTCCGGCAATAAAGAACTGGATGGACGAGCATTTTGACGGCAAGGTCGTTCCGCTTGTCGAAAAAGAAGGAAATCTGGTGACGCACTATGTACAATTTGCGGGCAGAGAAGTAACCGGCGGAGTGGCAACCTTTATTGCGACACCTAGATTTGCAACAGGCTATACGCCATTGCGAAACCGTGCCGGACTATTGATCGAAACACACGTCTATAAACCCTATGATTCCCGCGTTCGCGGAACATACGATGTGCTTCGATACACCATAGAGGAAGCAGGACGTTCAAAAGAGAGCCTGTTCGCGGCTATCCGGAACGCCGATGTGGAGACAACATTTGTCGGCTTAGCATATAACAAAGATCGGCATTTTCCGCTTCGCATCACCGTTAGCAAAAATTCGACTCCGATGGATTTCAAGGGAGTCGAATACAAGATAGAACAAAGTCCTATAACCGGGGCAAACCGCATTGTTTATGGCACCAAACCGCTGAATATTACCATACCGCGATATGACGAGGGCGTCGTTACGGATTCGGTCGTACCGCCGCGTTATTACATCGTGCCTCCCCAATGGAAAGAAGTGATCTCAGTGATAGAAAGGCATGGGGTCGGATTTGAAAGACTGAAAAAAACCACTGCAATTGAGATAGAAGGCTATAAACTCAGCGAGCCAAAATGGTCGGCAGCCTCTTTCGAAGGCCGTATCACGCTCAATAGTTTCAAGCAAGAGGTTGTCACCGAAACTCGTGAATTTGCTGCCGGATCTATCTTGATATCGCTTGACCAACCCGCTGCAAATGTAGTCATCCATTTGCTTGAACCTAAAGGACCTGACTCATTGCTCTATTGGGGATTTTTCAATTCTATCTTTGAACAGAAGGAGTATGGAGAAAGCTATATCATCGAAAAGATCGCGGCTGATATGCTAACAAAAGATGCCGATCTGAAGAAGGAATTTGAGGAGAAACTTAAGGATGAAGCATTCGCCAAGAATGCCAGAGCCAGGCTGCAATTCTTTTACGAACGATCCCCCTATTATCTCAACCAGAAGATCGGTGTTTATCCGGTTGGCCGGATATTGACCGAGATAAAAAAAGACATGCTGAAAAAATAAGGCCGCTAAAAGTTATAGACACTTTCGGCGACCTTTCTTTTGCTTAAATTATCAACTACCTATTGCTCATTGCTCTCGTCCTCGGCTTTGAGAAGTGATGCACTTGTCACACAATCGTCATCACCGCAGCGGATGAGCATTACGCCTTGTGCAGATCGTCCTGTCTCGCGGATCTTGTCAACTCCAAGCCGTATGAGCTTCGCCTGCTGGGTAATTATCATCACTTCGCTATCCTGTTCGACCGGAAATGCCGCGACCACCTTACCTGTCTTTGCAGTAGTTTTCATGTTGATAACGCCCTTGCCGCCGCGTTTTGTCAGACGGTAATTATCAACCTGAGTCTGTTTGCCAAAACCCTGTTCAGAAATTGAGAGTATCTTCTCAGTTCCTTCCTGAGAGACGGCACAAACTGAAACAACATAATCTTCATCCCGAAGATTTACGCCGCGAACACCTCGTGCGACGCGGCCCATGGGTCTGACATCGTCTTCATTGAATCGCACCGCCATTCCATCACGGGTAGCGATGAAGATCTGCTTAGTGCCATCAGTTTGAATAACATCCAGCAATTCGTCACCCGCATCTATGTTAATGGCGTTAATGCCCGTAACCCGGATGTTCTGATAATCCGACAAAGCTGTCTTTTTGATTACGCCTTTCTTTGTGACCATGGTCAAATAGACATCTTTGTTGAAGTCTCTGACAGGCATTACCGCAACGAGCTTTCTTTCACTCGAAAGCTGTACCAGATTGACGACCGCTTTTCCGCGTGCTGCGGGAGCGGCTTCCGGTATCTCATGAACCTTGATCTTATAGACCTGGCCGTCATCGGTGAAGATCATCAGATAAGCATGGGTCGAGGCAATGAAGAGGTGTTCTACGAAATCCTCATTCTTGGCCGTTGCTCCAAGCCTTCCTTTGCCTCCGCGACCCTGCCGCTGATAGGTCGAAACAGGTGTTCGTTTGATATAACCGGCATTTGTCACCGTGATAGCAACGTCCTCGTCCGCAATTAGATCTTCAATTGTCAGTTCGACACCGGCGTCGATGATCGCGGTACGGCGGGCATCACCAAAATTCTTTCTTATCTCCATCAGTTCGTCGGTGACCACCTGACGCAGAACCGGTTCATTGGCAAGGATATTTTCCAACTCGGCAATGTATTTTATTATCGCCTCGTATTCATCAAGTATCTTTTGACGTTCTAACGCTGACAGACGGCGGAGCTGAAGGTCAAGTATCGCCTGAGCCTGTATCTCTGTGAACTCCAGGCTGCCAATGACCTTTCGCAGGTCCTTGAGGAATGCGTCCTCGCTTTTTCCTCCTGTTATGCCGCGCCACTTCTTCACCTCGTCGAGCGTGGCAAAATTGGCAGTCAGCCAATGCCGGGCCTCATCCACAGACCGTGCATTACGGATCAGCGGTATGATGTAATCAAGAGCATCGATGGCCTTGTTCAGACCTTCCAAAATATGAGCTCTCGCCTGTGCTTTGCGGAGATCAAATTCTGTCCTTCGTCTGACCACCTCACGGCGGAAATCAACGAACGCCTCTAGCATCTGCTTTAGTGTCAGAAGTTTAGGCTGTCCGTCGACGATAGCAATGTTTATGATGCCGAACGAAGACTGCAGCGGCGTCAGTTTATAGAGTTTGTTGAGGATGACCTGTGGTATGGCATCTCGTTTTAGCTCAATAACGACACGAATGCCTTCGCGGTTAGATTCGTCCCTGATCTCAGAAATACCTTCGAGACGCTTTTCATTGACCAATTCGGCGATCTTTTCAATTAACCTTGCCTTATTGACCTGATATGGAAGCTCGGTAATTACAACGGCATCGCGTTCACGATCTCCACGACCGATACGGTCAATTCCAGCTTTTGCCCTGATCTGAATAACACCTCGGCCCTCACGATACGCTCTGTGTATCTCTTCGCGGCCGTATATGAATGCGGAAGTTGGAAAATCCGGACCAGGAACGATCTTGATGAGATCGTCAATGGAGATCATCGGATCATGCAGCACTGCAATGGCTGCGTCCAGTATCTCTGTCAGATTATGAGGCGGGATCTTCGTCGCCATACCGACCGCGATACCTTCGGAACCGTTCACAAGCAGCAGCGGAACCCTTGTTGGCAAAACAGTCGGTTCTGTAAGCGATTCGTCATAGTTCGGCTGAAAATCGACGGTTTCTTTTTCGATGTCCGCCAAAACCTCGTTGGTCAGCTTCTCGAGACGCACCTCTGTATAGCGCATTGCGGCAGGATTATCGCCATCTATCGAGCCAAAGTTTCCCTGGCCGTCAATAAGCGTATAACGCATCGAGAAATCCTGTGCCATGCGGACAATTGAGTCATATATCGCCGAATCGCCGTGAGGATGATATTTTCCCATCACATCGCCAACAGCACGTGCGGATTTCTTATAAGGCTTTCCTGCCGTATTGCCGGCTTCGTACATTCCGTACAATATCCTTCGGTGAACCGGCTTAAGTCCGTCACGGACATCAGGCAGGGCACGCCCAATGATAACGGACATGGCGTAATCGAGATACGACCGGCGCATCTCGTCTTCGAGGTTTATCTGGTTTCTTTCTATGTTCGGATCCATCAGTGTTTAAATCGAATTGCCTTAGGACATTCCCGTTTATATAGGACGGATAGTCGGGGGACAAAAAAAGCTGGAATTTTAGTTATCTTAATGCTATCCTTAATTTTACAGGCACAACGCCTGTTTAGCAACTTGCCTCTCGTCGCATTAGGCACCTTTGCCGCATTCCACGAAACAGTGTTCAAGACCTTGGGCTTCAGCCTTGTCCCGAACCCGTAACATTATATATGTCAACAGTTGTGACTGACAAAGACCACCGTCGCATACAGCGTTTTGCACTGGCCCTGCCGACACGTATTGAGGTTAGGGTCGATTCCAAATTCACTTGGAATGAGGTCACACGTTTGGAAGATGTTTCGGCTTTTGGCGCAGGCTTTGAACTTACAAGACCGGTAAAGCGCGGACGCTTGATCCAGGTGAGCCTGCCAATGCCAAGACAGCTCAGATGTTATGATTTTCTTGAACCTCAATATCGTGTTTGGAGCCTTGTACGCAGATGCATACCAATAGGCACGGATCCGGCAACACAACGATATGCGGTTGGAGTTGCGTTCATAGGGAAACATCCTCCGATCAGTTTCAATGAGAATCCTGCAAAGCTGTTTGACCTCGCCGAACGAATCGACAGCGGGTTATGGGAAGTGGTTGATGCCCAGGAAAATCCGGATGAAAGCGAACTCCCGTCTTACCTAAGAAAGCATACCAGATTTGCCATTCCCGAATCGCTTTTGCTGGAGATACTTGATGAAAATGGAGATGTCGCCGCCAGCGAGGTGTCGGTTACAGAGAATGTAAGTCTGGGTGGAGCATCTGTTTTTACCTCATTCAATGCCGAAACTGGTTCGTTCATTCGTGTAACCAGCGAGAGACATAACTTGACGATAATAGCCATCGTTCGCGGCAAACACAGTGGCCCTGACGGCATTGTACGGCTTCATCTTGAGTTTATAGACAATCTTTTCCCGCTGGCAGGCATTGAGTAAGCCGTGTCTGCAGAGGATTTCTTCTACTTTTAAATGGTTGTATTAATTATTTGTTTTTGTAGTTTTCGGAGGATTTAATGTCAGTTTTAACAGAGACCCATAATGACAATATGGAACTGGCGGCGGTCACAATGAACGCCGTGGTCAAAGGCAAGGACAGCAATGGAGAAAGCTGGAAAGAGGTTGCGGATGTTGTCAGTTTTTCTGCGACCGGAGCAGGTTTTTACATGCCGACAGAATGCAAAGCCGGCACACTTGTTTCATTGATGCTGCCG
>JAHBSH010000113.1 GCA_019639215.1 Acidobacteriota bacterium
GAACTCAGCTTTCTTTAATGTGAGCGGCCGCAGAAGGAAAAGGCCTGAAAGGAATTCGACCATCTGGAAAACCAAGATAACAGTTAAAGCAAAACCGAACTCGGCGACATCCAAACTTTCATTAAGGAACAAAAAAACGAACAAAGATACAAAAAGCACAGCTCCCGCACCAAACCCTGACGAGATGATAAGAAAGTTTTTGATCAGGTCGCTTTTGCGATTGTAGTTCCCTTGTTTCGGTTCCTCTTTTTGCGGAGCCAATATCAGAACAGTGACGATCGCCAACACGACCGTCACAATACTTTCCATAGTATATAGAAACATCACCATCGCCCCGGAAAGATCCTCAAGGAACCATAGAATTGCCGGGATCAAATAAATAACGATCCCAGTAAGAATAGATATCGTGAGTCTTAATTTTGCATTCATAGACAAAGCAGGGATGATGCTTCACACTAATATATCGTGCAATTTCTACAGATGGCATATCCGTTTTGATATAATTTAACTGTTATGGGAATAAATGCACGCGTCAAAATGACGGAAGAAGCTGCGAATGGCATCCGCCAGCACCTTCTACACCAGAGTTAAAGCTCATGTTAAAAATGCGGTTTCTACTGCTGCTATTTATTGTCATTTTTGCTGCGAACGCCTGTAATCGCGCCGACAAACCCGCAGCAGCAGATAAGGCGATCATTGGCACTTGGAAACTGATGGAAATGACGAGCAAGCCATTTCCGGCCAAAGAGATCAGTGAATCCGATGTGATTGGCGGCCACATGACTTTTAAAGAAGACAAGACCTTTGAAGGCGAAGTAGTATATCCTAAGACACCAGATAAGAATCTGAAGGTATCGGGAACGTACTCGGTCGAAGGCCAGACATTGACAGTCAACAATCAGGCTAATAATTCGACCACCAAATCGACTCTGAGATTTGAAGATGACATGATGATCGCGACCCCGGAAAAGCAAGGAGCTGTCATAAGTTACTACAAGCGGATCAGGTAAGTTGCAAAGTTATAATAATTTTCAAGCTTTCGAAATAAATGCGACCGACCAGGCTGCATCTGTAATTGAGGAACTTAGCGGAAAGCAGGGCGAGTTGATGAATCGGCAACATTTTTTGTCGGTATGCTAAGATATTTCTAACGTTGTTATGAATTCGAATGAAAGAATTATCATTGACCCGAACATTTTGAATGGAAAGCCGTCGATTCGCGGAACCAGGATCTCTGTGCAGACGGTGCTAGAATTTCTTAGTGCAGGCGATTCGATCGATGAAGTGCTTGAGAACTATCCTTCGCTGACCAGAGAGGACATTTACGCCTGTCTTGGTTTTGCCTCAAATCTTCTTGATCGTAATTTTGTAATTCAGCCATCATGAGTCGTTTTCTGATCGACGAGAATCTACCTGTAAAGGTCAATGTTTGGCGCGGTTCAGAATTTGAGTTTGTTACTTCCTCATTTCAGTCCGAGTCCGATGATAGGATCTGGGATCACGCAAAGGCGAATGATCTAACTATTGTCACCAAAGATTCTGACTTTTCTTATCGCATATTGGCGTCGGCTCCGCCCCCGAAAGTAATTCATCTAAGGCTAGGAAATGTAAGACTTCGTGAGTTCGCAGACATTATGGAAAAGCGATGGAAATCGATCATTCTGCTATCTAAAACTCACAAACTGGTCAACGTCCTCCCTGACCGTTTGGAAGGAGTTGAATAAATATCACACATGATCTTCATGATCCAAAGAGTAAAAATAACACCTGAAGCTACGGCTGTAGTTGAAAAGCTTCGCGAAAAGAACGGCGAGCTGATGTTTCATCAGAGCGGCGGGTGCTGTGACGGATCGTCACCGATGTGCTATCCAAAGGGCGAATTTATGGTCGGTAGCAGCGATGTCTGGCTGGGCGAGATCGCCGGTTGCGATTTTTACATGGCAAAGGATCAGTTTGAATACTGGCAGCACACCGAATTGACGATAGATGTGGTAGAAGGTCGCGGAGCAAGTTTTTCGCTCGAAATTCCGCTCGGTTTACGCTTTGTCACCAAATCCCGCGTCTTCTCCCTCGAAGAAGAAGAAAACCTCATCCCGATACACTACGGCGAACACGTCACGTTAGCTGCTTGAAAAAAATCTGCAATAAATATTTTCTTTGGCCGTTCTGAAATTAACTTTTTAGAACGGCTTTTTGTGCCGTGAAAACCAGACGTGAAATTTATGCATAGACTATTTCTCAATTGCATTATAACCTTCGGCATAATAACGATCCTTTTCGGCACGACATCATCTCAGACAACAAATGATGCTGACAATAGTCTTCTGCGAAGGGAATGCAATGTCGCAACCCAACCCGACCAGATCACGGCCAACGCCCCGAACGTACAACCTGATGAACTAATACTTGAAATAGGGCTTACGCCGGGCAGTCCGGGCACAAACCATTATAATTACAGAATATTCGCTGACGGCCGCGTCGTTTTGCCTGGATTGAATTACCACGTGCCGTCATATCGCCTGACGCAGAACCAGCTGGTCACAATTCAGAACGAACTGTGTATGATCGATATTGAGTCTTACTCAAAACAGATCGAACCTGCGCCTTTTGTCCACAACGGCCAGTCGCGGATAGTAGGAGTTAAGTTCAACGGCGGATTTTATCGCCTCATTTATTCGACTGGCGGCCAAGCAATGCCTCAACAGGTGGACAGCTTTATCCAATTCGTCTTAAAGACCATCGCCAAAGCTCCGCCGATCGAACGCTGACCATATCCTTAATGCCTTAGAAACTGTCAGGGTTGCCTTTCGGTACATAATTGCGAAGAATAGATAAATGGATATCACCGTTTACGAAAAGCCGACGTGTACGACGTGTCGCAATCTGAACAAGCTTTTTGAAGACAAAGGCATTGACTGGAAGAAGGTAAATTATTTTATCGAGCCTTTTACGGAAAAGAAGCTCGCGTCGCTGCTAAAAAAGACAGGCATGCGGCCTTTTGAAGTGCTGCGGCGGGCGGAGCCGGAATTTAAGCTTGCCGGGATCGATAAAGATTCTTCTGACAAAGACGTGATCGCAGCGATGGTCAAGTTCCCTGCGATCATCCAACGCCCGATAGTTGAGGTAGGCGACAAAGCAGTTCTTGCACGCCCGATAGAAAAGGCTTTGGAAATACTTTGAGAAAATACCGCAGGCTTTAACTCCCCTCCTTACAAAGGAGGGGTGGAAGATCCTGCTTTTCAAGGGGCTGACGGGGTGGTTCTCTTTCGCAAGAGCCGAAAGGATATGTCGCCGGTGCGATGAACCCGGTCGCTATCGCTCCCGGTTCTGACTTAGCCGCGGCGTTCCATCAGGCTTTTTTCATAACTTCTTCGTATTCGCCGCTTTCGACCCATTTCAATATCTCAGAAACACGCCAGATCGGGAACGGATGTGAGAGACCTGCGTTGATGATGTCCGCCCAGAATTTATCAAGGCGGCTGTCATCATAGTTCTTCTGAAATTCGCGTGCCTGTTCGAGGAAAAGATCGTAATTTATCTTTGAGGCAAATGTGCCGCCCGCGAGTTTCATCATTGTTCTGCCGACAACATGCGGATCCTGAACGACGAGCAACGCCGCACGGTCACACGACAACTCTGCGCGACGCATCCACGCAAGCAATGCTCCACGCATTGTCGCCGTAAGCAGTTCTTTCAATATCGCGGCTATCGGAAGCGATGCCAGAGGTATTGTTGCAATGGCAAGAATAAGCTGTGCCGCCGTCAGATAAAGCACGTGTTCGGAATGAATGTGGCCGACCTCGTGAGCGATAACGGCAAGCGTCTCTTCTTCATTAAGACGTTCGAGCAATGCCGAGTGAAGAACGATTATCGGTTTTTCGACGCCGCCGGTAAATGCATTGACTATCGGATTCTGCTGAATATACAAGTCAGGAGCCGCAACACCGAGCGTCGAACACGCGATCATCAGCTTTGCATAAAGGTCAGGACACTGTTTGGGCGTTACCTTTACGGCGCTTGCCATAAATGTGACGCGGATCGCCGATTCGCCCGTTACCTCGAGCAATTTTTTCAACGCCGTATCTATTCCCGGAATCGCCCGCAAAGCCGCAAGGGCTTTGCTGTCAGCAGGATGAATATATTCGTGCTTTGAAAGGTCAGCCCATTTTTTGTGCGGTTCGTTGGAAAGCGGCAGTTTGCATTTGCCGCAGTTTGCCGAGTTGTTCTTGTAATCTTCCTTGACCGCGTTCTTCTGACCGCAATATCGGCAGCGAACAGAATGTTTTGTCGTCATCGCCTCTGAACCGCTTTCTTCGTCCTTCTTTTTTGCCATATATAAAAGTTTAGTTTAGATGCTGCTGTTTATTCAAACTGTTGGCTAAAAGGCTTTACGAATTTTCAAGAGATATGTTTAAGTTTATTCCTTGAAGCCGATGATCATTGGTAAGGCGTCCCTACCCTATGGACGAACAATAGCCCCTGACAGGTGAAAAGATATTTCTCTGTCTTTTTCTTGGTGGGCTTTGCGGCTTGGCGACCTTGTAGCTGTTCTATGTGGAATCTTGCCACTAAGACCCGAAGACACCAAGCTACGCAAAGAAACCAAAAGCAAAAAAGATAAAAAGGCGTGTATCATATAACCAACACTAAATTTTGATAAAAGGATGAACCAACAAATAATGCAAAAGAATATGATCTATACGACGACAGACACCGTTCCCGGACGCGAGATAACCGAGATACTCGGTGTTGTTTCAGGCAATATTGTGCAGACAAAACATGTAGGAAAAGACATTCTGGCCGGGTTGAAATCTATCGTCGGTGGCGAGATAAGCGGCTATACCGAAATGCTTACCGAGGCCCGGCAAAAAGCGATTAGCAGATTGGTACAGGAAGCCCGCGAATTGAATGCCGATGCCGTCGTCGCAATGAGATTTTCGACCAGTTCGATAATGCAGAATGCCTCAGAGATCTTGGTTTACGGAACTGCGGTCAGGCTTAGATGACAGAAAGATGCGCGACCGTTTCGACATGATGCGTCTGCGGAAACAGGTCAAGAGCGGTTATCGAATCGATCTTGTAACCGTTCTCAACAAAGCGTTTAAGGTCACGGGCAAGGATCGAAGGCTCGCAGGCTACATAAGAAACACGTTCGGGCCGCAGCTTTAACAAAGCCATCATCGTTTCCTTTTCAGTACCCGCACGCGGCGGGTCGAGCAGGACAAAGTCTGCTTTTGGAACGTTTCCCGAGACGAGAGATCTGCGAACGCTGTCCGTTTGAATGACAACGTTGCCGAGTCCGGCGTTGGTGATATTTCGCTCGGCGAAAGACGTCGCTTCGGGGTTTTCCTCTACGCCGACAACGCTTTCAAAACGCCTGGCGAGAGGCAAAGTAAAAAGACCGACGCCACAATATAGATCGAGCGCCGTTTCGCCCTCGGCATCGCCAATGGCCGTCTCGATCAGCTTATCCACAAGAAAGCGATTTCCCTGAAAAAATGAACGCGCGGAAAACAGGTATTTTTCACCGGCCGCTTCGAATGTTATTTCGTCCGTTGCTTCGGGCAGGTCGGGCGAATATGTTGAAACGCTGCCGTCAGAACCGCAGGCAGCGTCTATCTGTGAACGCCGCTCAAAGAACAAATGCCACGGCATATCACGCCGATATTCTGCAAGCCTGTTACGAAGCTCAGGCTGCAGAACGGCACACTCGTCTATCTCGACAAGGTCGCGCGAATCGCGTCTGTAATAGCCGATTTTTTTCGCATCGGTATCGACGTGCCATTGTGCCCGAAGCCGATAGCCGAATGGTTCGGGACTGGCGATCATTCGGATATTGTCGTCATAAACGATCTTCCCTATGCGTTCCAGACAGTCGCGGATAATCGCCTCTTTTGCCTTTAGCTGCTCAGCATAACCCAGTTGTTGAAAGTCGCAGCCGCCGCAGGAACCAAAATATCGGCAAGGCGGATCTACACGGCCCTGGCCCTGTTTCAATATATCTTTAGCTTCGGCAAAAACGGTCTTGCCTTTTACCTTTACTACCTTTGCGCGCAGTTCATCTCCCGGAGCGGCCAAGGCAACGAACGCCGTAGCCCCTTCGGTAAACGCAAGGCCGTAACCGCCGGGAACGATCTTTTCTATCTTTACTTCAATGACGTCGCCGACGTTTATTTCCTTTTTCAAGCTATGTTCTCTACTTCTAACTCGATACCACCAACAATGCTGGCAAGAATATTATAGACAAGCGCTCCCAAAGCCCCGAAAACGAAGCCGATGATCGCATAAAAAATTGGCAGGGCGATCATGACCACAATGCCCATGACCACACCGCCGCCACCAACAGCCAGTGCCTCACTGCCCTGACCAAAACCAGCCCCAAATAACGAGAAAGCAATTATTATCAGGCCATAGGGAATACTGATGAGTAATGACATTATGAACATCATTACACCTTGTATCTTTGCCGCGGAAAGTATCCCGATCTTTCGAATGCGTAGTCTGCTCATTTCATCTGCTCCTCTTAGGATAATGTAGGTTTCAAGAACGTCTTTTTGTAACACAGTTCGCCAAACAAAAACAGTCTCTATAAATAAAACAATCCGAGGCGCGGTATGCCGAGTTCTTCTCGCAAACGTTTAAGGAGCAAAAGGCGGAATGTTTGTTCATAAGCCGTTTTCTCCATACCGTTTTTATATTCCCTAAGCTGGACTGCCGTTTCCTTTTCAAAACTCTTTAGAAATTGCTTGTCCAAACGCTTTAACATCGCTTCTTCGAGGAATGTTTCTATGTCGTTCAGCGACTTGTCTGCCGTTTCGGGATCGTCAGACAATTCTTCGGCAAGCTGTTCCAGACGCGAACAGGCACGCAGCAGATCTTCTTCGAGTTCCTCACGGCTGACGACCCGCAGTTGCGTCAGCGTGTCCGTTATATGTGCGCGGATGTCATCGACCGATATGCCTGCGGCTGCCTCTGTCTGTGTATCGCTCGCCGCACCGGTGCGTGACGCCTGCCATTCGGCAAACTGTGCCTCGACCTCTTCGCGGCAAAACATCAGGCTTTTTATCGAACGCGGACGCGGGTTTTGGTCAAAAATGTCAAAAACTGCCTCGACGGCACGCAGAACGATGTGCAGCGGTATGTCGCGTTCGCGCCAGGCGTCGATCAATGCCCAGTCAAGCGGACTCAACAGCAGATTCTTTCCGCGGCGGCGGACAAATGCGTCCTCTATCTCGGTAAAATAGTTGAAATAGTTCATTTTATGTGAGCATCGCCGGAGCGGTTCGCCGCGACCTCTTTTCCTGATAAACACCAATGATACGGCATCAGGCCGCTTTGGTGCGAACCGTCTCCGTGCCAAATATTTTTGTTACGTTTTAAGGGCAAGTATGCTATTCTTTAACAGGTTAGCATTCCCACACTTTCCCGCCTGCCACGAAAATCGACCATCGCCGCACACCGCACTGGCGATCACACCATAACATGGATAAATTGAACGAATATCTTAATAGCCTTGTATCAACTTCCAGCGAGGAACTGCGTCTGGAGCCTAACAAAAGCCCTTATCTTGTTTCAACGAACGGTTCGGCGGACATCGAGACCGACCCGCTTCAGGGGCCGCAGATCAGCATGATGGTCTTTCCGATAATACCGGTGGACGTAAAAAGACAGCTTCCCTCCTCGACCGAGGTCGAATTCGTCCATCCGCACAATCTGGGAGGATTTCATTTTCATATCAGAAAATCGCCGGCAGGTTTTGTCGTGTCTGTCCGCCGCGACCCGAACACACCGGCGCCCGAACAGCCCGCCGAAAAGGCTGACACTCCGGCAAAAAAAGCTGAACCGCTGAACACGATCCCCGTCGTTTCACAGCCAAGCACGGTGAATATCGGCAGCGAAAGTAAAAAAGATGCCGGAGCGATGGACGCTTTCACCGCCGCGATGGAAGACGAAACGGCGGATGTGCAGCAAATTGAGATCGAGGAAGAACAGTTCACCGAACCGGCTCCCGAATTCAAACCTGTCGAACAGCCTTCCGTGCCTGTGATAACCATCGAGGACGACGCCGTTTATGCGGAAACGCCCTACGAACCGACGACGGTCAACAGCACGGCTCCGCTGACGATGAACGACCTTTTTACGGCAATGGCCGAGGCCGGTGCATCTGACCTGCATCTTTCCGTAAGTATGCCGCCGATGATAAGAAAGGATGGCCGCATACAGGAACTCAGATCAGGCGATCAGGTGCTTACGCCGGAGGCGATGCGCGAACTGCTGACCTCGATAATGCCGAAAAAGAACCGTGAGGAATTTGACGAACGGCACGACACCGATTTCGCTTATGAGATACCCGGCGTAGCACGTTACCGCTGCAATATCTTTATGGACCGCAAGGGAATGGGCGGCGTTTTCCGCATAATCCCGGTAAAGATAACAACGGCGGAACAGCTTGGGCTTTCTAAAGCGATCCTCGATCTCTGCAATCTCTCAAAAGGACTGGTCGTCGTAACCGGGCCGACCGGATCGGGTAAATCCACAACGCTCTGCGCA
>JAHBSH010000114.1 GCA_019639215.1 Acidobacteriota bacterium
ACCGCTACGGTTTTAACGCTGCTGACAATCTTGCCGATCCGATGGATGACAACGGTCACGGAACCCATTGCGCGGGCATTATCGGTGCCGAAGGCGATAATGGGATAGGCATTGTCGGCGTCAATTGGAAGGTCAGGATAATGCCGCTTAAGTTTTTAGGACGCGGCGGTTTTGGCTCCACCAAAGATGCTATTGAATCGATCAATTACGCCGTTGACCGAAAAAAGAAAGGCGTCAATGTTCGGATCATAAGCGCAAGCTGGGGCTCGACCATGCGCTCAAAGGCTCTTGAAGATGCTATACGAGCCGCCGGCGAACACGGCATTCTATTCGTTGCAGCGGCCGGAAATAGCGGAACCGACAATGATAAACGTCCGCATTTTCCGTCTAACTACGATCTGCCCAATGTTATAAGCGTAGCGGCCCTTGACCGCACAGACTCGCTTGCGTCCTTCTCTAACTTTGGCGCAAATACGGTTCACGTCGCTGCTCCGGGCAAAGAAATAGTTTCAACATGGCTCAAAGGTTCTTACCGTGAGGCATCCGGCACATCTATGGCAACTCCTCATGTTGCAGGTATCGCAGCCCTGCTTTTGGCTGCTGATCCTGACATATCGGTTGAGAAATTGAAGAAAAAGATAATCGCTGCAAATGATCAGCTTGATCCGCTGAAAGGACGGATAGTTTCAGGCGGTCGCATAAATGCCCATAAGGTGTTGGCAGACTGACCGGCTTCACGATCTGACACGATCTTAAACCAAATGGGGCACCGCCTTTACTCTGTGAGTTAGGCGGTGTTTTTTCGTTTCAGGTCAAGTATCCATAACATACCGTAAATAAAGGGTTTGCGATCCATTCTTGCGAGGCCGTCAAACTTTGGCACACCTGTTGCTCTGGGTAATATCGGGCAATGGCGGAACCATTGCGATAACAAATGACCCAAGGAGAACAAGCATTATGAACAAGATCAAATTTTTTATCGCGGTATCAGCATTTTCGTTAGTGGTTTTGGCATTGCCGTCAGCGGCTTCGGCACAGTGGTACCCAAACAACCGTCAGGTTTACAGAAACGCTAATCTGAAAGACTCCGCCGACAGGCTAAAGTCAGACTCTAGGGACTTTGAACGCGCCATAGACGATGCGATTGACAACCGTGGCAGTTGGGGAAATCGTAATAGGAATAACTATTACAGAGGCGATCTCAAACAGTTAGCCGGTGATTTCCGAAGAGCTGCGGATAAGTTTGAAGATAAATACGGCAACGGCCGTAACCTAAACAACAGTGCTGATGCTGCACGTGACATGCTGGACGCGGCTTCCCGTCTTGAGAACGCTCTCAACAACTCAGGCATGATGAACCGATACAGAGGTCAGTGGAACTCAATGAAGAACGATCTGAACATGGTTGCACGTACTTACGGCTACAACATGAACAACCGTAACACCAACAACCGCAACAACGGTGATTGGCGAAACCGGGTAAGATTCCCGCTGCCGTTCTAACAATGTCTCTAAGCGACTAACCTTTAAGGGCCTGGATGGAAACATCCGGGTCTTTTTTGTATTGATACGGAGGACATTGGACTATAACGCAAAACGATTGCAAACTTTATGCGGAGGTCAGAACAATGCCAGGCACTCTTTATCTGATAGCTACGCCAATAGGCAATTTGGGTGACATGTCGCCAAGAGCGATCGAGACAATGAAAAACGTTGATGTCATCGCCTGTGAGGACACGCGCCACACCCTGAAGCTGCTGAACCATTTCGGCATCACAAAAAAACTTGTCAGTTACCATGAGCATAATGAATCAATTCGGGCAGATGAGCTTATCGAAATGCTTTCCAAAGGGCAAAATGTCGGTTTGGTCTCTGATGCGGGAACACCTGCGATAAATGATCCCGGTCTTGTTCTCGTCCGAAAAGCCAGAAACGCCGGTGCGGAAGTGATCTCCATTCCCGGTCCGGTTGCCTTCGTAAACGCAGTTGTAGTTTCCGGCTTGCCGACGGATTCACTGTTTTTTGGCGGATTTCTGCCTTCAAAGCAAGGTGATCGTCGTAAGCGTTTAGCAGAAGTTGCGGCTATCCCGGCAACACTGATCTTCTACGAATCTCCACACAGGATCGGGCGTTCTCTAGCGGATTGTTTAGACATTTTGGGTGACCGAAGTGCGTCTGTTAGCCGCGAACTGACAAAAATTCACGAAGAAACACTAACAGGTTCCCTTTCCAGTATTTTAGAGCGTATTTTATCTGCAAATTCGCGTGGAGAATACGTTCTAATAATTGACCGTGAAAGAGACGGACAGGAAGTAAGACCCGTCTCAAGTTCTTTGCAGGAAAGGGTCGCAGAGTTGGAAGCGGCAGGACACGATAACCGGGCAGCGTTAAAAATAGCCGCTAAAGAGCATGGCTTGAGCCGTTCGGAGGCATACCGTCAGCTCCAGCTTTCGAGACCCGGTGACACATAAGACGATCTGCGGGAACTTTTTCGCAAATTCGGTGTCAAAATCCCTGAAAATAATGGTACGGCAAGGCAACCATTCGGAAACATACGGATTCTGAAAGTTGCCATGAAAATATAGAAATTTGGAACCGGGAGTCACCGAATATGTTCAGATCCACCTTTTCGTTCATCGCGATAATTGCTATCGCATTTTCCTTCTTTCTTGCCCCAAATAAGGCGATGGCCTGTGAAGATCCGCCGCCGACACTTCTTGCTCTTTATCGTGTCAGCAGTGAGATACATGTTGCACGTTATGAAGGCGAGGACATTGGCGGGATCATTGAGCAGGGTGAGGGTTATACGGTCAACGAGGTACACAAAAGATTCTCCATATTGTCCTCTTTGAAAGGGAAGCATCAGGGATCGATCGTTTCCACGGAGCAGCAATACAAATACACCGGCAATGAAACCACGGACGAGGCAGATAGTGAACACGGTCACGACCCGGACAAACTAAAAGCCGGTGACACAGTTCTTCTGTTTCTAAGGCATTCCTCCGAAAATGACAAACTCGTTCTTTCCAATTATCAGGGAGCGGTAAAAAAACTGTCTGACAAGGCCCTGGCTTCATACACCAAAGCCATTGAAGAGTTAAATTCTATACACGCCATGCGGCAGGGCCAGGAAGAAGCTCTGGTCGAATGGCTTGTTCAAAGAACTGTGGATCCAAGCACCCGAAGAGAAGGAGCTTATGAACTTCTGACCGGTTTTCAGACCATTGACTGGAAGGAGTTGCGTGACCGTGAAATAAAAGAAAAGATCGCTCGCGGCGAAGAACTCGAAGAATGGGAAAAGCCAGGTTATCAAGAATCCTATGAAGAAGGTGAATATTTTGACAATACACCTTTCGCCAGGAAACTAACTGATAAGCAAAAGTCTGTCCTGCTTGACCTCGCAATGACTTTAAAGGCCGAAAAGCACGGTGACGGCGATTACATTATCTTTAATGAAAGCGACGTACATCTGATCGATCTGGTTTCCCGATGGGGCGATGCAAGATTTGCAGGTTTTCTGCTGGATCAGGCAAGGAACAAAAAACATCACGAATATGCCAGATACCAGTTTATCTCTCAGGCAGCTACGATCTTAAAGGATGACGAGGCTAAGAAACTTGCCGATGAATACGGTTATGTCTATTACTATGAAGATGCCGACGTAATAGCGGAGAATTCGAGTGAAGCTGGGCTTCCGCCTATGTCCGTAACCGTGAAACCGGGTTCAACATACAAAGACCTAAAGGACGCGATACTTGAAAGATTTTTTTCACGCTGCGGTAAGGTCCTTGCAACCTAAAGTACATTTGCATCATCCTAAATGATGTTGCAAAAACCCATATTTATAACAGCCTGACAAATTTAGCAGTACCGAATTTGTTAGGCTTTTTTGCGTTTTCTTTCCCCAATTTATACTTTCCCCCTAAAAATTAATACTCATGGAGTGTAATCATATGAAGAAGTACGTTTTGGCATTGTGCATAGGAGCTTTGGCAAGCTTTTCAGCCTTAGCTCAGTCAACTGATCATAAAAAAGCTGAGGCCTATATAGGTTATTCAGCAAGCAGCGTGGATACAGGTGTTTCTCCTAACGATGATTTCAGCGATCTCGTAGGAGAGCGTGAAGGCTTTCACGGTTTTGAGGTTGCAGGAGTTTATAACTTTCACCGATATGTAGGTTTCAAAGGCTCTGTCTCCGGAACCTATAACAAGAAGGACTTTGGCTTTAGCGTCCCTGTAGGTGAAGGTACGGGTCAGGTTTCCTTTGACGCGAACAGCTCGCTTTACAACTTTCTAGGCGGTGTCCAGTTCAAGGACAATGCCAGCGAGGCCCGCGTCAAACCTTTTGCACATATCCTGGCCGGAGCAGGCCACGGACGTGTCAAGGTAAACAACCTCGTTTGCAGTGAAGGTGTTGATTGCGTCGGATTTTCCGGAACTACGTCGGAAACCGGCTTTGCCGGAGCATTCGGCGGTGGTGTTGATGTAAAGCTCAATGATCGTATCGATCTCCGCCTTATCCAGGTCGATTACAACCCGATCCGTTTCGACAACGCAACCACCCACAACATTAGGTTCGGTATCGGTCTTGTATTCAAATAGACCTCAGCCGTGATCGAAAAAAATAAAAAGGAGCGATCCAAACGGTCGCTCCTTTTTAAGTTTTCTAGACTAACGGCTGCCTGTCAGTTCCGGCGGGAGTTGTTTGTCGATCTTTGGCCGTTCCTTAAGGTCGCTCAGCTTCCACATGGTCATAAAGATCGTTCTTGTGATCTTTTCATATTTGGCGTAATCGATCTTGTCTGCATGGTCCTCGGGCTGATGATAGTCTTCGTGAACGCCCGTGAACCAGAACGCGATCGGGATACCGTTCTGTGCATAATGGAAGTGGTCAGAGCGGAAAAAGAACCGGTTCGGATCTTTCGGATCGTCGTATTTGAAGTTGTAGTCCATCTTCAAATACGCTGAGTTAGTTCCCTTTGTGATCGCACCGAGCGTAGAACTCATCATATCTGCACCAATGACATAGACCTCATTCGGTCCGGCAAGTTCGTCGTTACAGCGTTTTCGCGGCTGATCGCATGGTATCGCGTTCTGAGGCGTCCGACTGCGTCCGATCATATCGATGTTCAACTGAGCTACGACATTCTTAATGTCAACGGTCGGGAATTTATTGAAATAGTTTGCCCCAAGCAAACCCTTTTCCTCGGCGGTGTGCCAGACTAACAGTACGGAACGTTTCGGGCGGGTTTTTGCCTTTGCCAAAGCTTCCGCAATAGCCAGAACCGCAATTGTGCCGGAACCGTCATCATCAGCTCCGTTCCATATCTTGTCTTCACCGGGAGCATTCTCGTTGACGCCAACGTGATCATAATGGGCGCCGACGGCAACCATTTCATTCTTCAAAACAGGATCGCTTCCTTCCCACAGAGCAACGACATTCTGCGTCCATTTTCTCTCTGATCTTGCCTTCGTTTCCAGCTTGGCTGTCTTGTTGATCGCAAATGCAGTTTTAGAAGAAATGTTGCCGGATTCCCCAGCAAAAATAACATCTCTGATCTTTGTTGAAACCAAAGCCACAGGCAGACTTGCTCCCTGTGGAGCAGGGTTCAATTTGTCCATCGTCATCCCGCCGCGGCCAAGAAATCTGCCGATCTGTGCCCATGAGTTCTGCAGTTCATCAGATGCAACCATTATTATGCCAACAGCTCCTTTCTGAGCGGCATATGTAAGCGGGTCAGCCCAATCGGTTCCTTTTGTACCTGTAAGGTCAGCTTGTGTTACGCCTTCGGGCATACGGGTCAGCTGATTTCGGTTCGGGAATCCGCCGTCATACAGCACGACGATCTTGCCGCGAACATCAACATCCTTAAGTGCATCAATATTCTTCGCTTTGACCATCCAGCCGTTTCCGCCAAACACCAGCGAACCCTCGCCTACGTTATCGCCAGAGATACGGAAAAAATCCTGAACAAGATCATATTTCTGTCCATTTAAAACCAATGAATTGTCTTTTGGATCTATGGAGGTCATGCTAAGGGCGATCTTCTGAAAGAATGTTCCGTCATCACCCGCAGGTTTGAAACCCCAGCGTGAAAGCTTCATTTTCAAAAATTCTGCGGTGACGTCCAGACCCTGCGACGGTGTGTCGCGTCCCGCCATTGCATCTGAGGCAATAAAATGCAGCCAATTGCTAAGCTGATCCGCTTTGATCGTTTCCGCCATTTTGCGTTCCTTTGACGACACCTTTACCGTCTGGGCAAAGGCCGCCGATGGCACAAGCATAACGACGAACAAAAATATAGTAACTAGGTTTTTTCTCATGTTATCTCCGATTGGATATTTATTTAGATCGCGGTTCCGCCTTCTGTAAAATAATTCACAAGCACAGACCAGCCGCTATGGTCAAAAAGATAGATACGTCGGCCGCAGGCTTTAGGTTTCGGCATGAGAGCCGATGACGCATATCCCGTACTTATCAGCCAGTTTGATCATTTCTTCTTTTTCGAATACCAATGTTTTACCGGCAGTTATTGAAAGACATGTGGCCCCGGCTTCATGCATTATCTCTATGGTTGGAACCCCAACCACCGGAACGTCAAATCGCATGTCCTGATCCGGTTTTGAGACCTTCACCACCGTCAGCTTGCCTTTTGCCAGCTTTCCTGCACGTATTATGGTCTCATCTGTGCCTTCCATCGCCTCGATAGCAACACATGCACTTGCCCGGACAACTATCGTCTGTCCCAGATCAAGCCGCGCTATCTCATTCGCGACGTGAAGGCCGTACTTAATATTCTCAAGCTCGACATCATTCGGCTTTCTTCTTGTCATCACGCCGGAAGGCGCCAGATGATCCGCCATAAAATATGTGGAATCAATCAGTTCCAAGCCGTCCTTCGCCAATTCGGCTGCGACACCGCCGATGAGAGCGTCTGTGTTCCTACGAGGCAGGTTCCAGAGCATCTTCAGCATTCGAATGTCCGGCAATGCCCCTGAAAATATCTGGACATGTTTGACCTGCCCGGCCATCATCACCTTTTCAACACCATTCTTCTTAAAATGCGAAAGCATCTTGCCGAGCTGGCCTATCCCAACCCAGACAACATCGTCAGCGATGTCATCGATCTTAGGATCGGTCTCTTCCTTGATAGCGACAATGCTTAGTTGTTCACCGGCCTTTTTTGCTCCTTCAATGACCAAAAAAGGAAACTGCCCGTTTCCGGCGATGAGTCCATATTTCATACGTAATGCGATAATTATTTAGGGTTATGATAAAAAATGCAAAATCATTACCATAAAATCCATGGCCCTTACTAAACCCTTCTTTACCGATTGGCGTATAATCTAAGGCCAAGCTCTATTTAGTTTATAAACAAACCAGTACATCCAAAACATGAAGCATTTGATAATTGCCGTCATTGTCGGAGCCGTTCTCACCCTGTCAGGCTCTATATCTTCCGTTGCATCGATCCCCTATATGACCGAGCCTTCGCTTTCGCCTGACAGAAAGGAGATCGCGTTCGTTTCGGGCGGGGATATTTGGTCGGTTCCCGCTGATGGCGGAACGGCAAGCCTTTTGGTATCACATCCGGCTACAGAATCAAAACCGCTTTTTTCGCCTGACGGAAAATGGCTGGCATTTGTCTCAAACCGCACCGGAAACGGCGATATATATCTTCTAGATCTGACCAAAGGAAATTTGCGGAGGCTGACGTTTGATGATGGACTGGATAGCCTTGATGCGTGGTCGCGTGATGGCAGATGGATCTATTTTTCTTCGAACGCACGTGATATTGCCGGGATGAATGACATATTCCGTGTCTCTGCCGAAGGCGGAACACCCATGCAGATCAGCTCTGACCGCTACACTAATGAATTTGGGGCAACGCCTCTTGATGACGGAACGATCATCTTCTCAGCCCGCGGAATAAGCAATTCTCAGTGGTGGCGGCGCGGCCGCAGCCATATAGACGAAACTGAAATATGGTCAAAGAATGGTGATGCATATACGGAGCTGATGCCGCGCGGAGCAAAGCAGATGTGGCCGATGGCAACAGCTGACGGTTCACGTGTCTATTTCGTCTCAGATCGCAGCGGTGAACAGAATATTTGGGTCAAGCAGCGAAACGGCCAAGCAAAACAGCTGACCAATTTTACAAACGGACGTGTGCTGTTTTCCAACATGTCGTATGACGGGCGAGAGA
>JAHBSH010000115.1 GCA_019639215.1 Acidobacteriota bacterium
GCTGGCTGCAATTGTTATCGCTCTAACGGGCATTCTTGGCGCTCAGGCTCAGTCGCCGCAGACTGACAAGACTGTCACTGATGACATCGTTTCAGTCACGGCTCCTTTGTATTCTTTAGGCCCGCTAGAGGAAAAAACCAAGCAGGGACTCAAAGAAGAGATGGACAACTTGGTGAACGAACTGAGAGCGGGTCTCGTGAAGAAGCTCGAAACCATACCTGACCTTACTCAGAAAGATCGCGAGAATGTAATGACCAATTTTGAGCCATTCGCCAACGAATTCCGCTCTCATTGCGAAGCTATAATAGTTCGCGGCCTCGATCCCGAAATATGGGTTGCCGATAGTTTAAGGAAAGCCGTTAATGATGGATTTACAAACGAAGAACGAGTTCAGTTAAGAGACTTTCTTAAAGGCGAGTATGGTCAGATCCTTGTAGCTATGCTGAAAGAAGAGATCGCCGCACAAACAGAGGGGAGAGAATCAACATCCTCGGATATGCTTGATGAGGACAATGCCGTCGAGTTGGAAGCTTTCATGGAAAGCGATCTCGGTAACAAGTTCCTCGACATTTTTGAAGGCGATTTCGAATCTTTATTATTGGGTCACGTTGATAATTGGAAAACCACGATGCTCTCTGATCTAGAGAAAGAGATGGAATCCGGTAAATTGGCAGAAATGCTAGCACAATTTATGATCGACAACCGTCTTGGGCGTCCTTAGTAACCTTAGAAAGCTGATGCAGTTAAAGATTACAGAGATCTTTCTTTCTATTCAGGGCGAATCGTCGCACGCCGGGCGTCCGTGTGCTTTTGTGCGGCTGACCGGCTGCCCGATGCGTTGCGTCTGGTGCGATAGCGAATACACATTCACCGGCGGCAAAAAGATGGACTTTAGCGACATTTTTTTCAAGCTGGAAGAATACGGCTGCAATTTAATAGAAGTGACCGGCGGAGAACCGCTGGCTCAAAAGAACGTTTTTCCTTTTATCACTGAGCTTTGCGACCGTGGCTATGAGGTGCTGATAGAAACGGGCGGATATATGTCCACAGAAAATGTTGACGAACGTGCGAGCATTATTTTAGACGTAAAATGTCCGGCGTCGGGCGAAGCCGAACGCAATCATTGGCAGAATCTTGAGATCCTTAGGCCGGAAAAAGATGAGGTAAAGTTCGTCATTGCCGACATGAACGATTGGGAGTTCGCCAAAGAGATGATCAGAAAATACCAGTTGGAATCGCGGACGAAAGAGATACTGATCTCGCCGGTCTTTGCCATGCCTGCAATGAAAGAACTCGCCGAAGCCGTTTCGCGCGAGGGTATAAAAGCCCGTTTCAATCTGCAGCTGCATAAATATATCTGGGGGCCAAATGTTCATGGAGTTTGAGATATGAAAACAAAGATATTCTCTTTTTTTACGATCATTCTTTTTACCGTTTCCGCCATCGCCCAAAAAGCCCAAGATACAGAAACTCTGGATCAAAAGGTCAAAGCCGCAGTGGAAAGTTTTGATGGCAAGGTCTGGGTCTATGCCAAAAATTTGGACAGCGGCGAGGTATATTCCTATCGTGGCGAAGAGCAGGTTCGCACCGCCAGCACGATCAAAACTCCGATAATGGCGGAAACATTCCGTCAGGTCGCCGAGGGTAAATTGACATGGGAAGACCAGCTAGAGGTTACGGCACAAAACAAGGCGGGCGGTTCCGGCATTTTACGTGAGTTTTCTCCGGGTTCAAAGGTCGATCTTAAAACGGCTGTTATTCTGATGATAGTCCTTTCCGACAACACGGCAACAAACCTTGTTCTGGACAAGGTAACTTCAGACGCCGTCAACGAATATATGGGCAAACTCGGGCTAAAGGACACACTCTCCATGCGAAAGATCGGTGGCGGTGGTGATTCAAAGGCCTGGTTGAACGACAACCGCAATCGCCTGTTCGGGTTGGGGCGTTCATCGCCAAAGGACATGGTTCGGCTGATGGAAATGCTCGAAAAGGGTGAGGTCGTTTCAAAGGAAGCTTCAGACGAGATGCTAGCGATCCTCAAGCGACAGCAATATAAGGACGGCATAGGTCGAGCCGTTTCTGACACGATGCAGGTCGCTTCAAAATCGGGTTCGCTTGACCGGCTCCGTAGCGATGTCGGTATCGTTTATACGCGCCGCGGCCGCATTGCCATGGCGATAACCACCGACGATATGCCTGTCACCGGCTATCATCAGGAAAATCCGGGCCTGCTTATGATCTGGAAACTCTCGCAGATACTGCAAGATGGTCTGGCAAAGTAGCTGTCCACGTCAGATCTCGACAGGATATAAAAATAGTCGCTTACTTTTTTTCAAGTTTTAGGAGAACTTCTTACATGTTCAGAAAAACCATTCTCGTCTTTATCGCAGCATTTTGCGCGATCTCTGTTGCCGCCCAAAATGCTGATGACAGAACAAAGGTTCTGGACGCAAAAATTAAAAATGCGATAGAAGGTTTTAAAGGTGATGTCTGGGTTTACGCCAAAAATCTGGACACAGGTAAAGATTACGCGCTGCGGGCAGATGAACAAGTTCGCACAGCCAGCACCATCAAGCTGCCGATCATGGCAGAGGTTTTCCGTCAGGTCGAAGCCGGAAAGATCAAATGGGATCATAAACTGACCATTCCCACGTTTGATCCGGGCGGCGGTTCGGGCGTGTTGAAAGAATTCTCATCCGGTTTGCAGATCGACCTCAGAACAGCCGTTATCCTGATGAATGTTGTCTCAGACAACCTTGCGACCAATCTGATAATTGAAACGGTAACAGCCGATGCGGTCAATAAATTCATGGCCGAATTGGGCCTGAAAGATACTCTGTCTATGCGAAAGGTCGGCGGTTACGAATCAGGTGGACTATCGACGGCACTGAAAGAAGACGACGGCCTTCGCCGTTTCGGGCTTGGGCGTTCTTCGCCTCGCGATATGGTCAAATTGCTTGAGCTTTTAGAGAATGGCAAAGTCGTTTCAAAAGAGGCTTCGGCTGAGATGATAAATATTCTGAAACGACAGCAATATAAAACCGGCATAGGCCGCAACGCTGCATCAGGCGTCCAGGTGGCATCAAAATCGGGCGGGCTTGACCTGCTAAAAAGCGATGTCGGTATTCTCTACACACCCGGCGGCCGGATTGCTATGGCGATCACAGTAGATAATATGGAAAAGCCGCTTTACATACAGGATCATCCCGGACAGTTGCTGATCTGGAAATTATCAGAGATTTTACAGAGTGAATTAGCGAAATAGTCTTGATCCGAGCAGCGTTTGAATAATTAAAGCAATGAATGATCGCGATATTGATAAGGTAATTCTTTCAATTGAAGAGAGATTTCCTGATGTTAAATACGGACAACTTAAAGTCACTCACCCTAGCGACGATGATGGAATTTGGTATTTCTGGATTCCCGGAGCAGAGCGTGACGAGATACACGTAGAGAATGGTTTTGGTCAATGTCCTTTTCTTTGCGAAACCTATAGGTCTAGTGAACAAAAGATAACGGAGAGTATCGAGTCAACGGTTGAGCTGATATGCCAACATCTTTCGACCGCTTCGAATGATAATGTTCCACTAGCGGTGTGTTTAGTTTCAGGTGGAATGGATAGTTGTGTGTCTGCTGCTATCGCAAATAGGGAGAATGCTCTTGTTGCAATGCTGCATATATCGTATGGACAAATAACCGAAGAGCGAGAAAGATTGGCATTTAACTACATCGCAGGCTTTTACAATGCTTTTCGCGTCCTTGATGTTTCCATAGAATACCTTGCAAAGATCGGCGGCTCATCGCTGACGGATAAGGCGATGGCGGTGACGGAAGCCGATCTTGGATCGAAAGAGATCCCGACAAGCTACGTTCCGTTCCGCAATGCAAATATGCTGGCGATAGCCACGAGTTGGGCGGAGGTTTTAGGAGCAACAATCATTTATATCGGTGCGGTCGCCGAAGATTCGAGCGGTTATCCAGACTGCCGTCCCGAATTTTACGCTGCGTTCCAACAGACGATAAACACCGGCACAAAACCCGACACGCATATCGAGATACGCACGCCAATCATACAACTTTCAAAAGCCGAGATCGTTAAAAAAGGCATCGAACTAAACGCACCGCTGCACCTGACATGGTCTTGCTACCGCAGCGAAGACCTCGCCTGCGGCACGTGCGACAGCTGCGCTCTGCGCCTTCGCGGATTCGCTCAAGCCGGGCTGACAGACCCGATAGCTTACAAGAGTCTGTAATGAAACTGATCATCCTTACGATTTCAATTACTTTGCTTGCTTCCGTCAATTTGATGGGACAGCAAAACTTCAATATTACTTCGCAGGGAGCCGGCGGGATCAAATTGGGCATGACCGTAGATCAGGCGCGAAAAGCACTTAGAGGCTGCCAATTTAAACGGGATTCTGACGGAGAAGGTGTTGCCTTGATCAGCGTGACTTGCCGAAAGAAGCGTTTGATGACCTTGTATGCAGACGAAGCAAATTCAGATGACCCTATCAACTATAGATCACGTATCGAATTTATCGAGGTGTGGGATCGGCGTTTCAAAACCGCCGATGGAATTCACGTTGGCATGCTTGTCTCTGATATTGAGAAAAAACTTGGCAAGATCAAGGAAATCGCACTTGCTGAGATAGAGTCGAGAGAATTTGTGACGTTTACCAAACGCCCAAGCAATATTCACTTTCGTATATACGGCGGGATCTTTCCACCACGTAAAGGATCTACAACGAAATACGAAAAAGGAACTAAACTATTTAGTATTCAGATCCACAAATAGTCATGTTCAGTCATTACTTTCCATACTAATTTTTTCTTGTCTGAGTTGTTCGATCTTTGCTTCCAGTTCTTGTATTTCTATATCGATCTGTTCGATGGTTCTGTCGGAATGGCTCAGTTTATGAAAGATCGGCGTAGCTATGCTTATTGATGCTATCAGGATCGCCAAAATGCCTATGATCCTTGATACGACGCCTGCCTCTATGTCCGGCTCGAACCATACAAGAAAGAGGATTATAGCCGTCAGCGTCCAGACAGAAACATGCGCGGCCGTTGACGCCCATAAAAACCGCTGGTCAAGCCTTGCGAGAGAAAGTAGGGACAGGTGAGATATAGAAACCGCAAACAACATGAACGAGACTGTTATTTTTACATACGTCTCTGACTCATCCGTTACCTCCC
This sequence comes from Acidobacteriota bacterium, assembly GCA_019639215.1. GTDB lineage: Bacteria > Acidobacteriota > Blastocatellia > Pyrinomonadales > Pyrinomonadaceae > OLB17. Next base: position 5,200 of record JAHBSH010000115.1, read on the forward strand.
AAATAATAAAGAAGGTCATTATTGCGGTAATGATAGAAGCGGCGATGCCAAATAACGGAAGCGATCTTGCACGCCCGCTTTCAAGATACGCCCCGCAAGCAAGCCCCAGTATGCTCGTCGCAGTGATGGTAAGCGTAGTTAAAAGTACCCGTATCTCAAAGCTGCCGAAATCTCCGATAAGAATGGCTCCAATGCCTATAACGGCAGCGAAAGCTACGGAACCGAGCAGAATGAAAAGAAACAAGCGTCTAATATTCAAGAAAGTTTCCTCCGCTTCAAATATATGTATTTTAGCGGCTATGGCAACCTTGTCAGGTTCAGAGAGTAAAAGAGCTTTTGTCTCTAGCCAGGTTTTTCAGATCGCCTAAAGCGACAAAGGCAAGGTTTTCAGGAGTGAAATAAATTGCCGCCAGACGTTGTAGGTCGTCCGCCGCAACTGCATCAATGTTTGCCAGAGTTTCTACGACGGGGATGTGACGGCCGTGTATCAGTTCATAATTTGCAAGAGAAGCTGCTCGTGATGCGGTGTCTTCCAGCCCGAGCAGGATCGCAGCGACGGATTGATCTTTGGCAAGCTGGAGTTCGTCCGCCGTGACGCCATTGCTGACAACGGCCCGCATTTCGTCCAGCACGATGTCAATGACCTCACGGGTCGCTTCGGGCGAGGTTCCCGCAAAGACCGAAAATACGCCTGCATCCTGAAACATTATTGCCGAGGCTCCGACGCTGTATGCAAGCCCACGTTCCTCGCGAACCTTTTGCCAAAGACGGCTGGACGTTCCGCCACCGATGATGTTGGCAAGCAGGTCAGCGGCATAACGCCGGTCATCAGGAGCGGCAACAAAAGGCGTCGCCAACATAAGATGAGCCTGTTCCAGTCCGCGTTTTTGTTCTATGTGTATCGGAGCAGAATATTGAGGAGCCGAAGGAACCGCAAGCTGTCCCACCGAACCGTTGATTGAAAGAGCTTCGCACAATTCGACCAGACGTTCGTGATCGACATTTCCGGCGGCCGCTACGACCAGCCGCGAAATATCAAATGCCTGTGCGTGATAACGGCGTGTCGTTTCGGCGTCAAAGCTGCGAACCGTTTCCGGCGTTCCGGCTATCGAAAGCCCAAGCGGATGTCCTCTGAAAAATTCGCGGTGAAATATCTCTCCCAGCAGTTCTTCAGGCGAATCTTCGGTCATCTTTATTTCTTCAATGATGACGCGCTGTTCGCTTTCGAGGTCGGCTTTGTCAAAACGCGGATGAAAGAGCATGTCCGAAAGCAGATCGAACGCCGCCTCGAACCTGTCATCTATCACCTTGATGAGAAATCCCGTTTCCTCATGGGTGGTAAAAGCGTCCAGGTTGCCGCCGAGCCGGTCCTGTTCCATGGCAATGTCCATTGCCGAACGCCGCTCCGTTCCCTTGAAAACACAGTGTTCGATGAAATGCGTGATGCCGTTCAGTTCGTCAGGCTCATGCCTCGAACCCGAACGGAAAAAGAACCCCAGCGTCGCCGAACGCACCTCGGACATCCTGTCCGTCAGCACCACAAGCCCATTCTCAAACCGCGTTTCTTTTACAGTTCCTTTCATCTAAAGCGAAAGGATAGAGACTAGCACGCCCGCCGGAAAAAGAGAACTGAATATGACAAAAGGCGATCAGGGATAGGTCAAATACAAAACGCAAATATAGAATAATGTTGATCCCAAACGCTCGATCTCATCATGCATTACGCATTCAATGATTAAGAGATAGTCTGAAAAGTCGGATCAGGTCTGTGTCTTTTGGTTTTTTATCTGTGTTTTCTGTGGTATTTCCTGAATTTAACAAGAGCTTGACCACAGAACACACAGAATGAGGACACAGAAAACGGCTTTTGGGGCCGCCTACATCACAAAGCGACGGCGATCTTAAAGGCCAAATTGACGGCCTATTCGATCTCAAACTTTGCCTCGATCACATAACGTAGTCTGATCTGAGAAAAGCTGAGGTCAGGTTCGTCGTTATTATTTCCTGAGGCGACCCGCGTATTTATCGAATTGCTCATTAAACCGCTAGTCAACCCATACACCGCCATACGTGGAGAATCATCAGGGATCTCTTTGACATAAACAGCTTTTCCCGGTCGTTCGCCGATGGCAGAAAGCAGATACGCAGCTTTGTGTTTTGCGGCTTTTATTGCTTCGATCTTTGTTTCTTCGCGAAACCGTGTGATCTCCGAATGCTCTGTGTCTTCCAATGAAAGCCTGCCGATATTAAGCCTGTCTATCAGATCAACTAGCGGTGAGATGTGCTTGATATCTGTCAGTTTGAGCCTGTAATCTTTACGCGATAGAACATCTCTGACCTTTTTCTGCGGAAAATAGGTAGAGTTTATGTCATAGACCGACAGCGACTTCGCAGGATCGACCCCGATCTTGGAAAGCTCTGATCGAAGCAATGCTTCCTGTTGTTCAATAGTGACCTTTTCTTTCTTCTCCATTCGCTCAATAACGGTGATCTTAAAGGTAAACGTGTCCGGCGTTATCCATTGTTCCGCCGAACCGGAAACCTCAATAACGCGCCGCTCCGATACCGGTTGCGTCTGCGCAAAACAATTGAACGCGGCGGCAAGCAAAATTGCCGC
>JAHBSH010000116.1 GCA_019639215.1 Acidobacteriota bacterium
TGAGTAGGGCCGCCCGAAGCAGGATTTGCGGGATTGAGGTTGTAGAACCAGTGAATAGCTCCGGAAGGACCACCGCCTACATTTCGGACGACGGTGTAGTCGGTGTAACCGTCACCGTCAAAATCTACGATCGATTTCGGAGCCGGTCCCGATGAGCCGCAAGCTGAGTATGACGAGGCCATATTTCTAGGAACAGGAGCAGTTATTACGTCAAAGTCGGCATTGTTGTTGTCGGTGTCGGTACATCCTGCAGCTTTTCTCACATTGCCCTGAGTTGATGTTAAAGCGGCACCACCATTGGTTGCTGCATCTCCTTCAGCATTGTTGCCTGTTCCCCAAGACACAAGGTCAACGATCCCGGCGTGGGGGAGAGCACATGGTGTGGCAGTTGCTCCACAAGTATTCACCGGAAACGATGCGGTGATGACAAGAGCGACTTTTCCGTTCGTTCCGCTCATCGAAAGGTTGGTTGTCGAGGCGTCGGCAGCTACCGGCAAGATGACCCCGCCTGTTCCGGCATTTGCGGTTTGAACCAAATAATATTGCCCTGGCTGTATTGTTACGTCGGGCAAACCAAATGCGTTTGTACCCGAACTTGCAAATTGACCTGTAGCTGAACCATACATCAAGGACAGTCCGTTCAAAGATTGCGGCGATGATGATATGTTCTTTATTTCGACATAATCATTCTGATACGTACCGGTGGTTCCGCCGCCGCCGCCGTATGCTTGGCTGATCACCAAAGTCGTCGAGACAAGGGCGTTATCACGCTGAATTCCAAGTGGCTTTGCGGTTCGTTCAGCGGTACGCTGAGCGATAACGGTTCCTGATAGAACCAATGCCATCAAAGCAAAAGTGAAAGCAATGTGGGGAAAAATAAGTTTTTTATTCATGGTTACAACCTCTGGGCTAAAAAATGTATTGAGAATGTAATGCCACGTGAAACAGAACTATACCAATGGGCTTAACTCTAATGTTCTGCTAAGGAGCGTCCACTGAATGAGAACGATATAAGGCAGAACCGCGACATTTTCTTTTATTTGAACAAACATACTTTGCCTTTCTTTTGAATTAAAATCAAGCCTTTATCTTAGATTTTAACAAAAATTCAACACTTGGCGGCATCTCTGCTAGAATACGAGAAAGTGTTCGTACAATGGCATTAAAGGTGTTCAGGATCATTTGTCTTATTATGCCGGTGATGTTGACCGGGATGTTGGCAGGCGCTCTGGGGCAGGTCACGGACCCGGACCCGGACAGTGAGGTCATACGCATTGACACACAATTGATAATGGTGCCTTTTACGGTGGTTGACCGTCTGGGTAAACCGGTCAGAACTGTTAAAAGAGGTGACATTACCCTTTTTGAAGACGGCGTGAAGCAGGATGTTGAGGAGTTTATGTCGGTGGCGGCGCCGTTCGAGGTCGTTTTGCTGCTTGACACGTCTGGTTCTGCCCGTTCGGAGCTAGATCTGATCCGGCGCAGTGCACAGGGTTTCATATCGTCGCTTCGAGATGGTGATCGCGTTGCGATAATGGGTTTCCGCACCGAAGAAAGATCCGGTAAAAATGTTGCTGCCGGTCATTTGCTGACAGGTTTGACGGATGACCGTGAAAAGCTTAAGAATGCCCTTGAAGGGCTTCAAACAAGCAATGGCACACCTTATTACGATGCGTTGAGCCGTATAGCAAGTGACGGTTTTCCTGATGAAATCGACCGCAAAACTCCTCGCAGGCGTGCTGTCGTTATATTGAGCGATGGTGTGGATTCTACTAGCGAAGTTGATCTTGACGCAGTTAGGCCGGAATTTGAAGAACTCGGGGCTGCTGTTTATTTCATTCGAATGGACACTCGTGACTATTTTGAAGAACATCTGCTTTACGATTGTGTTTTGGCAATGCGGTTCTCGTCTGCACAGATCCGCAGGTATTACGATGGGTTCGGGCGCGGTTCGAAGATCGAAAGGGTAAGTGATTTCTGCAAGATAGGTGATTTTGAAAAACTTGCAATAAGTAAAAGGCTCTATGAGATAGCTGATGCTGAGATGGAAGTTTTAGCGGAAATGTCAGGAGGGCGAATATTTCCGGCCGCCGACCTCAATGATGCCCGGAATGCTTTTGCAAAGGTAGCGGACGAGATAGGAATGTCTTACAGTTTGGGATATTATTCCTCAAACACGTCCCGTGACGGCAAATTCCGGAAGATCAAATTGGAGATAAAAGGCCTGCCCGCCGGTGCTGTCATCAGAGCGAGAAACGGTTATAATGCCGAAGCAAAATAGCTTCTAATTTTATGGAAAACAGATTTAACAGAATATGCCTTGTCATCCTTGATTCGGTCGGTATAGGCGAGATGCCTGACGCAGCCGAATGGGGCGATGCAGGCTCTGACACCATCGGCAATACGCTCAAGGCAAAGAGCGTTGCTCTGCCAAATATGCAGCGGCTCGGTTTGGGCAACATCAAGCCTCTGAACGGCGTTCCGGCGATAGAAAACCCCGAAGGATCCTTTGGCCGCTGTGCTCTTTTTTCGAATGGAAAGGATACTGCCACCGGACATTGGGAGATAGCGGGAATCGTTCTGAAAAAAGCATTTCCGACATTTCCGAACGGCTTTCCGGATGAGGTCATCAGCCGCTTTATCAGCGAAGCAAATGTTCCGGGCATTCTTGGCAATATTCCTGCGAGCGGAACCGAAATAATAAAAGAACTTGGCGAAGAACACGTCCGCACGGGCAAGCCGATAGTTTACACATCCGCCGATTCGGTGTTTCAGATCGCAGCACACGAAGGGGTTATCCCGATAGAAAGACAGTACGAGATATGCCATATTGCCCGTAATATCCTTGACGGTGAGAACAAGGTCGGACGCGTAATTGCGCGGCCTTTTGTCGGTGAAACTGCCTCAACGTTCAAACGCACGGAGAATCGCCACGACTACGCTGTTCCGCCGCCGCCGGACAATCTTTTACCGCTGCTGAGCGAGAACGGCCTTGACGTTGTTTGCATCGGCAAGATCGCGTCGATATATGATTCGGTCGGAGTGACCGAAGACCTGACCGCAAAGAACAATGATCAATCCATCGACCAGACTATCAATGCCCTGAACGCAGATTCACGCGGCTTAATATTCAGTAACCTTGTGGATTTTGACATGTTGTTCGGCCACCGCCGCGACCCCGAAGGCTATTCGCTCGCTCTGGCTCATTTCGATGAACGGTTGCCCGAGATGCTCAATGCACTTAAGGATGACGATCTTTTGATAATAACCGCCGATCACGGCAACGACCCGACATTTCGCGGCACTGATCACACGCGCGAATATGTTCCGCTTTTGGTTTATGGTAAAAACGCCAAACCGGGCCTTGACCTAGGCATACGCGGTTCGCTGGCAGACATCGGTCAGACAATTGCTGGAAATTTCGGACTGAGCTTGCACAACGGAAGCAGTTTTCTGGATCGGATCTAACCGTACGCTCTCTTTAACTGCTTGCTTTTTATGACATCAAGCACATCGGCTGCTTGTATTGCCGATCTTGGTATATTTCCGTGTTTGGAAGATATTGAACAATATGAATCTATACAAGATCGCGGTTTTCACCCTTTTTCTCTCGACTCAAATCTTTGGACAGCTTTCCTCAGAAGCCCCGTCGCGGCTACGTTCTGTAATAGAGCAGCACGGACAAGATGCAGGTGCCTACGGCAGGTTCTATTCGGCAGAAACCTCACCAAACCGATATGAAAGATTTAAGCGGCTTCATTCGGACAGAATGGCGGAACTTTCAAGGCTGAATTTTGATGGCCTTCAGCATCACGAACAGGTTGACTATATCTTATTCCAAAACCATCTTGAAAGGGAATTGAGAGAACTTGAACGATATCAGGCACAGCTTCGCGAAATGGAACCGATCATTCCTTTTATGCGTGTCATCAGTGACCTTGAGGACGAACGCCGAAAATTGATCTCCATTGACCCTGCTAAAAAGGCGGCCGATCTCGATGCTCTGGCTAAGAGTATCACTGCATTGCAAAAAGATATCGCTTCAGGAAAGATCGCCAAGCCCAAACGTACCGTTGCGTATCGGGCCGTAAGGACACTGGCATCGCTTAGGTCAACGCTGCGAAACTGGTTCAATTTTCACAACGTTTACGACCCTAACTTTACCTGGTGGAATAAAAAGCCTTACGAAGCTGTCGAAGCAGCTCTGCAGAAATATTCCGAATATGTTTCGAGGGATCTTGTCGGCATCGCTCCTGATGACCGCACTACCATAATCGGTGATCCTATCGGGCGTGAAGCTCTGATCGAAGAACTAAGGTTTGAGATGATCCCTTACACGCCTGAAGAACTGGTCGAGATCGCTAATAAAGAGTTCGATTGGTGCATTGCCGAGTTTAAGAAAGCTTCGCGTGAGATGGGCTTTGGCGATGATTATATGAAGGCCATTGAGGCTGTAAAACTGAAATATGTTGAACCCGGCAAACAGCCTGAACTGATACGCGACCAGGCACTGGAGGCGATCGAGTACGTCAAGAAGAATAACCTTTTGACCGTTCCCAAAGAGGCCGAGGAAACATGGCGTATGGAGATGATGTCGCCAGAACGGCAGCTTGTTGCACCGTTCTTTCTAGGCGGCGAGACGATACTTGTCTCATATCCGACGGACGGCATGACACACGAACAGAAGATGATGTCCATGCGCGGCAATAATCCCCATTTTGCGCGAGCGGTGACGCATCACGAACTTATTCCAGGCCATCACATGCAGCAATTCATGAACCGTCGTTACCGTTCGTATCGTTCGATGTTCAGGACACCGTTTTGGAGCGAGGGTTGGGCGTTGTACTGGGAATTCATTCTTTGGGACAGAGGTTTTACGGCAACGCCGGAAGACAAGATCGGCGCACTTTTCTGGCGTTCACATCGGGCCGCGCGCATTATCTTTTCGCTCAATTTTCATCTTGAGAAAATGACGCCTCAGGAAGCAGTAGATCTGCTGGTAGATAAGGTCGGCCACGAACGCGAGAATGCTTTAGCTGAGGTCCGCCGTTCTTTTGCCGGTGATTACGGCCCGCTTTATCAAATGGCTTATATGATGGGCGGCCTTCAGTTCTATCAGCTTCACAAAGATCTGGTCGGGTCAGGCAAAATGACAGACGCTCAGTTTCACGATGCGATACTTCGTGAAAACACAATGCCGGTCGAGATGGTCCGGGCGATATTGACCAATCAAAGATTGAACAGGGATTTTCAAACGAATTGGCGGTATTATCCGGGGCTTTCCAAATGATCCGGCAATAACGAACAATGTCCGTATCAAGCCTGGCCACGGTATAAACGTATCCGATGAAAAGGAATGCATTCCAGTATCTCGTTCTTGCAGCATTGTTTGCTTTTGCGGCTGCTATGCTTGTGATCCATATTGGGCAGGCGCCAAGAAACCTGCGCGCCAGTTTCAAAGATTTCAGAGTTCCGTTCACAATGGATGGTCGCGTTCTTTTTGTTAGGCCGGAAGCCGCTGCGGAAGGGCTGCGTCCGGGCGACCAGGTCTTGTCCATCAATGGATTTCGGAGCAATGACAACGAGATCATCAGCCGCGAATTTGAACTTGCCGGCGACGGTAAGTCCTTGAATTTAGTTGTTCGCAGGCCCGGCGAAGGCGGAACATCCGAAGAGCTTTCCCTGACCATTCATCCGGTGCCGATCGAAAAGAACCTGAATCACTATCTCAGGATCGCTGTCGGTTCTGTTTTTAGTTATTTACTTCCGCTTGTTTCCATTCTGCTTGGATTCTGGGTCGCCTTTGTCCGGCCTCGCGATTTTGTTGCATGGTTATTTTTGCTGATGTTGCTCGGACTGAGTTCGCTGTCTCTTGAAGGTTATGCGCCGCAGAGCATTCCCGGAACGTTCAGGAACATTTTCGGCAGTGGATGGGCAGTCTCAATGTTCCTGTTCGCGGTCTATTTTCCCGAAAGGCTTTCGCTGGATAAAAGGCATCCGTGGATAAAATACATCATCGTTGTTCCGCTGTTGTTTCAGGTCTTCATCATTCTCGTATCCACGCTGAGCAATCTGACGGGCCTGCCGCTGACCGCGCCTTTCAGGGAAATTTCCGGTTACTACGGCATGATCGCCATGCCTCTGAACATGCTGGCGATCGGGCTTTTCTTTGCCCTGCTAGGGTGGAAAAGCGGAACGCTCGAAAGCCGCGACGCACGCCGCCGACTGCGGATGATGGTGTTTGGGACGATGGTGGCGATGCTTCCTGCCTTTGCGATCGTGTTGTATGTCTTCATCAGCGGCAATCGCGGTTCGTTCTTTGATGTCGCTCCGGCGTGGCTGGCGCTGATCGCATTGCTTTTCATTTTGTTGTTTCCGCTGACGATGGCGTATGTGATAGTGGTTCACCGCGCAATGGATGTAAAGGTCGTCGTGCGTCAGGGTATTCAATATGCTCTTGCACGCAGCGGCGTTCGCGTACTTCAGCTTGTTCTTTTATTCCTTCTGATCCTCGGTGTTTTTTGGATAATGCGCAATTTTGAGGATGACATAGCAGCTCAGATCGGATTTGTCGCCGCCGGTTTTGCGTTACTCCCGGTGATCGACCTTGTTGCCCGCAAGCTGAAGGTCTGGATCGACAAACGGTTCTTTCGCGAGGCGTACAACGCTGAACAGATCCTGATCGAACTGAGCGATGACGTCCGAACGATAGTTGAGACCAAACCGTTGCTTCAGACCGTTGCGGAAAAGATCAGCGAATCGCTTCATGTGCCCCAAGTGGCGTTGTTGATAAAGAACGGGTCAGAGTTCGTTCCGGCATACGCCCTTGGCTACGACACGCCGCCACCTGTTGCTTTAAAGCAGAATTCACCCGCAATAAAAAAGCTGAGCATGGACCGCGTGATCGTTCTATATGACGATATGAGCGAGGTCACGTCAACACCCACGGTCTCGCTTGACGAGATCGAACAGTTGAGAGAATTGAATTCACAGGTACTGTTGCCGCTCGCATCCAAAAATGAGCTTGCCGGGATAATAAGTCTTAGTCCGAAACGTTCCGAAGAACCTTACTCGCCGACAGACATGCGTTTGCTGCGGTCGGTTGCGTCGCAAACAGGCCTTGCTCTTGAAAACTCACGTCTTTCAGAGGCTTTTGCGCGAGAAGCAGCTCAGCGAGAAAGATTGAATGCAGAGGTCGAGATAGCTCGCGAGGTACAAGAGAGACTTTTCCCGCAAGAATTGCCGGCCATAGCGGGACTTGATTACTTCGGAGCTTGTCGACCTGCACTTGGGGTCGGCGGGGATTATTATGATTTTCTTATCTTACCCGACGGAAAGTTCGGTATCGCTATCGGCGATGTTTCGGGTAAAGGTATCGGGGCATCACTAATGATGGCAAGCCTACAGGCGTCACTTCGCGGCCAGGCCATACATGCAGGTGACGAAATGGCCGCAATGATGGCTCACATCAACGGACTGGTTTACGAAGCATCGACCTCTAACCGCTACGCGACTTTCTTTTACGCTCAATATGATCCTGCTTCGCATATCCTGAATTTCGTCAACGCCGGACACAATCCGCCATTCTTACTTCGTGGTAGCGGTGAGGACACCGAGGTTATAAAACTTGAGACAGGCGGCCCTGTCATTGGTATGCTGCCTGCAATGCTGGTCAGCTATGAGCAAGGCTCGATAGAACTAAAAGATGATGATCTTCTTGTCGGGTTTACTGATGGTATTTCTGAGGCAATGAACCCTAAAGAAGAAGAATGGGGCGAAGATG
>JAHBSH010000117.1 GCA_019639215.1 Acidobacteriota bacterium
CAGGATCGCTCCTTTTCGCATTGTCTTCAGAGCGTCAGCATTGATCAGGTTTCGGGTCGTGGCGTCTGACGGAACATGAAGCGTAACGATGTGCGAACGTTTCAACAGGTCTTTCAGGTCGCCTGTCTGTTTTGCGTTGCCGTGCGGAAGTTTGATCGCGGCATCATAATAGATCACGTTCATTCCCATCGCCTCGGCCATATTCGAAACCTGCGAACCGATATTGCCATAGCCGATGATGCCGATGGTCTTGCCGCGAAGCTCAAAACTTCCCTTTGCCTCTTTTAGCCATTCGCCGCGATGCGCCGCCGCGTTCTTATCAGCGATCTTGCGGATCAGCATCACACACAGACCTATAACAAGCTCAGCAACCGAACGCGTGTTCGAGTAAGGTGCATTAAAAACGGCCACACCTTTTTCTGTGGCGGCCTTTAGGTCAACCTGATTTACGCCAATGCAGAACGCCCCAACGGCAAGCAGCTTGTCGGCTGCCTCGATGATGTTGCGCGTGATCTGCGTCTTTGAACGTATCCCGATCAGATGCACACCTTTCACGGCCTTTATCAGCTCTGCTTCGCTCAATGCTCCGCCAATACGCTGTATATTTGTGTAGCCTGCAGCTGCAAATTGAACCAACGCTGCATCAGAGATGTTCTCAAGCAGCAGTATGTTTATTTTGTTTCGCGGATATGATGTTGTAGCGGCCTTCATAAATTTCCTTAATTGTAGCGAGAAACGCTATTGAGAGGAAACAGAGGGCAGTGTAATATAGGGTACGATCATGTTTTCTTGATTTGATATCATTCCGCCTCTCACATTTTGCGCTCATTCCGAAAGGATAATTTTATGAAAAATAAACAGACGCGTCGTGAAATGCTCAAAAACTCTGTCTTTGCAGGATTTGGTTTGAGCCTTTTGGGAATGGAGGTCAGTGCTGCCTCACGTGATGAAGATGTTCTGGCAGAGCTGATCGCCGGACCTTTGCAAAAAGACAGGTCAATGATCGACGTGCCTTTTGAACGTCACGAGACGGTCAGGATCGGGATCATCGGCACAGGGCTTCGCGGAAGGAGCGTTTTGAGCGAGTTTCTCAACGTGCCGAATGTCCGTGTAACTGCGCTGTGCGACATCGTTCAGGAAAAGGCTGACAGGGCAAAGGCGATGGTAACAAAGGCCGGACAGCCTGAGCCTGCAGTTCATGTCAAAGGAGACCGCGGATACGAGGAGATGTTAAAACGAGACGACATCGACTTTGTCTTTATCGCCACTCCGTGGGAATGGCACGTTCCGCAGGCTTTGGCGGCAATGAACGCCGGTAAACACGTCGGTGTCGAGGTTCCCGCCGGTTATACGATCAAAGAGCTTTGGCAGCTTGTTGACACATCAGAAAAGACACGCCGTCATATGATGATGATGGAAAACTGCTGTTACGATTATGACGAACTGCTGATACTCAACATGGTCCGCGACGGCATATTTGGTGAGGTCATACACGGCGAGGCAGCATACAATCACGACCTGCGAGCGATACTTTTTGAAACCAAGGACGAAGGCCTTTGGCGACGCGCTCATCATGTTCTTCGCGACAGCAATTTGTACCCGACACACGGCATCGGGCCGGTCGCCAATTATATGAATGTGAATCGCGGCGACAAATTTGAGTTCATGGTTGCAATGAGTTCCGGCAGCCTCGGCTTGCAGGATTACCGCAAGGAACACGTTGCAGCAGACGACCCTCGGCAGAAAGAGGTCTATAAATGCGGCGACTACAACACCAACCTGATAAAGACCGCAAAGGGCCGTTCAATAATGCTGCAGCACAACGTAACGACGCCTAGGCCGTATGACCGCATAAATCTGATCCAAGGAACGAAAGGCATCTTTCGCGATTATCCTTCACGCATTTATATCGAAAAGGACAAGGCCGATCACCGATGGCAGACGATAGACGCCTACAAGGAAAAGTTTGAACACAGCTTGTGGCGTGTCGTTGGTGAACAGGCTCGAAAATTAGGCGGCCACGGCGGTATGGATTATCTGATGTGCTGGCGGCTGGTTCAATGTATGCGCGAAGGCCTTGTCCCCGATATGGATGTTTACGACGCCGCAGCATGGAGCGCTCCGGGACCATTAAGCGAGATCTCAGTCCAGAAAGGTTCTGCTCCGGTAAAATTTCCCGATTTTACCAGAGGTAAATGGAACACGAAACGTAAAGACCCGATCCCTTCCTAGAAAGAGAAACGTCTGAGAGCTATGACAAAACAAGTCCGCTAGCTTTCAGACGTTTTCAGACGATGCTGGTCTGTTAATTACTTACCTTTTGCAGATCATTTACGGTCACTTCATCCAGCTTGAACTGCTCGCTCTTTTTGGCAAGCGACCATTTGTTTGCAGAACCTCTCATCTCGTATGTCTCACGGTAGAACACCGGCGTAGTACCCTTTTCAACACTGATATTGTAAGCAGTGGTTAGAATGTCGGCCTCAGACATCGCGGCTCCGCCGTTACTGCTGTAGGTCATGGTCTGGCCGATCGCCTTTGCGTTTGGATCTGCGAACTCAAAGACCGTTACCATCGCTTCGGTATATCCCTGTCCCGAACCGACTGATCTGAGAACTATCTCCGCAGTACCGTTCCCGTTAATATCTCCGGGCGAGGAGATCCCGGAATAGAGGCCGCCTTCACCAAAAAAGTAATGAACGGCAACGGCGTCTCCCGCCGCAATGACCAGACCGCCAATGCCAAAACTGCGTCCTGCCCGGCAGCGTTCATAAAGATAAGCTGTCTCTTGGGCTTCAGGTTTTGTAAATGAGCCTTTGACCGTGCCTATAACTTCCACGCCGTCTCCGGCGTCATCATTGCATTCAACTTTGCTTTGTTTAAGTATCAAAGCTTCGTTTTGTTTGTAAATCCGGTTTACAAATGCTTTATCAACAGAAGCTGCGGTAGGATCTTCGTCTTCCTTTCGTCCGTCGGCTATAGCAACGAGGTCAGCCCGCTGCTGTGCTGTATCGGCCGAAGGTGCGTTCGCGTTTCCATTGCCGGTTTGAGAATTTGTATTGTTCGATTGCCCCGATCCGGCCTGATACTCCGGTATCTGAGCCTTTCCGCAACCGGTAAATATCATGGTCAATAAAACTATCACTGCCATGTAATGAGTTGATCTTAAATTCATTATGCACCTAACCCTTTGATCATTGATGTTTTCCAAAATAGAAAGGAGCCGACATTCTGGTCATCGACCCCCTATCATTTACCTGCTCTTGTTCTGTCAACGTAAACTATTCTGCTGACAGAGTTTTCGGAACGTCGCTGACCTTGACCTTTACTTCCTTAGCCAGGTTTTTCCATTTGCCCTTCTTGGTCTTGAAATAAACATAGGCAAGGTCTATACCTTTGCCATTAACTTGGACTTCCCAGTATTCCTGTCCGTCTATCTTCACCGCCTCAACCGATGAGATATCTTCTACGCTGTCACCCTTATCACTACACGGGGCACAATAGTGGCGGATCTCTTTCTGTTTCTTAAGAAACGCTGCGGCTTTTTCAGCCTGAGCTTTTGTTATCCATGCGGCTTGATCAGCAAAAACGGAAACCGCAGTTGTCATAGCAACAGCCGCAAATAAAAATGCGGTCAAGGTATATTTAATCAACTTCATAAATTCTCCTAAAAGTATTTGGTCTATTCTTAGAACGTCTCATACATTCAAACGTTGCAGCAAACCTCAGTGGACATATTTTTTGAAAAGAGCTTTGAGCGTCGCCGCCGGATCGGACGTAAGGCCTGTATGAACAGGCGAAGATTGTATGATGGTGCTTCGCTGTGCCGTTAGCCAGTAAAAGCGTTCACGCTGCGGCATTTTGCTTATTGTATCGCTGCCTGTTCCGGCGCATATTTGGGGAATTATAGCCAGATATTCTTTCACTTCATCAAGGGGCGTGTCGGGTGCAAAACATCTCAGCTTTTCTTCGTTGACGGCAACAAGGGCATCCAGAAATGTGAACGCCGGACACGAAACGATAACGCCAACGTTGAAAAATTCTTCCAGCTCAACACGCGGTACAAAACGAAAGACTGCGTAATCGAACGTGCATTGTTTATCGCTCATTTTGCCGCCTCCGTTACAAAATCTCTCGGCTCCGCGAGCCTCTGCGTGAAAAAGTCCAGATAAGCCGTTTTTTCCGCTTCCGGTTCATCAAGCCACATATCAGGGATCATTGAAATTATATCTGAAAGTTTTTGCTCTGAGAGGATCTCTGCCAATTCACCATCGACACTAGATATGTTCTCTGCAAATCGCTTCAGAATGTGGTCCTTGACCATCGGGAAAGGATTTCGCGCATTGTCCGCAAACGTCGCTTTGTTATGATGAAAATATAATGAAGCTCCGTGGTCGATCAGCCAAATGTCGTTGTGCCACAACAGCATATTCGCGTTTCTGGCCGTGCGATCAACATTTGCGATAAAGGCATCGAACCAGACGATACGCGATGCCAGATCGGCATCGGGCGGTTTTAATGCCGGATCGTACATTATCGATCCGGGAAGATAATCAAGAGCAAGGTTAAGCCCGGAGCTTGCCTTCATAAGCTCCTGTATCTCAGGATCTGGTTCGGTCATCGCCAGCACCGGATCGAGTTCGGCAAAGACGATCTCAGGAACCCTCAAACCCAACGCACGCCCGATCTCTCCGCCAAGCAGTTCAGCTATCAGAGCCTTTTTGCCCTGGCCTGAACCGCGAAACTTCAGTACATACAGCCCGTCATCATCGGCCTCAACAATAGCAGGAAGCGAACCGCCCTCGCGCAGCGGCGTTACATAACGTGTGACCTTTACCGTTCTTAACGACATACCCGTCTGGAAAAATTTTAAGCACAAAAGAAGAGGCGAGCAAATCATCCTGCCCTTTAGTACCGCTACTGCCAAATGGCTAAACTATCGGTTTTCATAATATTTGCACGATTTTTGTAAACACTGTCTTCCACAGTTCGGTCTGCGGAACGGTTATGAATAAAACTATCTCCAGGGTCCACAACAGGAAAAACACAAAATAGGGGCTTTGCGTTATCGGGCGTTTGTAACTGATCTTTTCAAAGATGAAGATCGAGATCGAGACTATGAACGGCGTCAGAACGGCTGCCAGCAACCCCAATCCAGCAGCGATCTGATCAAAGAGCCTTGCCAAGCCCGGATTCAATGCGATCAGCGTCGCTCCGATGATAAATGCAACGTGCCATCTGGTGTTGCTGCGTTTTATCATTGCGATCAGATAACAGACCGAAAATGAGACGGCATCCATCAATCCGATAAATGCCGTAATGGACGCATTTGCCTCAGGATCGGCGATCTCTCTCAATACCTTTTCGCGGGTCAGTAAAAGAATGGTCAGAACGAGGACAGGAGCAAGAAAATATGAGAGCTTGCCTATCTTGCGATGAAGAACATACTGCTCTTTGCAGATCAGTATCGGCTGTAATATGACAAAACCGAACCAACCTAAAAAAGCAATAAAATGTATGTGAATAAGCGCCGGAAAACGCCCGATGTCAGGAAAATAACTGAAATAGCTCCTGTAAAACCCGGCAAGGCATATTGCCGCTATCACCGCAAAAAGAACTATCAGTATCCTGTGACGATTTTCCATCCCGATCCGTTCTGAAAACAAATCCTCGTCGATTCTACCGCAGTCAGAAATAAAATGCCGCCCGTCGCCAAACGCAAAGAGCGGCAATCTGAGTTTATTTTTCGATTAAATGCGAAAACCCTGAAATTTATATATGAACCGTCAGATAATGTACCCCGTCAGCTTCCGTTCGATCTAGGGCTGAAATTCCGGGTGGCCGGTTTGCCATAATAAAAAGGCGTATTCCTTTGCAATTTGGGCATACCTTTCCTTTGCGGTGGCGGCTCCGAAGTGGCCGGTTCCGAAATCCACGTCGAGGAACACCGGATTTGCCGACCCGTTCTTTGCCTGCATTTTGGCGGCGAATTTCGCAGGCAACCAGCTCGGCACTCTCGGGTCATTAAAACCGGTCGTGATGAGCTGTGCCGGATATTTCACTTTGTCCTGAACGTGCTGATACGCATCCATTTTGTACAATGCGGGAAAGTCCTTTTTGTTGGTAATGCTTCCAAATTCGGGGACAAGCCCTTCACCGCCGGGGGCGAATTCCGCCCTCAGTGAATTAAGAACGCCGACTTTCGGAATTGCGACCCTGTACAGATCGGGCCGTTCGGTGATCGCACGCCCGATCAAAATTCCGCCTGCGCTTGCTCCCGAAATGCCGAATCTTTCCGCCGCAGTATATTTGTTCCTGATAAGCCATTCGGCACAGGCATTGAGATCCTTCCATGTGTTGGGTTTTGTCTCCTTCTTTCCCGCCAGATGCCATTCGCTTCCTTTTTCGCCGCCGCCGCGAACGTGTGCAAACGCGAGAACGACACCGCGTTCGAGCAACGGAAGATAGCTTTGGTCAAAAAACGGCCTGTACGCGACCTCGCCAAACGCTCCATAGCCCTGCATATAAACGGTATTGGAACCATCTTTTTTCAGCAGGCTCTTTTTATAAACAATGCTCAGCGGAACGGCCACGCCGTCGTGCGACATCACCTCGACCTCTTCGAACACCACATCTTTCAGGCCGGAAAACCTGGCCGACGAATGAAAAACACCTTCTGACAATATTCGGTTCTTCACATCATACTTAAAGATGTTGTCTGGAGTATTCCAACCGCTGTTGATCAATGCGGCCTCGTTGTCGTGTTCAGATAAACTTCTGGGGAAAATATTTCCGGAAAGCGGCACTGAGACTTCAGATATTCTGCCTGTTTTGAACTCGTAAATAAATGTTTTGGCAATAAGCTCATTTTTGCTTTTGGCGAACAAAAGATGATCTTTTGTCTGTGCAAAATTATCGGGTGAAAGCTGCCATTCCTCATCGCCTTCAACGATCGTTACGGCTGTTTTCAGATCAGGATCTTTCAGCGAGGTTTTGATCAGTTTGAACCTCGGATTTCCCTTGCCCGTGACAAAAAAGATATCACTTCCCTTAACAAAATAATTGCGGATCTCGTCTTCAACGGCGGTCAAAGGCCGCCAGTTGATCTTCTTGCTTCTTAGCTCCGATCGCGGAGCATAATGGCGGGTAACATTATTGTCCACTGTATATATGCCAAGGATCATATACGGCGAGTCCTTGAAACTATGAACGATCGCAAGAGACGCCGCCGGAATATTCAGCTCAGGATCTTTGGCCGAGCTGACTACTGTGATGTCATCTGAAACAGAAGTGCCCACGATGTGCAGTTTATTCGGGGCATTCATCATAAATTCGGGATCGCGGAAATCATAGCTCTTTAGTTGTTGGTAAAAGATCTCCGAATTGCTGCCGCCCGCAAAATGTCCCCAGCCGGAATGAGGAATGATATCCGGCAGCAGCTTTCCCGTCGCAGCATCCAGCACGCGAATGTCCCCGATCTCAGAACCGGCCTCGCTCAGGTTGAGCACCACGCGGCTCCCGTCATCGGAAACTCCGGCA
>JAHBSH010000118.1 GCA_019639215.1 Acidobacteriota bacterium
ACACCTATGGCCTTGATCTGATCTCACAGCGATCTAACACTGCCGTCAGTTTCTACAACTACGACGGCCACGGTAGCGTCCGCGGACTGAGCTCCACAGACGGAAGCCTAACCGACACATACAGCTACGACGCGTTCGGCACGATCATCGAACGCACTGGCACGACAGACAACAATTATTTGTATGCCGGCGAACAGTTCGACGCCGACCTCGGCTTCTACTACAATCGAGCAAGATATTTGAATGTCGAAACCGGACGATTCCTCTCACAAGATAGTTATGAAGGTTCTCAATTTGAACCAAAATCTCTTCATAAATATGTCTATGCGGATAACGATCCTGCAAATCGTACCGATCCAAGCGGACGTTACAGCATCGCTGAGACAACAATAGTCATAAACGTCAATAGTATTCTGTCAACGATGAGTTCCATTTTGGCGGCGGCAGCCGTGCTTTCTGTTGCCTGCGCTTTAGATGCCGGAGGCTCCATTTTGCTTGACACTCCAGCTCTTGGATCATGTGGGAAAAATAATGAAAATCGCGTTTATCGAGGTACGGAAACATCCCTAGAAATACAAGCGTTTCAAGAAGCCGGACATATCCTCAGTGAGGAAGCTCGGACAACGTATGCTCAAACCGGTAGCTTGACCGCAGGTTATGCTAAAGCTGCAGCCACCCATCAAGTCTGGAACTCAATTTGGGGCAATGAACTTTTTCACGAGCAGGCTCATGGAATTTTCGGTCTTGAAATGGGTCGAAGTTTTGGCATGAACCGGACTTTTGTTTCAGTAACGAAAAATATCAACATAGCACATTTTTTTGCCGGATCAGATGGGAGAAAATTCACAGCAAATATTCCACGTTGGGAAATGGTTCCGCAAACCTACAAAGGGGCAGGTGAAGGCGAGTGGTTAATAAGTGACATGGTCTAATGAGACAGGACAAAAAAGTCTCTTATAATGAGGTATATGAGAAAGTATGATTTGGAGTTCAAGAAAGAAGTAGTACGTAAGTATTTATCTGGTCAGAGTATCGCGGCGATCTCGCGGGAGACGGGAGTGAACGAGAATGTGCTGCATCGTTGGAAGCAGCAGATGATCGTGAAGGACGGCGAGCCGGAATCCAGCTTTCGGGTATTCGACGATCCGCCGATATGGAGAAAGTTGCTAATCAGTTGAACTTCGAGGGGCGGACAGAGGCAGCGGCGATCAACCAGACCGCTGCAACCGAGGCGGCACGTCTCAGGATGGTCTCAACTGTTGTGACCGGTTTCTTCAGGGATATGGATCGAAGATTGGAGGAGATGAAGCCGAAATACTAAGAACCTGTTTTGTTGCGACGATTAGTAGCAATTTGCTAATCGTTCGCACCTTATCTCGGTGGATTGTTAAGATATTCAGAAATCTCTTTTAAGGCCATCAAATCAGTACACAATTTCATTAGTTTAGTGGTTGTGTCGTGACAGTAGGTTAGAGCATCCGGGCCGCTCGCAAAATCGAATCCGCTTCGACTTTTGGATGTGGGGTTAGTAGGGAGCTTCACTGTCATACCCCACCGATCCTCATAAAAGTCCATCCAGCCGGTCTCAATTCCGTTTGTTAACGGAACGTAATGTACAACACAGTCTCGATAGTTAGTGAGAGGTTCACCGATTGTCGTCCAACTCGTCTTTAATATGTCTGCGAAGTCTGGCGGAACCCTATCAAGTGACTTGACAGCCGAGCGAATCGACCTCCACCGGCCTTTAGAATTTTTGTAATAATGTTTCCAAAGCACCTTTGAGACTGAATCATAAATTCGCCGGGCCGAAGTCAGGAAAGCGTCCACCTCGTAATACGCGTTTGGAATATGCAGATTACCACGTATGGCCGTCCCTTTTGGATGCCTTTTTTCAAATTGCTGACAGTTCAGCACATAAAGATCGATAAGGCGGTTCAAGTGGTATAGAGTTGAAAGAACACAATATCGTAAATCATATTCTTCATCATAATCCGAGCGAAAGCGAGCTTCACTTACGCTCGCAAGACCCGCTCCGGTCTGATTTAGCGACTGTCCGTTGGCGTCAATGATTGCCAGATTGAAACTAGAATAAATCGGCAACTTCGTGGTTGCAATACGACTTAGTGATGCTGGGATCTCATCATCTTCAATTAAAATACCGTGCTGATAAATATCAATATTTTGAGGGTATGAGTAAACCATAAATAATAACTAGTTCCTATCTTTTGGTCGAGCAGGAACTGATTTCAAAAGTACCGTGCACTAGTACGGCCGCGAAAAGCGGCAGCAGATCAGTGTTAATTCGACCTGACGCGGCGGCCCGTTCAGACAGGCTTCGAGAGCCTTGAGTTTGCTACTGGTGGTTCGTAACTCTGATCTCGGAGGAAATTGCGGACAAACTCGGTTTTGTAAGCAAGAGTTAGGATTTGTTCCCAGCCAGGAAAGGAAATTAGGTCCACTCAAATTGGTGTGCGGGAAGATGGCTACTAAAGCCAACTGCAAACCTTAAATGCGAACCCGACAAATTGCCGGATTCCACCTTAAACCGTAAAGAGGGCCTCCGGATTCTTCCGAGCTATAGCCAGCAGTCGCAGTGTGGAGCCGCTTGGTGTATTAACACCTTGTTCCCATGCCCGAACCGTGGCGGCCGAAGTATTTAAGAGCAAAGCAAATGCCGCCTGCGAAACCCGGAGTTTCCGACGGAGCCTGATGATATCTTCCTTTGCCAACGGTCTCGGAGGCTTTATCTCACGCACGACCTCGCGAACGCCCGCAACCTTTTTGCCGGCCGCGTGATCGCGCATTTGCTTCGCACCTGTCATCAGTTCATCAAACATCTTCTTGTCCATTTTATTTACCTCCTTGCTTCAATTTCTCTTTAGTCTCCGTCACGATCTCACCGAGCATTTTCGCTTGTTCACGAGTGAGGTTTTCCTGCTCGTTCTTTCCATAGATGTAGAGAAGGTATATTCGGTCGTGAACCTCAAAATAAACGTAAATATATCGGAAACCGCCTCGCTTACCTTTCTGGCGTGAAGGATCGGCGATACGTGCCTTTCTTGCTCCTTTAGCGCCGGGTATGACGTCACCGCGTTCAGGGTTCTTTATCAATTCGTCTTGAATAGCTGTTAACAGGTCAATACTTCCAAGGTCGTCGATTTTTTTGACAAACACCGGGACCTCGACGAATGTGATAAGCTTTCCCTTCACAACATCACTATAATAGTGGATATTATAGTTGTCAAGCTATAAATTTCAGCTGGTTAGCGGCGGGATATTCCAAAAAAGTAATTGCTTGTGATGGGTAATAAACAGCACGCCAACATGATCCTCAATCGGCGCCAAACTTTTACTTCGTTAACACGTTGATTCAAGAATTACAGTTAGGACCTGGCCATTTATGACATTATGACCTCCAGATACTTGGCAAGCACCGATTCGAGCCCCAGCTTTTTAGCAGCTTTCGCAAGCTTAATTTCAGTTGTCAGTCTGTCGGCAAGGGATTCCCGTGCGGCTTTGATCGCCGTCCTTTCGCCGATCTTTGTGATGAACTTCAGTCCTTCAATCACAGCTCTTTCGACCGTAACGATCCGATAGCCCTTTTCATCGACGATCTCTTTGTCGAGTCTCGTTTTTGTTCGGATAAGTTTATAGCCGCGTACTCTTGTTCTTTTTCCCGGAGGAACAAGCACCCAAACTTGTCCTGGAACCTGTTCGGCAAAATTATAGTGGTAAAGAGCGGAAAGGCTGCCTATCACCGCATCGGGGCCGAATTTCGCAAAGGCAATTTGGAATCCCACATCTCGATCGAGTTTAGCATCCGGGTGAAGATAGATCCCGCGGCCAACACGCTTGAGGTCTTTTGCGGCAACAAGTCTTGAAATGTCCTGCTGGCTCAGTCCGATCTCTTTGCCCTGGGCAAGAGTAAAGATGCCACGCTTTCTTATTGTTGACGCTTGCTGTTTGTCCACACCTCAATAATGCGGTGAAAAGCAACATTTATCAACATACAATGTCACATTACACCGCAGGCCGGATAGCTAGTCGTGCCCCGTCAATGTTTCAGCGCACTCGCTTAGATCAGAGCAGTTACAGTTGAGCGATCCGGCCAAAGTTTTCCGGACGCTCTTCAAGCGAGCGATCATTTTGTCCACTTCCGTAAGTTTTTGTCGAGCCAATTTTTGACAGAGGGCAACCGCCCCGTTCTTAGTTTCAAAGGCTTCGCTCAGTGCGGCGATCTCATCCAGACCGAATCCGACCTGCTGCAGTGTTTTTATAAAGGTCAGACGCTCGATGACCTCGATCTCGAAACGTCTGTGCCCACTTACCCTACGCGTTTTTGGCAGCAGGCCGAGACTATCGTAATAACGAATCGCTGATACTCGCAGATCCGACAAGCGGGCGACTTCGCCGATGGTTAATTCCTGCATCATTGACCTCTTGACCTCAAGTTAACTTTAGATTCTACAATCTAATTTCAGACAATCAAAATGGGAGATGATATCGACAACCAGATGATAATTGCGAAATCTATTTTGTTCTTTATAGTGACGGGAATAGCTGAATTGGGCGGTGCTTATTTAATATGGCTTTGGATTCGGGAGGGAAAAAGCGCCTGGTACGCACTTGCAGGAGGTGTGGTGCTGTTTATCTATGGAATTTTACCAACACTTCAACCGGCCACGTTTGGACGTGTGCAGGCAGCGTATAGCGGTATTTTCATGTTAGTTGCACTTTTTTGGGGTTGGGGAATTGATAAGGTAGCTCCTGATAGATTCGATATCATTGGAGCCCTCATGGCTCTATTTGGGATGGCAATTATAATGTACGCTCCACGCTCTTAGTGGTAAGGGGGCATCTCGTTTCCGCGCCTAATGTGTTCTTGAAATGCCTTGCCGGCTCAGCCCCATCTCTTTGTCTTTTGCGAGAGTAAATGGCTTGTTTTTCTGTGGATAGAACCTGCCTACGATACCAACATCGAATGAGTGTTTTATCCGACCCTTTGTAAAACAGATGTGTTGCGCGGTTCTTTGAATCAGCAATTGTGACATCGGAAGATAAACAAGCGGCGGGCATTGCAGCAGGAAGGAATGCGAGAATGGCCGGAACCGGATACAGGCGAGTCTCAAAAAAGCATCCATGCGGCATCTGCGGAAAGCCGGATTGGTGCAGTACGACCGCGACGGACACGATAGCATTCTGTGCCCGCTCTACCTGGAATGCGGATCGAGTGAGCCGGTACGGATGGGGAGTTTACTATAAAGACCGGTCGCGGTCGGGGGTTGATGTCAATTTCAAAAGAACCGTCAAGAGCTTTTCTAAACGGAAGAGAGCTCAGTTATCGAAACCTCTCGCTCCGCCAGCTATAAGAGACACGGTTTATCGAAGACTCATAGAACTGTCACCGGCACTGTCCAATCGCGAAATACTGTATGGACGAGGCGGTTTGCTAGAAAGAGGGACACAAGATCTCTCTCGGTATGGAAGTCTCCCAAGATCGGTAAATGAGCGGCGGGTATTAGTTGTACGGCTCGTCGAAGCACTGGCGAAAGAAGGTGTCAATTCATTTGACGGAATACCGGGATTCTGGCGTAGTGCGAACGGACGGTGGCGCCTTTGGAGCGGGCAGAATTCTTACGATGATCTGATGTTGATCCCGTTCATTGGATCTGACGGGCTGATCCAAGCTTGCCAGATACGCTTTATGCGATATATCCCCAACAGGTCGGGGCGTTATGTATGGCTGTCGTCATTGAAGGAAAAGGACGGCTGCGGTCCCGGAGCTCCTCTGCATCACGCCGATTCGTGTTCCGGTTTAGACAGGCCGGTTCTGGTTACTGAGGGGGCGCTGAAAGCGGCAACAGCCCAAAGATTCTTGTCTGACAGATACGTGGTCGGAAACAGCGGCGTTGCGACATCACATAGAGAGATCGTTGAGACCGCTTGCAGCAAGCCGCTTGAGATTGCTTTCGACAATGACAACTTCACCAATCCGCACGTTGCCCGGGCACTTGCCGCTTTATTGCGGCTTCGACTATCGGATCAGAAATCGTTTAACTACGAGGATAAAGTCCAAATTCTAACCTGGAATGGGAGCATCAAGGGTATTGACGAGGCTCTGCTTTCGGGCCATCGACTTGTTTCCCTCACTGTCGTGGAATGGCTGAAAGAGCTTAGCCCGGAGTGTCTTGAACAGGCGAAGCAGCAACTGCCCGATGCGTAACCCAGGAAACAAGCGGCTGGCAAGATGCAGAACTCATTTCACAGGCCAGTCCGATGGACAATCCCAAAAACCATATACCGCTCTCTTTGATCGACCGGATCGGCTGCATCATAGATACGGAAGCAAAACCGATCACAAACCGCGACCTTCAGGAACTCTGCAATGCCGAAGGGATAGACGGTTTTTCTATCGACCCGCATCTCTGTCACGAGATCGCGGAGACGGCATTGAACTTCCGAATATGGACGAGGTGCGGGAGACAACTGTTGTCATCAAGCGATCCTTCTGCTGCCTGCTCCGAGATACTCAAACCTCTGCAAAAGCGCCTTCCGACCCAATCGTGGCGAAGCGAGACGCAGATCGCCTTTCAGCAGTTTTCTACTCCGGCTTCTATCGCCTACCTTGCCGCCTATCTTTTGAACCTTAAAGACAAAGACACGGTGCTTGAACCGTCCTGCGGCACCGGCAGCCTGGCGGTATGGGCATTAGCGGCGGGTTCGACGGTCGTAAGCAACGAGATCGATCCACGACGCCGTGAGCTTGCATCTATGGTTGGTCTCGACCCTACCGGACATGACGCCGAGTTCATCGACGATCTGCTGCCGGAAAGCATCGCCCTGAATGTTATTCTTGCCAACCCGCCGTTCTCATCCAGCGGCGGACGCGTCGAAAGGAACCAAAGCAAGTTCGGATTTCGCCACGTCGAATCAGCGCTGAGACGGCTGGTTCCCGGTGGACGATTCGCGATCATTCTCGGTGAAAGCGGCTCTTTGAAGTCCGTCTCGGGAAGAAGATTCTGGCAATCGCTTGTCCCAAATATTCAAGTCACGGCGGCTATAGAGTTGCCGGGCAGCGAGTATTAC
>JAHBSH010000119.1 GCA_019639215.1 Acidobacteriota bacterium
CGGGCATAACGCAATGGAGATTCGCCAAAGAACGGAGTGATCTTTGCCCTTTCCCACCGAAGTATCATCAGATACTGCTTCCCGTTTGCCGTGAACCGTTTTGCGGTAAGAGCGCTTTCCGGTTCGCGATTTTCCATCTCGACATCATTTGAGGCAAAGGTTCGCTTGATCAATTCTTCATAATTGCGAACATCAACACCACGTGGAGCCCAAACCCTGCCATCCTCACCGACGACATCTACCTCACCGATTATTCCTTCGGTGCCTCTGATCTGTTCAAGAAATTTTGTCAGGCCTTCTTCGCCTCTGTCCTCAAATATCTGTGCGGCGGCGGTGGAATAAAGATTGGTCTGGTTGCGAACGGAAACGCGCCAGCGGCTGACGGTCGGCTCTGTCTGCACGGTCCAGTTAAGGAACAGCAGAACGCCGAGCATCAGAAAGATCGCGGCAAGAAACCAGAGAAAGATCTTTAGAAACAGATTCATACAACTGTATAGATATAGCCGACGCTGCGGACGGTCTTGATCCTGTCAGTTCCGTCGGGCCGAGCCCCCAATTTTTTCCGCAGATTGCTGATATGCATATCCAGACTGCGGTCGTACGGCGAAAGTTCCCTTTCCAGAACGGTCTCGCTCAGGTCATCTTTCTTAACAATGTTCCCTGCATGTCTCAGCAGCATTGCCAACAGGTCAAATTCTACCGATGTGAGCGGCAGCTCTTCATCGTTGAGTTTAACGGAACGCCCCGAGGCAGAGATCTCGACATCGCCGATCACCAGTTTATCTGCCAGAACGCTTTCGCCGTCCTCGGAATTTACCCGTCGAAGAATGGCGCGAAGCCGTGCGACAAGTTCGCGAGGATTAAAAGGCTTTGGCAAATAATCATCTGCACCTGTTTCAAGCCCTACGATCCGTTCGGTATCGTCACCGCGAGCCGTAAGCATCAGAACCGGAAGGGTTGAATCCTTTCGCAGATCTCGCAAAACCTCGAATCCGTTCATCTTTGGCAGCATCACATCCAGGATCGCAAGATTATAATCGCCGGAACGTGCTCTTGTGAGACCCGATTGGCCGTCATGCACAGCCTCGGTTTCAAACCCCTCGACCGTCAGATATTCTGAGACCAGTTCGCACAATTCCTCGTCGTCATCAATGATGAGAACCTTATCCATACCTGTTGCATTTTACGTCATATTTTTTGCTCTTGCATCGGGTTTTACAATTCTTTACGTATTTCGACGATTTCTATACATTCGCCGGGAAAGAAATTTCGTCTAATGTCATGTGCAGCGACAAAAACGCTGAACGCATCCTTAGGAAGTATAAAAGGGAGTACGCAACGAAAATGAAGCGATCATACATAACGGTAATAGCAGTAGCTGTAATAGCTATATTGGGGATCGGGTCAGCTCTGGTCTTTGCACAGAGTTCTGAACCCGGCAAACGAGGCGGAAAACGCCCTCATTTTGGTGGAAAAGGCGGTCCGGAAGGAAGAGGCGGTTTTGGGCCGATGTTTCGAGGACTGGACCTGACCGATGAGCAGAAAGCAAAACTCAAAGAATTGCACGAAGCCAACAAGGCGGCGGTCGAGCCGATACGTGAGTCACTCAAAGGTGTTCACGAGAAAATGAAGGCAGCAACCGAGAACGGTTCTTTCGATGAGGCCGTCGTAACGGCTATAGCGAACGAGAAAGCCGGATACGATGTACAGCTCACGGTAGAAAGAGCACGCTTTATGTCTCAGGCATTTGCTCTACTCACGGATGAGCAAAAAGCCAAGCTGGCGGAGTTCAAAGCAAAGCGACCTGATCCCGACAAGGGATTTAGGGGGCCGCGTCAGGGGCCGCCACCGGCAGAAAACAATTAATGGTCTGAGTTTTTTTGAGCAGAGGGAAGGACGAAGGCACGAGGTTGGTCAGACCGCCTCGTGCTTTCACGTTTTGTCAGGCTCCGAGATCGACCTCTTTTCCACCGACGATCACTCGCTCAATGTCATTGCTTTCGTTGAACACGACCAGATCAGCACGCTTGCCTGCTTCGACCGAACCCATTTCTACATCAAGCGAAAGAAGCCGCGCAGGATTTACCGAGGCCATCTGCTCAATCTCGCTCATACTGAAACCGAGCGAGAGCATACGGCGGACGGCGTCGTGCATTGTGATGACAGAACCGGCGATGCTGCCGCGTTCATTCTGCGTTTTGCCGTTGGTGACCGAGATATTTTCGCCCCAGAGATCGAATGTTCCGTCGCCGAGGCCGGTCGGGGCAACCGAATCTGAGATAAGAAGCACATTGTCCGGCGATTTTGCCCGGCACGCCAGATCGAGCATTTTCGGGTTTACGTGAAGACCGTCAGCGATGATATCGAACGTCACCCCTTCGGTAGTCAACGCCCATCCGGCTACGCCGACATCGCGATGATGAATGCCTGTCATAGCGTTGAAGAAATGCGTGACGTGTGAAGCTCCGGCGGAAAAAGCAGCGTTCAGCGTTTCGATATCAGCGCGAGTATGGCCTATGGACGCGACCCAGCCGAGTCGTTTCAGTTCGCGGACAAGTTCAATGCCGCCCTCGACCTCCGGGGCAAAGGTGGTCATGTGAACACCATGCTTTAGTCGCGGCAACGATGCGGCTTCGCCGCCTGTAAAGCGTTTGAAAAATTGCGGACGCAATGCCCCGCACATCTTTTCATTTGCAAAAACGCCTTCGTAATGAACACCGACCGCCTGAGCGATCGGCATTTCTGCCTGTATTTCCATCAAACGGTCAATGGCTTCGATGACACGGCGATAATTCTCATCCGAATCAGGCACAAGCGTTGGCAGCCAAGCGGTCACACCGTTTCGGGCAAGAAACCTTGCTATTTCTAACAACCCATCGGTATCGGCTTCGTTCACGTCAATGCCGACCGCCCCGTGATTGTGAACATCAATGTAACCGGCGGTAAGACGCAGTCCTGACGAAGCTGCCGAGGATCCGAAGGCAATAGAGGAAATGATATCGCCATCAAATGTGACAGAAGCCGCATTGCCGGAGCTTGCTGATGAGAGAAAGACATCTTTGATCTGGTCGGTCATATTAATGAAAAAGGCGCCTGTGACAATTATGACACAGACGCCGGTCTTTTCATCCGTTCATTCCTAGAAAGTATATTTCAAGGACAACTGGATGGTACGTGGTGCATATTGAGTCGCCAGAGCGGTCAAAGTTCCCAATGCGGTGCTTGTATAAGTTGCATTCGGGAATCCCCACTGAACATGGTTGAAGGCGTTGAACATATCAGCCCTAAAGGCTATGTTCTGTCCTTCCCATGGCAGGTAGAACCGCTTTGAAAAAGCCATATCGACATTCTTGACACCATCAACATAAAAGGTGTTACGACCAAGCAGATTGGTCATGTCACCAACTGACGTCGGGCCTCTGAAAGCACTTTGCGGGAGCATCTGCTGGGATGTGGCAGGATTGGAAATACTGCGTCCCAAAACTGATGGGTCAACTAAAACGGGCCTTGTTTCACCAAACCCGTCAAGGTTCAGATCAAAGCTAGTACCTGTAACAGTGAATGGCGTTCCATGAGCCCATTTGAATACCATAGATGCTTCCCAGCCACCAAGAACGTGTCCGAGGATGCCGCGATCTTTGTCAAAGAACGGATTGCGGACCGTACCAAACAGCGTAAAGCGGTGCGGTGTATGAAAGCGGGAAAGTCCGCGTGAAAGCTTGGCACTCGGGCCGTTGATATTGCTGTCACCGGTTCCTACGAAAGAGGCTTCTGACGTTGTGTCAATTGCCTTGCTCCATGTATAAGCAGCCTGGAAATTGATATTGTGACTCAGCCTCTTTGACCATTCGAGCTGAAGAGCATTGTAATAACTCCATGCTCCGTTGCTCACCTGTGTATTGGTCGTGTTAAGCGGATTTGGACGACGCTCATTCGTTCTGGGAACCACACGGCTATATTCAAGCGGGCCGATCGGAGTGACTGGACAAAGTGCATTGGCCGTGGTCGTACCCGCACAGAACAGATCAGCAGCAGGCGTGATCGTTTGCCCTGCAAGTACTCCATTGAATGGGTGATTTGCTACCTGTATGGGTCCTCCATTGTGTACCGGCAGGTTATCAAGTGTGTATTTCAAAAGCCCGATACCGCGGTTGCCGGTGTAACTGATGCGGACAGCCGAATTCCACGGAAGCTGACGCTCAAACGTCATATTCCACTGTTGTGTATAAGGCATTTCCAAATCAGGATCGATGATCGCCAGAGCAGCTCTTGCTGTCAAAGGCCCGCCCGGTGTAAAAACAAATCCGGCAGTTGGATTCTGCAGATCATTTGGATTGAAAGTAGCCGTCGGAACTCCGTTTGCGACGTAATTGAAAGCATTCGGAGGATTGAAACGAACGGTTGCTCCGCCCTGTGAAAAGACCGACTGGAATATACGGCCATGATAAATACCATATCCGCCGCGGAGCGAACTCTGTCCATGATCGCCGAAAATGGTTGAAAGAAATCCTTCTTCAAAATCAGGACTCCATGCAAAACCTACACGAGGTTCCCAGTTATTTGTGTCGTTGCTGAAACCGTAATCTATCCTGTCCTCTACTTCATTAGGAGCACTAACGAATTCATAACGCAAACCGAGGTTAAGTGTCAGGTTAGGGAATATCTTCCAGTTGTCTTCTGCATAGAAATTCGCTTCACCGATACGGTTTTCAAGGAAGAAAGGCCCGAACCCTTTTTGGAATTGGGCAACGCAGCCATTGATAAGTGCCAGCCAGCCAGAAAGATTTCCCTGCGGGTTAGCAGCGGTTCCGGTCCGTGAATCGCGATATCCTGTAAGTACCGTCGTAGTTCCCGGCGGCGGATTCGGATCGACAAAATTGCTGCATGTTCCGTTAAAGGAATAGAAACCACGCGAGAAGCTGTCCGCACGATCATCAAGCTGCTGTCGGCGTATGTCGGTGCCGAACTTGATAAAGTGATTGTTTCCGGCAACCATTGACAGGTTGTAAACAAATTGGTGATCCGTTTGGTAACGGAGGATCGGAAAAGTTCCTGCGTTTCCAATAATAGAACCGCTGACAACAGGATCTGGGTTCTGGAAACGCATGATCGGCGTGTCATTTCCGGCTCCGATATTAACGAGCGTATTACGCAAGCCGAGGCCGTATCTGAACTCACCGACGACTGACGGCGAAAATGTACGTGTCCATGTCACACCGTAATTCTGCTGCTTGTTATTTTGGGCTGCCTGTTCACCGATAACAACATCATTGGTCGCGAATCTCTGGTGAGTATATTGCCAACGTGCAATAAGCGAATCCGCCGACGAAGCGTTCCAGTCCAAGCGACCTGAATAATCATGAGCCGGCCAGTTTCGATTGGTGACACCGACATACGTTCGAGGTGAACGGTTCGCCGGGTCGTTCGGGGTCAAGCCCTGAAAACGTGCAAATACCGACCTGATAAACTCACGGTTCGACGGCGTATCGTTCGCGGGAGACATCTGGAACCAGTTCGCCTCATTCAATTCTTCTGGTAGAGGGATATCACGTGTGTAATTTAGTCCACCGTTGTCGTTAAGATAATCAGCACTGATGAAACCAAACAACTTATTTCGATATATTGGGAATCCGAGAACACCGCCGATCTGATTTCTCCTAAACACTGCCTTGTTGCCGTGAGAGAAATAAGATTTTGCATTCAATGCCTGGTCATTATGGAACCAATATGCGCTCCCTTTGAAATTATTTGTTCCTGAGAGGGTCTGCACCAGTACGACTGCTCCGTAACCGCGTCCGAATTCAGCAGTGAAATTGTTTGTGATGACCTGAAATTCCTTGATGGTTGCAAGTGATGCTCCCTGTCTGTTCTGGTTCTCAGAAGAGTCATCGTTATTTACGCCGTTGATCTGGAACGTAACACCGCGTGTTCCTGTTCCGTTAAAGTTGACGGATGAACCGGAAGATGCGGTCGGATTGTTCTGTCCGCTTGTCGGATTTTCCTGAAAGCCGGTGAACGTTTCCGCAAGTGTCAAAAAGTTTGTCTGATTGGCAACAGGCCTTTCCAATATCTGTTGACTGGTCAATGAACCGGCTATCTGGGCGTTGGTCGAATTGATCGGCGGCGGCTCGTCAGTGATCGTAACTTCGCCAGAGACGCCGGCATCAAGCCTTACATTAATGACCGTTGTGTCATTAAGATTGACCGTAACGTTCTCACGAATGACCTTGTTGAAATCTGACCGTGAAACCTCAACAACATATCGGCCTATAGGCAGAAAAGGCATGTTATAGTTGCCCTCACCGCCGGTGACGGCAGTCCTTTCCAATCCCGTTTCTGTGTTGCGGGCAACAACCGTCGCATTTGGGATGCTTGCTCCGTTGGCGTCAGTAACGTTTCCCCGAAGGGTTCCGCTGACCGTCTGAGCCAACGCATTCACGGCAAACAGTCCTACCATAAGGGCGACGCAAGTAACTGCCCGGGTAAACCATGCAAATCTATTATTCATAGCTCTCCATCCTTATTTTTCCTTGATCCAAGTACCGGGATCCAAGTACCGGTATCAGACTTTAATCCATAAGTATTATTTACGTTTTTGGAACTTTATCCAAATTTTCGTTATTGATATTAACAGCATAGACCTGCCCAAAAATTCGGAAGTACTTGAAAATAAACTAGTTGTTACAAAAACGTAAAGCGCCGGAATGTCCGGCAAACATGCCGAGTTATTTATACAGCAAATATGATGCCTGTCGTTTTTTGAATTCGTCGAGGCCGGTTTTCCATGAGTTTTCAATGGTTTCCGGGCTTTCGCCGTTCTTGAGCCGGTCAAGCACATTCTGATTGACAAGCAGACGCAGATAGCGGTCAGCCTGCCACACTGACGGGTAGAGTTTTCTCAATGCGGCGGCTATTTCAATTCCGGTTCGGACAGACCTGAACGTACGGCGATCAGTGATGACTATATTGATACC
>JAHBSH010000012.1 GCA_019639215.1 Acidobacteriota bacterium
AAGACGACCCGCAGGATGATTGGCTGCAAAATCTTCAGCGGTCAGTCCTTTTGCTTCCATTACGGTCATCGCTATCGCATCGCCGATACTCAACGCAACCGTCGTAGAGGTCGTCGGGGCGAGATTTAGCGGACAAGCCTCTTTATCTACTGAAGCGTCAAGAACAACGTCAGAATGTCGTGCAAGGGTTGAGTCTAAATTGCCAACGATGGAAATTATCGGCACTTGCCTATTTTTCAATGCCGGGAGCATTGCAACAAGTTCTTCAGTCTCTCCGGAATTGCTCAAGGCAATGACGACATCGCCATTCGTCACAACACCGAGGCTTCCGTGCATCGCATCCGAAGGATGCACATAGACCGCTACCGTCCCGGTCGAGGTCATCGTCTGAGCGATCTTTTGGGCTATAACGCCCGATTTACCTACGCCCATTACTACAACCTTGCTTTTGCAGTCAGCTATCAGCATCACTGCACCGTTTGCCGCGTCACGATCAAGGTTGTCAGCCGCCCGCTCAACCGCTGATGCCTCAAGACGCAATAGATCTTCGACCTTTAAAAAATGCTCTGTCACGAAATGAAGTTTCCCCAAAAATAATGATTTTATCAAGCAGAGATCAATGTTACCGTATTTAAGATATTCTAATGCAAATATCACTTTTGTCAGCGTCACTTACCTGATCTTTCGATCTAATATTAGGAGGCTTGTAAAAAAATGAGCTCAACATTCACTCTTTATGTAAAGCAAAAGGGTGGTTCTCTTGATTCAGCCCAAAAGGCCGTAACACTCTTAAAAACATATCTTCCATCCATTATCGCTAAAGCCAGTTCGTTTTCCTCAGCAGATGCGGTCCTTGTTGATGAGAACGCTTCACCAACATTGCTTGAGACGGATGTCATCGTTTACATCGTCAGAAACACCGCAAAAAGTATCATCGTTAAAAAGGGCGGCAGTATTGCAATGGCTGAATCGAACGGGAACATTCTCGGTCTCACAGATCTCAACCTAAAGATATGTGAGGTCTATTATGACAGGATCTACGACGGCAGTGCGAAGGAGCTTTCAGGAGCCTGCTATCACGAGGCCGCACACATACTTTCCAACCTCGATAATTCCCTGCACAAGGGTCAGAACGGATTTCTTAAGGATGCTCCTGACTATTACGGAACGCCAACTGAAGAAAATACGGATTTCATGGCTAAACATCTGGGCCGGAAGATCAAGATGGACTCATCGCTTTAAGTCGCTTGAGACAACAGTAAAATAAAATCAAAAAACGGGATAAGAAGAACCTGTGTTTTCTTATCCCATTATTTTTATTACTAAAAGCAACTATTCCACGTTCACGAAGTCAGTTCCGGTTCTGCCAAAGGTTTCCGGAGCGTACATCTCTTCAGCCTTTGCGGGCGGAGCAATGAATTGTCCCGGCGTTGTGGCTCTGGCAACGTAGGTGAAGTTATAAACGCCTTCCCACAGCAGCGACGAGAATGCCTCAGCCCTTTCGTCACGGAAATTCTGATGTTCGAACCAGTTGGCTCTCCACCACCAGCCGCCAAACGAACGGCTGCTAAAGGTAGTGACGCTTGTGTTGCCGCCGCCTGTGTCCGCAGGTATCGCTTCCGTTACAGCGAGTCCGGGATTGAGTATTTCCAATCCGGCAGGCAGATTATCGACCAACGCCACATGATAGCGCCGTGCCTGTGCAACCATCGTCAGCCTTACGCGAACACGTGCTCCTGACTTGATCGTCCAACTTCCGTCAGAGTTTTGAACCACATCCGCAGGATCATCGACTGGTTCATACTTCCTCAAAACGGTGAAGCCGTAATCAGCCGGATCTAGTTTCAGATTCTTCGGGGCGTATTTCATCCCGATGCGGTAATACAATCTGCCTGCTCCTTGTTTATCAAGGATCAGATTCGATGTTCCGCCTTGCTCGACAAGATATGACATCGGTATGTTCAGCACATTCGAATCGACCGAACGGCCTTTGAAAGCCTGCTCGCCTGCGTACGTGCTGCCAAGCCAGACCTTCGTCATAAAATCAGGAGTGACACTCTCAAACGCGTTGAAGTATTTGTCCATCGCCAGCAGAATGAACACGTTTTCCTGTGTCGATCCCCAATGTCCTTTCTTACGATGAGCAAGCAAACCGCGAACGAGTTTTGGAATGAGATCGTTCTTCTGATCCGCTTTTATCAACGCCTCAAGCAGTACACCATCAGCTCTGCGGTTCGACGCCATTATCAGCCAACCACCGTCTGCGTAATTGGTAACGAAGTTTGCGGTTGATGCTGTTTCGGTAGTTCTATTCATCAGGAAACGAACAATGGCATCAACCTCGGCAGCCGAACCTTTGTCATTAGCAAGAACTGACAACACCCATCCCAACGCCTCAAAAGGCATCTTCTCGATGGTAGCCTCGGCAAGCAGCTTCTTAGCTTTGGCCACGTCCTTATCACCCATCATGTCGCGGATATAGAGAGCATAGGCAGAGATCGTCCACCGAACCTGCGGCGATGAAACGTACCATTCGCCGTTAAAATGCTTTTCGACATCTTTCAGAAAAGGCTTTGTCCGATTGAGCATTTCATCAGGCACTTTATAGCCCTTTGCTTTAGCAAGAGCAAGAGCGTGTGCCACGTGAACCGTCAGGAACGGATATTCGTAGCGTTCGCGATCGCGTTTCCACAAGCCGAAACTGCCGTCGCTGCGCTGCCGCGACTGAAGCACCTGAATATCACGTTCAAACTGTGCAGCTATTGCTTCTGCCGAGGGCATATCCTTGGCCTTGAATGCACTGAGAACATCTCTCAAGGCCGCTGTTGAGATCATCCTTGATGAGATCTGTTCTGAACACGCATAAGGATAGCTCGCCAGATAGATGTAGGCATCCGTCAATTCCTGAAGCTGTGTGGAACTGGTTGTGACCTCAAGCCCGCCAAACTGCGGATAAACATCTCCCGGCGTCTGGACAGGCTGAAATATCGCACCGTTCTTGTCCGTCGTTCCGTACGTCGCAAACGCTTCCGTCGTCGCAGGTGTCCAGACAGGCAGTGATATTTCGGCCGCATCGGTGTTTCGGCCCGAGCTTACAGCAAACTGGAATCGTGCGGTACCTGCCTTTATTGTCGATGCGGGAAACCGCACTTCTTCACGAGAATTGGCTTTTACAAGAATGCGCTTGCCGGAGGCAGAAACACGACCGGTAGGGAGTGTGTCTCCGTTTGTCGGAACCGAAGAAACACCCTCGCTACCGCTCAGGTTTCCGCCTGTGGTTCCTGACAGGTTAGCGTTGGTCGCACGCACGGCCACATCCACTGTCATATCCTGATCGGTCTGATTTTGGATAACAACGGGCAGTTCGATCTTGTCACCAAAATTCATGAATCTCGGCGCCGAAGGCCGTACCATGAGCGGTTTTCGAGCGGTGATGTTCGATTCGGTCTTGCCAAATCGTTTTCCGGCATCGACTGAGACCGCAGTTATACGATACCGCGTAAGATTATCCGGTAGCTTAACGTCAACGGTCACACGCCCGTTCGAATCTGTCTTAACAGCAGGGGCAAACACAGCAAGTGCGTCAAAGTTCTCACGCAATTGTATCGGCTGATCAGGTGAATCTCCGCCGCCCGGAGCCATCTTCGCGACAGAACGTCCGACCATTGGCAATGCTGAGATTTGTCTCGCCGACACACTGTCAGCAACACTCATCTCTGCCATCGGAGCAGGCGGCGGTGGAGGCGGCGTTGGCTGCGGTATGGAGCCATCCGAGACATCAGCAGGATTTCCAAGCAAAATATCTTTTCTCAAATGATGATCTGTCGTTCCGCCGGAGCGATGTGTATAGAAAACAGATGTCGGGTCAGAAATGCTGTAACCGGTCAGGCTGAGCACACTTTCATCAACGACAACAACGGCAACTTCGCTGTTGGCCACAGGCTCACCATTTTTGTCCTTTACGACCACATCGATCTTTGTCTCGCCGCCGGGAGCAAGCGTTTTGGCCTGCGGTTCAGCGGTGACGGTCAGTTTTCTTGAATCGGTTGAGATCGGAAGACTTATGTTTCCGCTCGCAAAGGCAGGACGCGGAGCCAGTTTTTCTTCAACCTCACCCTTGTCATTTACTCTCGGAGCCGTGCCGACCAGATCAACCTGAGCGTAGATATTCGGCAGATATTTTTCTTCGATAGGGATCTTTAGCGTCACCGAAGAATCCTTTATTGTGAACCGCTCGGTTTTAACGATTCCCTCGCGGCGAAGCGTCAATATACCTTCGGCAGGAGCAAACGGAGCGATCACAAGTATCTCTGCCACATCGCCCGGAGCATAATCTTTTTGGCTCGGTATGATCTGAACTTCTTCTTGTTCAACATTGCGGTTAGGCGGTGTCTTGCCGCCCGGAACCCAAACCGTGAACTCGCTTTCGTTGAACCGTTCGCGGTCATCCATCACAAGAGCAGATACCGAATATCTGCCGCCGTTCTTAGCCGTAAAATCACAGCTTACGCCTTTGTCAGCAGACTTGATCGAGCATAATTGTTCGTCAATGACGACCTCTTTCCACGCTCCCGCTTCAAAACGCCAGTCCTTGAGGACGGCTTTGACCTCGACATCACGTCCAGCCACCAAATTGCCGTCAAGGTCAGAGACGATCGAATCGACCGTAAATTTCTGCCCTTTTTGGACAAATGTTCTTTGGGTCTTTATACCGACATAGAGATCAGCCGGATGAACGAGCATTGTCGTTCTTCCTGACCATGTCTGTCGGTTCACATCCTGTACCGAAGCGGACGCGTTTATCGTGTAAGGGCGCGGCGGATTTACCGATTCAAAATCAACGTTAAGGCGATGAATTCCGCTAGCGTCGGTCACCCCCTTAAAGGTCTGTGTTGTACCGCCGGCACCGGGACGGCCAATGCCGCCATAATCAAAAGTCCGCCACCACGGAACCCACGTTCCAAACGTATAATCGCCCCTGTTTGGTGGCGTGTAACTTGTCGGGGTCGCCGTCACGGTCCAGTTTGCTTCAGCGTTTGCCAAGCCCCCGCCCGCATAGTATTTCGCTTCTACCGAAAGATCAGCCTGTCCGCCTACAAAATGCGGGCCTTCACTATCCACCTTCGCGGTCACCTCAAATTCAGGACGGCGAAATTCCTGTATCTGGAACTGATGCGAATACGTCTCTCCGGAAAGATTTGAATTTGTGGACAACGAAACGCTTGCATAACCCAGATTGACGTTGTCAGGCAGTTTGAATTTCAGATCGAACGCGCCGAATGCATTAAGCTGACCGGTTCCTTTTGCTATTTCATTGTTTCTTGGGTCACGTACTGACCATGTAAGGCCGCTCGCATTGTCGCCAAGCCCTTCGATATCACCAAGTTTTCCGCCTCTAAGTACGCGGACGTATCCTTTGACCGATACTTCCTCATTGGGCTTATACATCTTCCGATCATCAAAAACGAACCAGCGGAGCATATCCGGCTGTGATTTTTGATACCACGAACCGCTGTTCTGCCAGTAATATTCAGAGTTTTCCGGCAGGAATGCCACATCGTTCCCTTTTCGGGCGATGAGTAGATTCTGTCCCTTCGTTGAATGCTGGTCAGGAAGCCTCAGCCGCAGAACACCATTCTCGCCGGTATTCTTAGTTTGTGCTGTTCCGACCGTCTCAATTTCCAACGCCGAACCGTCTGCATCTACTGAACTGACATCCGTTGGATCAGCTACTCCCCAACTCCAGACCCAATTCCACAATGAACCAAAGACCGTTCCCTGTTCCTCAGTTCCTGAGTTTTCAGCCATGTCGGTTCCGCTAACTGCGGTCCCGTCATTTGGATAGATCGAGAGTTCAACACCCGAGATCGGCTTTCCTGTCGCAAGCTCTGTCGCAAAACCGACCAATTCTTCGCTGTCAACAAATGCATCCAGGCCGATCTTTGTTGATTGGATCCACTTTAGGATCCTTGTCCGGTCATATTTGTCGCGTTTGACGGTCGGTTCTATGTCGAGAACGACGTTGCCAAGCCCGTTCCTGAGTGCGGGTGAAAGGTCAATGCGTGTTTCGATCAGATCATCTGAAACAGTTTCGATATTCACCAACTTGTTTGAAATAAGCGTTCCCGGCATTTCAGGACGGCGGCCGTCATCATAATTCACATAACGCACATACTCCTGATAAGCATTCCAATTCTGCGGTTCGACGCGATACATCTTTACGCGAACGGTGCGATGATTTGTCGTGTAAATTGAATAAACGGGCTTTGCCGTCGGGTCGAGAACGGTCATAAAACCGCCCTGTGAATACATTGTCATCGGAGCAGAACCGGTTTTGATGGTCGCAGTCGCAGGCTTGCCCATGGTCTGGCCAAATATGTCCTCTAGCGCTCCGTCAACGGTTATCTTGTAAGTGGTTTTTCCTTTCTTAACGCCCTGAATGTAGATAAAACCGCTTCCCGCCGGATAAATGTTAAGTCCCTCCACCGCTGGTTCGATCTTCACCATTTCCTTGGTAAATTTTGCGCCTTTTATTGGATTGGTGAATCTAAGCACCCAATTCTCGAAAGGTGAGCATTGATTGTTTCCCTGCCAACCACAAGTAGCCTCGACAAAGCGCATATCACCGTAAGTGTTGAACGAATAGGTCTGTGCTTCGTTTGTGGTCAGCGGCCCTTCGGCAGACGGAGTTCCTTTCTCTATCGTTACCGAAATAATAGACGATCCCGGCAATGCATTGTCCGGCGTTCCATCGTTATTAACCGCACGAAAGGCCAGCCACCGTCCCGGCTGGGCCTGCTTTGCATAATGTTGGATGCTCTGATCACTGCTGATCTCTTCCTGCGTAGCAAGACGGATCGGAAGCTTTCCGCCGGCACCTCTGACCGCAATTGTTTTCAATACAGCTTCAGGATTGATCGCCTGATCGAAGGCAATGAACATCAGGGCTTCACGTGTGGTGATTTGGCCTGATGAGGGAAACATCTGGATCGCCTTGGGTGGCGGCGTTGTAAATTTCCATGTGAAATCCTTTTGTAAGACCGTGCCTACCGCTGATTTGGTTCCCGCCGGTATCAGAGCAGTGAATTCTGTGGCCATTGGAAACCGCTTGTCGGTATCGAACATCAGCGTTTGCGTTCCCAGCCATCTCCATCTGCCTTCGACCTGCGGTGAAAGCTGAACCGGAGCATATCTGGCAGCTTCTTCCTGTGATGTCACAGCGACCATCGGATGAGAAAATGTGACGTTCAGATCCGGAGCAAGCGGAATTGCTCCTTCCGGTGAAAAGCGGATGACCTCCAACGATCCTTTTGTATCCCGTCCTTGCGAAGGCGGTGTCAGGTCGCCATCGGCAGGAAATTTTACAGGTATCTTTTCACCTGTTTTTGGTGCCGGAAGTGTCCCCAGACGCTTAGCAAATTCTGATTCGTCGCTTGGATCGGACTTTATTGCCGGTAAGCGCTGGAGCAATGCTCCTGTGTTGTTCGGATCCAACCCTTCCGACGCCGCAGGCTGCTGAACCTCGCGGGCCTCTTGTGTTTCGGAGCCTTCGCTTAAGCTAAACTTCAATCCGATCTCTGTATCACTCATCTTTGAATCACGGGCTTTGCCGATCACCTGAGCCCTGGCGTCAATCACGAACGGAGCGAACATCGACCAAAATATGGCCGTTGCAACTATTCCCGACACGATCTGTTTCATCATTTATCCCCACATTTATACGCTGAAATTTCCTCGGCCCGAACATAATGCGCCTGCGCCCGGATCATTCATATAATCTTATCACGCAGTCAGGAGAGGGGCGTCGAACCGGCCACATTCGGCCTGCTAACGTTGATTGAACGCGCGACATGGCAAAAACTTGCAAGTAGTTTTATATCTGTCGAAAACTTCGTAAGGATTTACGGCGATCAACTAGTCACTTGCAGCTAAATACTGATATACTAACTTCCGGTATTTGCAACTTACCGGCAACTGATGTCGTATCGGTTCTAGCATTAGTTTTTGGGCCTAAAATTTAGGAGATTACAAAAAAAGATGGGATTGTGGGCGAGAATAACCAGAATATTTAGAGCAGGCACCGGAGCGGCACTGGATAAAATAGAAAATCCGGAACTTGTATTGCAGCAGACGATCCGAGACATGCGCGACCGCGTCCCGGAACTGAATAATTCAGTGGCACAGGTAATGGCTACCGAAAGACTGCTTCAGAGAAATCACGAGAACCTTGAGCGGCAGGTCGTTGAGCTTGATTCAAAGATAAAAGCGTCAGTTAAAATGGGGCGTGATGACATTGCGACTGCCTATATCGGCCAGCTCCAACAGGCTCAGCTTGACAGAGAACGCACCGGAGCTCAGCTTGAACACGCCTCGCTTGCCTCGAAACAAGCATTGAAAGCACGCGATAATTATGTGCTGAATATGAAAAAGCGGAGCGCCGAGGCTATGCAGCTTATCTCCGCGGCCAAACAGGCAAAACTCCAGGAACAGCTTGCCCAGACGATGGAGGCCTTCAATATAGGCGACGATGCTTCGACCTTTAATGAAATGCGTGAGAAGATCGACCGCCGCGTTGCCGCCGCTGAGGCCAAGCTCCAGCTTGGTGCCGCTTCGGTTGACAATCAGATGGCTGATATAGAACGTGAAGCAATGGACATCCAACTGCACGACAAACTGCTTGAATATAAATCACAGATGGGCTTGCTGGGTGCGGGTTCCGGCAGCGGCACAGGAAAACAGATCGAGGCAGGTGATCCGGCAGCAAATTCTGAGAGTGAAGATGTCCAGCATTTTGACGAGGCCGAACACAAGGCATAGTCTGCGGACATTGTCCTAAAACCTATTGCATAGTTTTTGCATCCAAGATATTTATGGCAGATCTGGCGACTTACCAAAAGTCGGTCGAAAAATTTCAAACGAGCTATGCTAAACAAGCTCTTGCCGAGCCTCTGAACTTTTGGGGTTTGGCAGGCTTCGCTATCGCTGCGGCATATACGATGAGCGTCATTCCGCTCCTTGTCGCCATTGTGGCAGAGATCGCCTATCTGCTTATCGTTCCAAATCTGCCTGCAT
This sequence comes from Acidobacteriota bacterium, assembly GCA_019639215.1. Classification (GTDB taxonomy): domain Bacteria; phylum Acidobacteriota; class Blastocatellia; order Pyrinomonadales; family Pyrinomonadaceae; genus OLB17. Next base: position 9,073 of record JAHBSH010000012.1, read on the forward strand.
ATCGCCAAATAGTTCAGAAACGCGAAAAGGAGCGGCTCCTTCATCTGAACAAAGCAACACGAGAGAAGCTGATAAAGACCTTTACGCCTCGCGAGCGTGAGGCAGTTGAATATCTACGTTGGTTAAAGGAAAAAATACAGGATAATTACCGTAAATTTACCGGAGCCAAATCACTTCCATCAAATCTGACAGCACTTGAACAGCGTTGGGAAGATTTCGTTGATCTGCTCGACGTCTATCGCAGACGCAAACAGCATCTGAAATCGATCAACCGACAGGCGGTTCATAATCAGCTTTCGCAAGCTTTTCGGGCTGCTGAAAGTGCGGAAGATGATAAAACACGCCGCATCCAGCAAACCAATGTCGAGATATTAAAACGTCGCGTCGCCTCTTTTGACGAGATCGAACGTAGCGTAAAGCTCGTTGAAGGACAGCTTCAGTCCATCGAAAATTTTTTCAGCTATCTGAATGATGAGATAGTTACGATGTCGGCTCCTGATAAATTCTCTCTGCTCGATTTTGAACAGCTTTCCGATTCCATCGCAATGACCAAGCAGATGCTCGATCAGACCGCTGATGATGTCGGTGCTCTCGACTCATATAACCGCGAAATGGGCAACTACGAGCTCCTGACGAGTTCAAATCAGTAGCCGATGGTTATTTAAATTTCCACATAAAAGCGCCTCAAATTTACTAACCCGGGTAAAATACTGGGAAATTCAAGCGGGCTAATGATGCTTTTTCTTTCCAAACGCAATTGAAGAACGGCAGAGTCAAGCTATCAGCAAACTCGCCCCCTTTTCCGCGATGCCTTGCCGAGGCCGTTTTACTTTTACAAACTAGAAATCTCCTATTCTCACCACTGCCTTACAAAATCAATGCAAATTGCTTTTTATTCGTCGATATATATCTGTGAATCAGTTAAGATACCCTTAGACTATCTCAACCAGCCCTAAGCAATATGAGTACCGCTGATGTACCGGAAATAACCAAAATACTGCATGAATGGAACAACGGCGATGCAGAAGCAGGTGAACGTCTGTTACCTTACGTTTATCAGGAATTAAAGCGGCAGGCACGTTATCTAATGTTCAGTGAGCGTTCTGATCATACCCTACAGCCAACGGCGCTCGTTCACGAAGCTTTTCTAAAGATCTCTAAACTTTCAGAGATCAAATGGAATGACCGCAAACATTTCTACAGATTTACCGCCCAGATAATGCGCCAGATATTGGTTGACCACGCACGTCTGCATGCTGCAAAAAAAAGAGGCGGTCATACGATCCACTTCTCAATTGATGACCTGCAGATACCTGCCGGGGAACGTGCAGATGCTATTCTGCTGCTCAATGAAGCACTCGAACGACTAGCAGAGGTTGATGAACGACAGGCAAATATTGTCGAGATGCGTTATTTCGCGGGCATGACCATTGCAGAGGTTGCTGAAGCATTGGAACTCTCTGACCGTACCGTTGCCAGAGAGTGGCACGAAGCGAGGCTTTGGCTTTTCCACGAGTTGAATCAGGAATGAGATAAAAGATTCGACATGATGGCAGATTATTAATGCTCAATTCGCTTAAGAGCCAGGAAGATTATGGCTAGTTCGCGTTGGAAGGAAACAAAGGAAATTCTTCATGAAGCTCTTCGGCTTCCTTCGTCTGAGCGCGATGATTATCTTCTAAACTCCGTTCATGACACATCGATACGAGAAGAAGTAAGGAAGATCCTATCCCACGAATCAGAAATCGAGGACTTCATGTCATTGCCGATCAATGAATTCTCAAAGGATTTTCTTCAAAATGATGCTTCGGTATATCCTTCAGCTTCTCTCATAGGACAAAAGGTCGGCAATTACGAGATCGTCCGCGAAATAGGCGGCGGTGGTATGGGAACTGTCTATCTTGCCCGTCGTGCTGATGGAAAGTTTGAGCAAACCGTGGCAATAAAGCTTCTTAGACGCGAATTTAATAACGAACGGGTCAGACGTTATTTTAGCCGCGAGAAAGAGATACAAGCTAGCCTCAATCATCCCAATATTACCCGCCTGCTCGATTCAGGCACGACTGATGACGGTTTGCCATTCCTCGTCATGGAGTATGTCGAAGGTATTCCGGTGGATAAATTTTGTCTGTCCGCTGATCTACTTCTCGTTGAGCGTCTCAAACTATTCAATAAGATCTGTGATGCCGTGGCCGCGGCTCATCGCAGTCTAATTGTTCATCGCGATCTAAAGCCTTCTAATATTTTGATCGATGAGCTTGGCGAGCCTAAACTACTGGATTTTGGCATCTCCAAGATACTAGCAAGCGATGTCGGAAATGATGATGCCGGAACTATGCTCGGTGCAATGACGCCTGAATACGCCTCTCCCGAACAGATAATGGGTGAACCGCTAACCACGGCTACTGACATATACAGCCTCGGCGTGATCCTTTTCAAGATACTCACAGGCACCGGACCTTACTCATTGGAAAGCAGGACAAACGGCAATTTGTTGAAGAAGATAGTCGATAGCGAAACAATTTTAGCTAGTGAAGCTTCGGTTGGGTCAGACATGATCGGCAAGATCCAGGCGTTTGAATTGAAAGGCGATCTCGACACTATAATTTCAAAATCCCTACACAAAGACCCGGAGAAAAGATATACCTCAGTCGAACAATTTAAAACCGACATATGGCGGTTCATCGACGGTGATCCCATCATTGCCCGCCCTGTAACTTTTCAATATAGGGCGAGAAAGTTTTTCCAACGAAATAAGCTAGCGGCAACTTCTGCGGCTTTGATCATTATAAGTTTGTTGAGCGGGGTTGCGATTGCTCTGTGGCAGGCGAATGTTGCATGGGAGCAGGCCGCCATAGCGATTGAGTCACAAAAAAGATCTGACAGCGAAAAAGAAAAAGCCGAAAAAATGAGTCGGTTTATGTTCAAGGTTTTTTCTTACGCAAACCCTGCCTGGTATGCGGAAGGTTATAAAACAGGCGGGCAGGCACGGGTCTTGGACGCGCTTGAGGGACTCGCAAGCGAGATCGAAACCGAATTTGAAGGAGAAATTGATATTCAGGCCGAACTCCATCACAGATTTGCCGAAGTCTATGGCAGGGTCGCATCCTATGACACCGAACCTGAAAAACGTGACGAGATGAGGGAAAAGTCCAATCACCATATTTGCCGTGCATTGGAACTCCGCCGTCGGTTCTACGGCGAATGGCATGAACTGGTCGCCAAAGACCTATATTTTGGACAGGGCTGCTTTAGCAAAGACATTACCGAAAAGGCTGTCATATTAAATAAGGCTATCGCGATGATGCGCGGCACGAATCCTAATAATCTCAACTTGCCGTATATGCTTCACGATTACGCATCCGGCCTCACGATGCCTCCCGAAAAAACGGAAAATCACGGCATTTATCTTCGAGCGGTCGATCCGCCGGTGAGTGAAAACAAATATCAGATCGCCGAAAAATACCTGCGTGAGGCATTGCCGATCTTTCGACAGCAGTACAAAGAGGACAACATCGCAATTATTGTTTCCGAATGCCAGCTTTCATATATTTTGGCAATGCAGGACAAATGGACTGATTTCGATGAGCATTTTGCCGTTTGCCGGAACGGCGAACCGGAGATAAGAAGACATCAAACAAATTCAATAATTAAAACGTCGCTTGATCTGACCAAAGAAGTACTGGCTGAAAAGGGCATCACAAATTGATGCCGCAAAGTAAGTACAAAACTTCCCTTCATGCAAAATCAGGCAGATCGGGGAATCTGCCTTGTACCAATACCGTTGCATTGCCGAACGCGAATAAATCAATTAATATGTTAGGTTTAGTAAATTCAGACAGTTTGTCATTAATTTTAGATCTTATTTGAGAGCGTTATGAAAAAAGTAGGAATATTAGTGGGGCGTGAAGTTACGTTTCCAGAATCAATAATCAACAGCATTAATGAAAAAAGCGGTGGAAAGGTCGTCGCTGAAATGGTAAAGGTTGGCGGTGTCCGTCTGGACGAGCCGAAGAAATACGACGTTATCATTGACCGCATCTCGCATGAGGTTCCGTATTATCGCGCGATGCTCAAGCGGATGGCTCTGGAAGGAACATATATCATCAACAATCCTTTCTGGTGGTCGGCAGATGACAAGTTCTTTAATTTCAGCCTGGCGGCAAAGATAGGCGTAGCAATACCAAAGACCGTTCTTTTGCCTCAGCACGCATACATTAAAGACATCACTAGCGAATCGCTCCGCAATCTGGAGTTTCCTATCGACTGGGAAGGCATCGTCAATTATGTCGGCTTTCCGGCGTTTCTGAAACCGCATGACGGCGGCGGCTGGAAGAACGTATCCAAGATCAATTCGCTTGAGGAACTTTGGAGCGAATACAATCAGTCCGGAACGCTCTGTATGACATTACAGGAAGGCATCGAATACGATCAGTTTGTGCGCTGTTACTGCGTCGGGCAGGAAAAGGTCTTGATCATGCCTTATGATCCTTCGAAGCCGTATCTTTCAGGCGAACAATATCACAATGCAGAAAACTATCTCTCGCCGGAACTTCACAAACGTGTAGAACAGGACGTTATAACCATCTGCAAAGCTTTGGGCTATGACCTGAACACGGTTGAATTCGCGATCAAGGACGGAATTCCGTATGCGATAGATTTTATGAATCCGGCTCCGGATGCAGAACTCGCGTCTGTCGGTGAGTACAATCACAATTGGATCGTGGATAATATGACCGATTTCATCTTGAAAAAGCTTGAACAGGACGTAGAGACCACAGAATACAAATGGTCGGCTTTGCTGAATCCTCCTGCCAAAAAACAGGCATCGGCAAAAACAACACCAACGCCCGCAGCCAAAACGGTTAAAGCTCCGGCGGCAAAGAAAACCGCTAAACCAAAAGCGAAAGCAAAGAAGACATCACAATAAATGATCTTTGAGGGAAAATGAGAAGGCCATCTGAAAAGCAGTTTTTCGGATGGCCTCTTTAATTGGACGAGTTATCGTTTCAGTTATCGTCGGTCGAAAGGGCCTCAAAAGGTATTCTCCTTTCGAGCATTCGTTTACCAAATCCTGTCAGCATCCATCCGGCTAAAGCGAACAGCGAGACTGTCCAACCGATGTTAGTTATCGTCGTCACGTCTATCAAAAGACCGATCAGTATAGTTGGAAACCCGATAATTGCTGCAAGAAAGAATCTTCTCTGCCATCTGTCCACCGAATCATAAAGATTTACCCGACTTACCTCTAATTCCATATACTCGTCATCACTGTTGATACGAGTAAAATACTCGACCTCGCCACGCGTCCAACGTCGAAGCGACGGAAGTGTTGCAAGCCTGTTCGCCGCGGCAAAATTATGTATGACGTGAGCGATCTTGCCTTCTCTGAGCGCAACCTCCGCTAAACCTCGTAAAGCGAGAAATGTTTCGCCAACTATCTCCGTAGAATGACGAAAAACACGTGCCGCCCGGCGCCAATCACCTATCTGCACATAGGTTTCACCTATCCGTGCCAGCAGGTCAGCGTCCATGCCTGCTCTTCTTTCCGCAAGCCGCATCATCGCCTGAGAGCGCCGAAAAACTCTGTCATCACGTTCGACCGCTGCGAAAGCTTGCAGGCATCTGGAAAACTCCAGAAGTAGCCAACCGTCTGGCGGTGCGGCCAAGGCTGCACGGCGAAAGGCTTCTAATGATTGCGGAAGCGATCCTGACAATCTCAACTCATTAGCAAGCCTTCTCAGGTTCGAGGCTTTTTCAGGATCAGAGGACTTTCCGTCAATATCATTCTTTCTTCTTAACAGACGTTTGCGGATCGAAGATTCCAGCACGTCAAAAGACGGCAGGTCGTTGCTCTTTGTTTTGACACGAAGATCAGACAAAGTAAGCAGATAATCACGGAGCTCAAGTGACCGGCCATCCATTACTTCAGTTGGAATAAGCGGAAGGAGTTTTTTGATCAACCGACGATAAGATTCTCCTCCTGATGTAAGCGTGATAACGGTTCCCTTTCCGCGAAACGTGGTGCTGTATCTGTACATGACGCGACCGCCTCGTCTAAGTGAGCGGACCATTTGTGTATCAACCTGCTCAATGTCCGAAAGCCTGAGCCAGTATCTTGACCTGTTGAGTATCCGCCAAACTCGCGGAGCGATACCGTCTCTAACCAAACGTTTGCCGTCAAATCTCACTCTGTCGGTCGCAGCGAGAACCGGAATTATTATCCACGTAAGTAAAAGCAGAATAAATCCGGACGTCTCATGATCGAGATAGAGAAGAAAAGCTGAGGCAAAACTGAAGACAAAGAATGCACCAAAATATGCCGCGGTACCGACCCTGAGCGATCCAATACTACGCTTTTCGTCGTTTAAGGAATCAGCCGTTACTTTTACGGCTTGCCTTTCGTTATTTTGGGTTTCTGTATTCACTGTGAAATAAACACTGTCCACTGATATTGAAGAATATCATATTTGCAGCCTTTGAACTCACATAAGAAAAACCCGACATCGTCTTTGATGCCGGGTCAAATATCAGTATTTATTTTGAACTTACATACCAAAAGTTGAGAGATCCAACGGTTCGGGGGTAGGAAGCTCTTTTGCTTTTTCAGGGGACAGTTCTTCCAGTTTCTCCCTTGCTTTTTGAACTGTTGAAGATGGTGCCACGGCTTTGCCCTCCAGATCCTTCGCCTCAGAGGCCTTTTTGACCAGATCGAAAAGCGTATTCACGGCATCATCCTTTTTCTCCTGCTTTTCAAAGATACCGGCAAGTTCAAAACTTATTGTTTCTTTGGCCAATATCGGATCAGGCATATCAAGAAGTTCTTTGTACAAAGCGGCTGCAACGTCGTATTGTCCCATGTCGGCTCTTGCCTGCGCTAAAGCAAATTTTGCCATCGTTCCGGCTTCGCCGCCAGATTTGGACAATGCCTCTAATTCAACAACACCCGCGTCACGGTCTATCAGCAGACGATTGGTCGCGGCAAAATATTTCGCTTTTTCGCCAACGGCACCGCCAAATTTTTCAGTGACCGCATTGAATGCCTGTATCGCTGCTTCTGACCGCTCTTTAACGGTCTTGAATGTCTTTTCTTCCGAGCCTGCCGGTGGTGCAATGTCTGTAATCCTTGCCTGAGAGGTAACGATCGCTTTACCCAAAGCTAATTGAGCCTCTGCATCACCCTTTCGGTTCCAGGAAACAAAGATCCATGCAATGATCGCGACCACTACAAGAGCACCTATCAAATATAGTATGTTCCTTCCCTGTCCTTCGAGCTTGTTGCCCAAATTCTCGAGCGGGGTCGAAAGCTTTTCCTGGAAAGCATCACGGTAAACCGGTTTATTGCCGCCTTTTTCTTCATTAGGCGTGTCCGGTAGGTTCTCAAAACGTCTTTTCTTTCGTGCCATTGTTAAAAAATTGCAATTTTTGCTTGCGGAATCGTTATATACTTGTGCAAAGCGGTTTTGTCCAAAATTGTTAATGTATCGTAAAAATACGGTTAGGGCAAACCAGGAACACGGGCATTTACGGGCTTTGCCGGACAATATCTTATAAATTTTATTTTAATGTCCGGGAACTTTTTAGCCAAAACGGTGTCTAACGTATTAGCCGGGAACAAAACCGGCGGTATAGCGACCGGTGATCCGACCGGTAAAACAAACGGAACGCGGGTAATGGTCTTCTCAAGGTCGATCACTTTTGACGACGAAGATATCGGAAATGCCGTTGCGGCGGCAGGATTTTCCTCTGTGACCCGTGATGCCGAAACAGAGTTCATAACGGCCCTGCAGGCCGAAGAACCGGAAGCGTTTGAAAAATTGATAGACCGATATTCGGACGAGATCTACGGTCTTTTATACCGAATAACGGAGGATGCCGAGGAAGCCGGTGACCTGACCCAGGAAACATTCATAAGCGCGGTCAAGGCCGTGAAGAGTTTCCGAGGTGAATCAGAATTGAAAACATGGCTGTTCAGGATAGCTCTGAATCATTCTCGTAACCGGTTTCGATGGTGGAACCGCCGGGGACGTAACATTACGGTCTCTCTGGATGCTGAGATAGGCGAGAGCAAAACTCCGATGAGCGAAATGATCGGTTCGTCCGCATCGACGCCTGAGGAGACCGCTATTAGAAATGAACAGCAAAGAGAACTGGCAAAGGCTCTAAAAGAATTGCCTGAACAGTTCAGAGAAGCGGTCATATTATGTGACATCGAGGGGTTGAGTTATCAGGAGATCGCCGACACGCTTGAGATAAACGTGGGAACGGTAAGATCAAGAATAGCAAGGGGCCGTGAAGAGCTCCGACGCAAGCTAAAGGATATTTGAGAATTGAACAGGGACCGAACGCGAGCAGGCTGTGTTTATTAAACGTATCGGTGCCAAACGAGAGGTCTGAACCAGCAAGTTTCGCGGGTGAGGTATTGATTAAGTTCGAAACGGTTCTTTTACAGTTGACCAGCAACTCAACCGGTGAGTTCCGGACGGGCAAGATCGGCCCTTCATTGTGAAAACGTGGCTTTCAGCATAATAGGCAGTCTTTCGCCCAAGCCCCTGTTCAATATATGTTTATCTTCCACTTAGAGGGGTCGAAAAAACCATGAAATGCCGCGACCTACAATATGAATTACCGCTTTACGCCGATGACGATTTGTCGGCGGAAGAGACGGACGTTCTGAACACACATTTGCAAAGCTGTCCTCTGTGTCGGCAAAAACTTGCTGATATTCACGATATGCGCTCATCGTTGCGTACGATGAAGGCTCCGTCAATGCCCCGAGTCAGACTGGAATCTTTACGCTCGGCAGTTTTGGCGGAATTGTCTCCGGCAATGCCATCCCCCGGCTTCCAGTTAATAGAAACACCCACGCGTTGGATCGACGCATGGTTGATGCCTTATGCCGTTGGGTCGGTCGCGTCGATAATTCTCGGCGTGACGATGCTTTGGCTTATCTTGTCACCTTCTGGTAATTTGCAAACAGACTTGGCTTCAAACCGCAACTCCTCGTCCTCATCAGCAATAATGTTGTCAGAATTTGATCCGATGGCCCTTGAATTGACACCAACCCAGTATGTGAATTCCAGATTTGGTATAACTGGTGAATCTCCTAGCATAAATCCCCGTGGAGCACTTGTTTCTTTGACACGCTCAATGGTTCGGGGCGATATGAAAGAAAGTGAGGTCGTTGTCGTCGCTGATGTTTTTGGCAACGGACTTGCTCGGATAGCTGAGGTCATTGAGCCATCTGACAATAAACAGGCTATCGAGGATCTAAAAAAAGCTCTTCAGACCGATGACGGTCTTACTCCTTTTGTTCCGGCGGAAATGGACAGACGTTCCGACAGGATGCGGGTGGTGCTTAAGATCCAGACCGTCGATGTTGATACTCGAACAGCACCTTCCGGAAGTTAAGAATTAAAATTTAAAGAAGTAAAGGCGGCCTTTTATCCATCGATCGGATTTGAGGCCGCCTTTATATTTTGAATAACAAGTCCAGTTATCTCTTATCGATCTCAGCTTTCAGCTTTTCCGCTCTTACGGCATCTATGTCCAAAAGAAAGCGATACTGCTCCATCGCCCCTTCCTTGTCATTGACAGTTGCAAGGCTGACGCCCAGATTGTAACGGGCCCGAGCAAAACGAGGACTTATGTTCAAAGCCTCACGATATGCGTCGATCGCTTTTTGGGTTTGTCTGTCTGAGAGATAAGCATTGCCCAAGAGATAGTATCCATCAGCGTAGGATTTGTTTTCACGTGTAAACTGTTCAAGCCCTGTTACAGCTCTTTTATAATAGACGGCTGCGTCGCTGCTGCGATTCAAAAGCGTGTGAGAGTAACCAAGATAGAAATTCGTCTCTCCGTCGTTAGGCTTGCGTTCGAGCGCCTTGTTACATTCACGGATCGCCATTTCCGGACGATTCAAGTCATTGTATGCCCTGCAAAGATTTGTGTAGGCCATATACTCCTTCGGAGAGTAAAGAATGGCAGCTTTCGCAGCCTCGACAGCATTTTCATGCTGTTCGGCGAGGCTATAATACCAGCTTAGATCAGTATAGATGGCTCCGTCAGCTTCGAATACGGTCAGTGCCCTTCGTGATATACGTATGGCCTCATCAAACTGATTCTGAACTCGATAAAGATCAGCAAGGCTTCTGTAGATCGCATAGTTCTTAGGATCGATATTCAGGGCACTGTCATACGCCCTGATAGCTTCGTCATACTGACGCATGTTCTTTCTTGATTCGGCAAGTAGTAAATATGCTTCGCCGGCTTCCTGAGTTCCGTTTTGAATGGCTTTCTGAGCGGAGGCAGCTTGCTTTTCGTTATCGCCCATCTGCCGATACAATCTCGCAAGATTCAGATGAAGTGCCGCGTTGTTAGGTGCTCTTGTAACCGCCTTTTCGTATGCCAACAGAGCCTCAGAATATCGGTCTCCAACCATCGCCAAATCACCTTTAGCTATCAGGAATTCAAGGTTTTCCGGATCGAGAGTAAGGCCGTTGTTGACGTCGCTTTCAGCTGCCGCCCAATCTTTTTTCGCAAAATATATTCGCCATCTGATGCGGTAAACATCAAGCGGTTTTGAGTATCCCTGAGAAATAGCCATCTCCAATTCAGGAAGGGCCATTTCGTATTCATCCAGATAATAATGAGCTATACCTTTCCAAAAACGGGCGTTGGAATTCGTCGGGACAAGCATTATAGCCTCAGCATATTTATCTATCGCACCGACAAAATTTCTTTGATTGAAGATACGATTGCCTTCGGCTATCAGGTCTTCAGCCCTCTTTATGTCACGCCTATCCTGGGCATTACCAATAAGCGGAAATACAAGAAATAACAATGCCAAAGCCCAGATGCCCGATCGGCTGCGATTATTGATACTTTTCATTATCATCTCTCCTGCTTACTGCAATATCACCGGTCCCTGCGGTGTGCGTCGCGGCGTCGGAGCCGGCGTTTGACGCGGTGTTGTCCTTGGCGTTGGCCTCGGCGTCGTTTCACGACGCGGGGTCGGCTCCTGTCTCGGTGTCACACCAGCGATCGGGGTTGGAGTCGCCGTTGGTGTCGGCGAAGACTCAACACCAGTATTTGTGTTTATATTGGTGTCCGAATTACTGTTGGAACCGTCTTCGGAATTGGAATTGCTATCATCGATACCCGACGAAATGGTCGGTTCCGGTGACGGACTTTCAAATGGCGTTGGTGTCGGACTTTCCTCACTAACTGGCATCTGTCCCGGCAAGTAATGATATGTGTAGTAATACCAGCTGCCTCCGATTCCGCCTCCTAACAAAAGGAAAAGAGCCAACAGACCCGCAAAAATACCTACGATCTTGCCTGCTGAACCTTTTTTCTTCTGCTTTGCCGGAGCGGCGACAGTAGCTGCAGATGATGTTGCTGCCGCTGCGACAGAATGCGACCCCTGCTCATTGGGAGCACTGTCAAAAACGGGCGTGCTGTCCGAAGTTTGTTCAAAACCACCGGGGCTTGTAAAAAGATCGTCCGAAGCCGATGATTGTTGAAAATCCTGATCGTCGTTTGAGGCTGTCCCTTGATCAAACCCCATCAACGGAACGGTAGCTTCGGGAGAGAATGATTGTCCTGATTCAGCTTGATCTTCAAAACCGCTGGCAGCAAATGTAGCATCCCACGCCGGTGAAGCTGCCTCATTTTCAACCGATGGCGTTTCCGGCTCTACATATACATCCGGCTCCAGAGCAGGCTCAGGTTCCGACGACACATTGAAACTCCCGGGAATAAATACCTCGGTTTTAACATCAGCCTGTCTTGGTTCGGAATTACCGGCATCATTGCTGAAAGCAACGGTTGCGTCAAAGTCCTGAACCGCAGGTGTTTCATAAGTCGGTACCGGATCGGCTGCCAAGGGTTGAGGGGAAGATGTATCGAGAGTCCCAAAATTCATCACCTCGGTCTTATCCATATTGACCGATGATTCAGGCTCGGGTTCGACCTCAATTACGTCAGTGGTAAATGCTACGGTTTGTGCCGACATCGCATTTTGCATTGATGCATAACCGCGACGCAATTCCTTCTGCATTTCTTTAGCCGTACCGTATCGCTTCTCTTGTGAAAGCTCCATTGCCTTCATGATCACATTGGAAACGGAAACCGGCACCTCAGGCCCTACCTCGTGAAGCGGCCTTATCGGATCTGACCCGACGTTAATAATATCGTCTGCTCTAGTCAGTGCATCAGTCGGCACTGTATTAGAAAGAAGTTGATAGAGCGTAGCAGACAGCGAATAGAGATCACTTCGCGGATTGGTTCCGATGCCTCTTATCTGCTCCATTGGAGCATAATGTGGAGTATATCCGACAACGCTGGCGGTGCTTCCGCCGGTTGTACTTCCGCTCGTGCCGCCGGAATCAGTAATGAGAGTGTTGCCGGTCGAACTTTTTGACAAGCCGAAATCAAGCAGAATTATATGATTCTCGTCCGTCAATTTAAGGTTTTGCGGTTTGATATCGCGGTGAATGATCGGAGGTTCATGTGAATGCAGATAAGACAGTGCATCCAAGAGCTGGTCGGCCCAGAACATCACCCAACTTAGAGGAAACGGTTTTTGCGCGACCTCAAGCCGTTTGGACAGGTCGTCGCCGGAGATATGCTCCATTACCAGATATTGTTCGTCGCCTTCGCCAAAATGGTCAGAGACCTTTGGCAAAACGGGATGACGCATTCTGGCAAGTATGCGGGCTTCGCGCTCAAACGCTGACCCGAGGGTCTCATCGCCTGCAAAATATGTACGCTTCAAAGCGACGGCACTGCCGAGCCGCTGATCGACAGCAAGGTAAACTTCACCCATGCCGCCTTTACCGATCAACTGTACGATCAGGTATCGCCCCTGGATCATCGTGTTCTGCGCAAGTGGTTTCATTCTCTCAAATAAATTAGTTACGGTAGGGTGATGGTAAAATCAAACACAAGCTAATATTTTCCAACAAAAACGTCTAAACATCAACAACTAAAGTGGCTGTTCGCATACGTTGACTCGATTTTGACGGTTTCTAAGGTGAATTTTGCCGATCTCAGCCCTGCAATGAGCGGCTATGATCACCACTCGGCCTCCTGATGTTGCCAACATCTGCTGCCACGGATCTTGACCCTTCGGGAACAGGGAGTTCCCTTTTTCGTACGCGCGCCGCAATGGTAAACAGCTTGTTCAGGTGCTCTCTGTGTTTGACGACCACTGATATCTTCACGTGACCGATCCGACCTAGGTAAAAGATCATCTAGTTCTGCACCTTCGCCGGTGGTCAGATTTTTCTGAGTTTCAGGAGCATCCCTATCAGTTGAGTAACGAACAGCATCATCTCTAACAACGGGTTCACGCAAACGAAGCGGCTGTGCGGTATCTGCAGCAATGGGGCGAGGCATCGGAGTTTGCGGTTCAACAGTTCTTCCGAGACCAAAATACGAACTTAATCCGAAAACGCCCATCACCAAGCCAAACCCGACTATAACGCGAATGACCATATCGTGGCCTTTGAATTCAGTCTCGCAAAGTTCACAAAAACGCCGACTGTTCCACAGGCTCCAGTTTGCACGCTCGATCTTTTCACCACAATTGCAGCAGAATGTCGGCTTATAGAACATAGGAACTCTTGCGATCAGACAACAGGATCACGCCAGCCTGAAATGATATTTATGCTTAGTTAAGATAAAACATCCGAATTATAGAATAAATCCGTCAACTTGTTAAGAACTCAATTCATCTAAAGATACAACCAGATTTCAGATATAAGCGTCTGATTGATAGAATTTTATTATGCTGAAAAGGCGTTTCGCACATATTTCATTGGCGGTGTTATTCATGATACTGCCGGTCGCGGCTCAGATAGACGACCCGATCAAGGTCGATTCGGCCGTTGTCCGCCTCAATGTTGGTGTCGTGGATGGACGCGGCAGGCCGATCATCAATCTTGGCAGGTCTGATTTCACGCTCTACGAGAACGGCCAGAAACAGGAGATCGTCAGCTTTGAAACAAGCTCTGCTCCGTTCAGCGTTATGCTGTTGCTCGATATGAGCGGTTCGACCAAAAGTTTCAGACAAAATATAACGCTTTCCGCATCAAGATTTTTAGACGCATTAGGGCCGCAGGATCGCGTCGCAGTAGCGGAATTTAACAACAAGACCAAGCTGCTAAATGATTTTACAACCGACAGGCGGCGCGCGGCTTTTTCGATTTCGGTGGCAAACGGACAAGGACCGACAGAGATGTATCAGGCTCTGGAGTTCGCATTGCAAAAGCTTGCATCTGAAACCTCTGCGAGAAAAGCGATCGTGGTGTTGTCTGACGGTGTTGACACAAAGCTCCAGAACGGTGACAGAACTGCATTGACAGACATTCCTGATGAAAATATTTCGACCACTCTAAAACCTGGCGAGAATGAAACGCTGAACAGGATATTGGAGATGGCGGATAAATTGGGGGTTACGATCTATCCGCTTGCGTTGCCGACAGGTGATCCGGCACGTCTCGCCGATCCGACTCCGCGACAGGTGGCAATGTACACAGCCGCGCGTGAACGGCTTCAGATAGTAGCCGACAGAACAGGCGGAACGTTGAACGCCATTCGCCGTCTTGAGGAAATGGGACGGCTCTATGCTGAGGTCGCCGCCGACCTGCGAACTCTATATACCATAGAGTATTCTCCTTCAGACCTCGCTCGCGACGGCAAATGGCGCTCCATTAAGGTCGAGGTAAATCAGGAATCCCTGATAACCCGCACCCGCCAGGGCTATTTTGCTAAATAGCGTGTACTAATATTTCTATTCAAAAATAAAAAAGGACAGCATTGATAGCTGTCCTTTTATGCATTACTTAAGCAATGCAATTCTGGTACACCCGGCATGATTCGAACATGCGACCTCTTGATTCGTAGTCAAGCACTCTATCCAGCTGAGCTACGGGTGCTCGCAAAAGCGAATAAATAGATTACGAAGACAAGCCTATACTGTCAAGTTTCACCTCGTATTCAAATTCGCTCCGCCGATCTTTATAATGACAAACCGGAAACCTCCTAGCCAGAGGAGGAAACCCGACCGGTAGGAAGGGTGTGGAAAAACATTACATGTCCGTGTATGAATGGCAAGAAACACACTCGCTACTGCTCGTGTTTCCGCCTTCGACGAACACAGCTTATCAGGCAGCTTGTTCAACCGGAGCGATGATGTCAAAAACAGGAGCTTTGCGTTCGACCATTTCACGGGTTACGGTCAGTTCCTTAATCTTGTTTTCCGAAGGAAGATGATACATCGAATCCAGAAGAACCTCTTCCATTATCATCATCAGACCGCGTGCTCCTACCTTTCGTTTTAGAGCCTGTCCGGCAATGGCATGGATCGCACCTTCTGAAAATTTCAGAACGATATTGTCAAACTCAAATTTTCGCTGATACTGTTTGACCAGAGCATTCTTTGGTTCGGTCAATATCTTGACCAAGGCGTCCTCATCCAGTTCGGAAAGTGTTCCTACAACAGGCAAACGCCCTACGAATTCAGGTATCAGCCCGTAATGGATGAGATCTTCGGGTTCCAGTTTCGCAAATGCCTCGTTACGGCGTTCCTTGCTAGATTTAACATCCGCCTGAAAACCGAGCGATTTATTCCTGAGGCGTTTTTCGACCACGCGTTCCAGCCCGATGAAAGCTCCGCCGCAGATAAAAAGAATGTTCGTTGTATCAAGCTGTGTGAATTCCTGCTGAGGATGTTTGCGTCCACCGCCTGTCGGCACATTGGCTACAGTTCCTTCCAATATTTTTAACAGCGCCTGCTGAACGCCTTCGCCGGAAACATCCCGTGTTATTGACGGGTTATCATCCTTGCGGCAGATCTTGTCGATCTCGTCTATATAGATTATTCCCTGCTGTGCCTTTTCTACATCGTTGCCAGCCGCCTGCAAAAGACGAAGCAGAATATTTTCTACGTCCTCGCCTACATAACCTGCTTCGGTCAGGCTGGTGGCATCAACAATGCAGAACGGAACGCTTAACTGCCGGGCAAGCGTCTGGGCAAGAAAGGTCTTTCCGGTTCCTGTCGGGCCAATAAGTAGAATATTTGATTTTTGCAGCTCTATGTCGTTGCGGCGTTTTGCCAATTCGAGCCTTTTGTAATGCTGATATACCGCAACCGCAAGACGTTTCTTGGGTTCATCCTGGCCGATCACATATTCGTCAAGATATGCCCTTATTTCGGCAGGCTTTGGCAGATGAGCTCTGCCGGTAGCTTTCTCTGCCTGCTCATCATCATTGATGATCTCATTACAGATGTCGATGCACTCGTTGCATACATATACACCAGGCCCAGCGATGAGCTTTTTGACGTCATTTTGCGATTTACCGCAGAATGAACAGCACAGAAGTTCTTCCGGTTTTCGAAAATTCGCCATAATTCGGTTGGCAGTTGGCCGTTTAGGGTTGGCAGCGTTAACCGCCTACCGCAAACCGCGAACAAATTACTTCTCTCGGTGTTCAATAACCTCGTCGATCAAACCATAATCCTTAGCCTGATTCGGCGAAAGAATTCGGTCGCGTTCGACGTCCTTTTCAACCTGATCAAAAGATTGCCCCGTATGTTTGGCAATGATGCTCGAGGTCATCTCGCGCATTCTGAGGATCTCCTCAGCCATGATTCGCACATCGGTCGCCTGCCCCTGGGCACCACCCGAAGGCTGATGAATCAGGATGCGTGAATGCGGCAAAGCAAACCGCTTGCCTTTTGTCCCCGCAGTCAGAAGCAGTGCTCCCATTGATGCACATTGGCCTATACAGATCGTCGTCACATCGTTTTTGATGAACTGCATCGTGTCATAGATGGCCATACCTGCTGTTATTGAACCGCCGGGCGAATTTATATACAGATTTATGTCTCGCTCCGGGTCTTCAGCTTCCAAAAACAAAAGCTGAGCAACGATGAGGTTTGCGATCTGATCGTCGATCGGGGTTCCGATAAAAATAATGCTGTCCTTTAAGAGACGTGAGTATATGTCGAAGGCCCGCTCTCCCCGCGAGGTCTGTTCGACTACCATTGGAACTAGTGCCATAAATTACCTTCTAATGCTAAAAGTTTAGGTATTGGTTGAACACGGTGCGGTTAAATGCTTGTAGAATAACCGATTGCCGATTTTACACAATTTCAGATCAAATGCAAGTTCATAATTGGCTATGAGCATAACCGAATCCAACCCGGTAATGCTCATGCCGCTTTTTATTCAGCAGCCTTCTTGGCTTTCTTCGGTGCGACCTTTTTAGCGGCGGCCGGCTTCTTTTCCTTCGGCTCCGCAACGGTTTCGCTTGTTTCGGCTTTGGCTTTAGCCTTTTTCTTAGGCTTTTCTTCTGTTTCAGCGTTTGATTCAACCGCTAAATTTTCATCTTGCCATTCGCCATCTGTGATCTTGGCATTCTCGATCAATGCTTCGATGGATTTTCTGGTGCGAAGATTATTTTCGATCGTACCGCTGCCGCCTTGCTTCTCCAGCGAATCACGGATCTCATCAGGCGTAACGCGATAGTATTCCGCCATTTGAGCTATCTCATTGTCCACTTCTTCTTTATCGACAACTACCTTCTCCGCCTCTGCTACCTTTTCCAGAAGCATCGCACCGCGAACATCACGTTCAGCCTGCGTCCTCATCTGCGTAAACGCCATCTGTACAAAATCATTCTGAACATTATTCAGGTCAACACCTTGACGCTGCAGATCCTGTGCAAAATTATTCAGAAGATTTCGTGCCTGATTTTCGATAAGTGCATTTGGCACTTCAAAAGTGTTGTCAGCGATCATTTTTTCGACCGCTTCATTGCGAAGGCGAGCATCAGCCTGTGACTTTGAATATGTCTCAAGATCAGCTCTCAGTTTTTTCCGAAGATCGGCAAGCGATTCGTAGCCTTCATCCAGACTCTTTGCCCACTCGTCGCTCGCTTCGGGCTTTTCCATTACGCCGACCGATTTCACTGTAGCTTTATAATGAACGGTCTTTCCTGCAAGCTCTTTCGAAGAAAAATCCTCAGTATAACTGACAGAGAATTCCTTTTCATCGTCTTCGTTGACGCCTTCCAGATTTTCTGTGAATGAAGGATCTATCGCCTCTGAACCTAACGTGATCTCGAGATCATTCGCACTTATCGGGTCACCGTTCGGATCATCTTCGAACCTTCCTTCCAGATCAACAACGACAGTATCACCATTCTGTGAAGCTCTTCCTTCAACAGGTATCAAGGCTGATTCACCCTGAAGCCTTTCCTCTATCAGTCTTTCAACTTCTGCATCATCAACAGGTTTTACACGCCTGACCAGTTCAATACCTTTATATTTCGGTTCGGGCAATTCCGGCATAACCTCTATGTGAGCATGGATCTTTATGGACTGTGAACCATTGACCTTTGCATTCTCTATGTCGTCCAGATGCAGATGCGGTTCTGCCAACGGCTGCAAGCCGTGTTCATTTATCGCTGAGGTGACCATGTCAGGCACCAGAAGCTGCAATACTTCCTGCTTTATCTCTTCTTTATACCTAATGCGTATGACATCCAGCGGTGCATAGCCCTTTCTAAATCCTGGAACACTTGCTCCATTTGCGTAACGGCGGCTTATCTTGTCATAAGCTTCCTTCAGTGATGCGGCATCGACCTCAATATGCAATTCGCGTTGGGTCGGTGAAATTTCTTTTACTTCGGTCTTCATTGATTTTCCTGTATTTCTCTGAAAAAAGAATAGCGAATGCTTGTGCAAAAGTCGAATAGCCCTTCAAGTGCAAGCTGACCCAAAATTGATAAAAGGCGAAGATCTAATCTCTTCGCCTCTTTGATCCATATCACAACTCCAATATCAGGAACCTGTTGTGATCAATCGTCCCATTCAACTGTAAACGAATATCTGTCAGCACCGCCTTTTGGGTCTTCAACTCTGATGATGGTGGTGTAATTGTTTCGACGGCTAGGCTGCTGGATCACGCGTACCCTTCCGCGTCCATCATGTTTGTCCACGTCAGCATCCTGTCGGCGATTGCCCATTGAACGACCGTTGAAATTATACCTGGCGTCATTATATCTTTGGCCACGCATGGTCCTGACGGTTGCCCTGCGTCCTCGGATAACGATCTGGACATCCTGATCAACCGTTCCGGTCCAGTGAAATGTTTCACGCTGAGCCTGAGCCTCAGTAGCTGAAAATAAAAACAATGCAAAGAATGCAGCTGGCAAAGCAAAACCGGCTTTCTTCAAGAATCTCATTTCGATAAACTCCTTTTCTAATGTACTGTATTCTGTTTTTGCCCTGAATGGACTGTAATTTGGAGAGCTGAGACTAATGGTGCCGAGGGCGAGACTCGAACTCGCACGTCTTTCGACGCTAGATCCTAAGTCTAGTGCGTCTGCCAATTTCGCCACCTCGGCACATTGTCAATAGACCTTTTACTCCTATTCATTTCAAGAGAGTAAGGCCATTCATAAAAATCTACCTAATCCTGTGTGGAAAGTCTAGCCGCTATTTCTTCAAATATTTACGGTCGTAATCTTCCCAAGAGAGTGAGTAGTCCCTGCTTTCGATCTCAGCAAACACAGAACTGTCTATCTGTTTGTTTTTGCCGCGTGTCAGCAGCTTGTAGCCGCCATAACCGATAGCACCAACAACTGCCAGCCAAAATGCATACCCAAGCAAGGCCCAGACCACACCAAATAGCCAAAACATCAGCATTACGCCGAAAACAATACCCAATAAAGCCAGAATTATCTTGATGATCTTCATTGTCGAATACCTCCGCGTCAGATTGTTATACGAATACTGCTCGTCGATGTTCTGTAAAATCTATCGCTGTCGTATAATCTGACACAAAGCTCGAAACTGTCTCTGATAACTTTTTCAGAGGCTTTTACAGGCAGCTCAGCAGAATGAACAACATAAAAGAACTTGCACAAGAATTAGGCTCTATTACATCTGACAGCGAATTTGCGGGAGAGTCGGTACTCGATGTGACCCATGATTCGCGACACGTCCGAAGCGGCACGTTGTTCGTGGCAATAAAGGGCTCCACGGTTGATGGACATCGTTTTATTGATGATGTTATGCGTCGCGGTGCAGCAGGCATTATTTCGGAATACGATCCACCTGAAAGTTTTTCTGGCGTTTGGCTGAAAGTTGAGGACGCTCGGCATGCTTTGGCAAAGGCGGCTGCGGTCATTCATGGTGATCCCTCTGCAAAACTTGACCTTGTAGGTATAACCGGAACTAACGGGAAAACAACAACGACCTATCTTTGTTATTCCCTTGCTGAGGCAGCAGGGGTTAAACCCGCCATGCTAACAACGGTTGAATACAGGATCGGTGACGAATCGGAAGAAGCGGTTCGGACAACGCCCGAAGCAAGCGACACCAACCGGTTCCTTGGCCGTGCCGTTGATGCCGGATGCGGTTTTGCCGCGATGGAAGCATCATCTCAGGCGATCGACCTTCACCGTTGTGACAGTCTGCATTTTCGTGTAGCGATCTTTACAAATCTGACAACCGACCACCTCGACTACCATCACACGATGGAAAATTACTTTGACGCCAAGAAGAAATTGTTTGATGGCAGCCTTGGCGAAAAACCCGGAGCAAGCGTCGTAAATATCGATGACGAATGGGGAGTGAAGCTCGCCGGTCAACTGAGAGCTAATGGACAGAAAGTCATCACTTTCAGTCAAAATAACGACTCATCGGAAGCTAAGGTGCTTGATCCTGCTCATCATCTTTCGGCAAATGACATAGAGGTCTCGCTTCTCTCTGGCACGTCTTTCACACTCAAAACACCTTCAGGCGAACGCCGCGTAACGTCTCCGCTTGTCGGAAAGCCGCACGTTTACAACATGCTGGCGGCATCTGCGGCGGCGTTAGAATTAGGCTATGAACTTGACGATATTGTAAGGGGCTTGTCTGGCTGCGTGGGTGCTCCGGGGCGTTTCGAGCTTGTTCCGCACAATGGCGACTTTGCCGTGATCGTCGATTATGCACACACTGACGATGCTCTTTTGAACACATTGAAAACCGCCAGAGCTTTGACCGAAGGGCGGGTAATTACAGTTTTCGGCTGCGGAGGAGATCGTGACAAGACAAAACGCAAACCAATGGGACGCATAGCCGGCGACTATAGCGAACTTGCGATACTGACATCAGACAATCCGCGAACTGAGGACCCGATGAAGATCATTGCTGATGTTGAAGCCGGCGTTAAAGAGACGGATACTGAAGCGTTCATAATTCCAGACCGCCGCGAAGCAATAAATACTGCCATCAAAAATGCAAAAACCGGCGATGTGGTCATTATCGCCGGAAAAGGACATGAAACCTATCAGATAATTGGTGATGAAAAATTTGATTTTGACGACCGAGAGGTGGCAAAAGCTGCGTTGAAAACCCGTGAAGAACTAAGCTAGCTCTACAATATATTTATTCTGAAGCTTCTTTGTGCTTTGCGATAAAGTCTTCTATGAACGCCTTCTCTTTTTCTCCGACATCTATGAATCGGGCTGCAAACCCGATCTCAAAAACATGATTCGTAACTTCACCTGCGAGTCTTATAGAATCGCCTGTGCTGCCGGGCAGATAAACATAAACACGTTCACCCTCAGCAAAATCGCCGGATGCCATTACGAAACAGCCCTCGGGGCTAATGTCGCTTAGCGTACCGCTGTTGCGGCCCGTGTGATTTTCCCATTCGATATCGACGGTCATCCTATATCGCTCTGATGACCGCCGTTCCATACCGCTTCGCCTATCTGTCATCTCCCAAAACCTCTTCTAGAACCTCGTCATCGGCAGGACCGCCGTTGTTTCGGCTCGTAAAATAGAAATAGAAAGGCAACCCAAGCAAGATAAGGCCAATGCCTATCATGGAGCTTGTTGTGTCGTCATACAGGGTCTGGCCTAACAGCCATGCTGTTACAAGAAGGAAGATAATAGGAATGACCGGATATCCCCAAGTTTTGTACGGCCGTTCCGCATCAGGGTAACGCTTTCTGAAAATGAATACAGAGGCCGTTATCAACGCATAGAAAATGAATGACCCGAAAACGGTATAGTTGGTCAATGCGTCAAATGAACCGGAAAGAGTAAGAATGCTGGCCCATACTCCCTGAAGCAACAACGCATTGAGCGGGATGCTGTTGGCGGTCAGTTTTCCGAATGTTTTGAATAGCAGACCGTCCTTCGCCATTGCATACGGTATCCTTGCCCCGGCGAGAGTAGATGTGTGCAGTGAACCGAGCGCAGATAGCATAAGGCCTATCGTGAAGATTGCCACAGCTACACCAGCCAGCATGTTCGCACCATCACCGGATGCAAACCTCTCCGCAACCACTTGGGCGACGGCCTTGTCACCATCGACCGATGCTATCGCGAGCGGGTCGAGAACATAAAAATATGAGATGTGAACCAGCGAATAAAGAAGCATGATCAGGACGGTACTGCCGATGATCGCTCTTGGGATGTTCCTGTTCGGATCTTTAACTTCTCCGGCGACGAATGTCAGCTGATTCCATCCGTCATAACCCCACAAAGCCCCCAACATTGCTGCCGCAAACCCTGCAAAGAACGAATACTCTCCTGAACCGAACCGCTGTGCAGCGGCGACGTCAGTACATGCCGCACCCGCCGCATCCATTGAAAAGTGTGAGAACGTGCCGTCACTGACAAAGATAAACGCTCCGACACCGACAAGAGCAACCAGGCCGATCTTAACAAATGTAAGAACGGTGGCTATCTGTCCGCCAATCGCGACAGATGCTGAATTCAACGTCGTAAATATGACGATCGCCATGATAGCCACGATTTGAAGCGTTGATATTTCAAATGTGCCGCCAAATAGTGGAACCGAAAGCAAGACCTTGCTTAGCTCGTTATCGAGATATGTGTTGAGCACCATCGCAAAAGCTACTGCAAGAGCAGCCATCGCACCGGCCTTGGCTATGAATATCTGCATCCAGCCGTAAAGGAAGCTGGATATACGACCATAAGCATCACGAAGAATTACGTATTCTGCACCGGCATGTGGCCGCATTGATGTCAATTCTGCATAGGTAAGAGCTCCTGCCAAAGCTAACAGTCCGGCAGCAACCCAGGCCAGTACGACCCAGCCCGGCGTACCCACGTTACAAGTCATCACCCTTGCCTTAAAAAAGACGCCGGTTCCTATAACGTTCCCTATGATGATCGAGGCGGCAGCCAGAAGGCCCAGTCCGCGAACGAGATTGTACTTTTCGTTGTTTCCAAGGGTCATATTCGCTTTTTACTTTTGCCGGGAGAAGTTTTTGATCTGGTGTATATTACGCCAAAACAGCGTTTATTGGAAATGAAAATATCAAGAAATGACCGATATTGCACAGCATTAGATACCGTATCGAGTGTCTGAACCTTACTCCATGCTAAAATTACGGACAAATGCTTCTAAACATTGCGGCAGATGATCTATTAT
Organism: Acidobacteriota bacterium; assembly: GCA_019639215.1. Classification (GTDB taxonomy): domain Bacteria; phylum Acidobacteriota; class Blastocatellia; order Pyrinomonadales; family Pyrinomonadaceae; genus OLB17. The sequence continues at coordinate 32,544 of JAHBSH010000012.1, forward strand.
TCGCAGCTCTCCGGCTTTCTCGTGAGCGTCGTGTCGCAGTATTGGACAGCTGCGGTATAAAGAACCTCGGATCAAGATCTCTGATCGTAGGCATCGAACCGGCAGATGTCCTTGAATTCTTTGAAGACGAGGACGACATTCCTGAAAAGATAGCGGAAAAGGTCAGGTCTGAGGGCCTTGCGGCAATTGTGACCCTATCATATGACCTCGGACGGTCGATGATCTTACCGCGAAATGTTCATGCGTCTGCCAGCCAAACAACAGAACCGCTTGCTTACGCCGCATTTTTCGAATCACTTGTCGTTCACGACTACATTTCCGGCATTACCCGCATTTGCGGCCGCACATCAAGCGCAGAGCAAATAACCGATCTGCTGATCAATGATTCATCCAAATGGCCTGTTCCCGATCCTTCTCCGGAAATTGCCACTTCGAATTTTTCTCAGGAAACGTATGTTGATGCGATCCTTGAGATTCAGGAAGAGATCAGAAACGGAAACACTTATCAGACGAATCTTACACAGCGATTTTCGGTGCAATTACCTGACGACTCGGATCCGCGTGATATTTTCCTCAGGCTTCGTCGTGATCATCCCGCTCCTTTTGCTGCGTTCATTGCCAGAGGCAATTCCAACGTGATCTCAGCATCGCCCGAAAGACTCGTAAAGATCGCCGACCACAAAATATCTGCTTCACCTATAAAAGGAACACGTCCACGAGGAAAGAATCTTGAGGATGACCTTCGGCTTCAGAATGAATTACTGACAAGCCTCAAGGATCGGGCTGAAAATACGATGATCGTCGATCTGCTTCGGAACGATCTGGGCAGAATATGTGAATTTGGCAGCGTCACTGTTGAAAAGCTTTGCGATCTGGAGACTCATCCTACGCTTTTTCATCTCGTTTCAACCATCAACGGAAAGATTAGAGAAGGAATCGGCTTTGCGGATGTGGTGAGAGCTGTTTTTCCTTGCGGTTCAATAACAGGCGCACCTAAACGAAGTACGATGCAGATAATCGACAGGTTGGAACCTGACTCGCGCGGGCTTTCGATGGGATCAATAGGAATTATTGTACCCGAAGGATTTGATGGTCTTTCACCAATGATCGACCTGAGCGTAGCAATCAGGACAATGGTTGAACAAAACGGGAACGTAACTTTTAATGTTGGCGGGGGCATCGTTATCGACAGCATTCCAGAGCTTGAATATGACGAATCCCTCTTGAAAGCTAAGGCACTGCTGTCCGCACTCGGCGTAGAGACGTAGATCTCACGGGAACTTTTTCCTCAATTTTGTGTCTAAAGAGATGAAAAGGAGGAATTTGTCCGATGATCCGACCAGATATCAATGTCACACCGCTGATCGACGTTCTTCTCGTACTTCTGATCATTTTTATGATCATCACACCGGAAAAGTCCGCGAGCATGAATGCTCGTGTACCTTCGGAACCCAAGAATATTAAAAATGTATTGCCTGATCCGTTAACCCTGATAGTTTCGATCAACGATGATTCATCCATCACATTAAATTCAACGCCGCTTGAAGCTTCTGTTTCATCACCCGATGCGTTGATAAGCAAACTAAGCGAAGTATTCACAGAAAGAACTCGTAAAATTGTTTATGCAAATACAAATGAAGGCGAACCTCGGAGAATAGAAAAGACGGTTTTTATAAAAGCTCCTAGTTCGATTGATTACGGGAGCGTTGCCAAGGTGATAGATGCTGTTCGCATGGCTGGGGCCGAGCCGATAAGTCTTCAGATCGACAACATCCCCAATTAACTGTCGTGTTTCTTGTTGAAGTGACGTAATACGACTATGTTATAATTCTCGGCGTCGAATAACGAGGAAATTGTTCGGCGCTTCCTTTTTAGAATTTGGCATCTAACCTCTCGTAGATGGTGAATTACTACGACATTCTCAAGACTTCTCCAAGAGCATCTAACGCCGAGATAAAATCGGCGTATCGGCGTTTGGCGCGTAAGCTTCACCCCGACAAGAATAACGGCTCCGAAGAAACAGCAAGGGCATTTGCCGCCATTGCCGAGGCGTACGAGATCCTTGGTAATCCCACAGAACGTTCACGCTACGACAGTCAGTTACTGCAGGCTAAATATGAAGCTTCGTCAAATGGCGACTCTGTCTTTACTTCAGCCAATTCTCACGCCCGCCGCTGGAGGCAGATGGTCTATGAACATCGTTATAATGAGATCATCAACCGGATGGTGGCCGAAGAACGACGCGAGGCGATGGAACTTCAAAAACTTATTTTTCCTATCGTCGCTCTTTTTGTGTCTATCTTTGTCACCGCAATGGCAAAACCGGCTGTGTTCGAACGATCCGCTGTTATAGGAAAGATAATTCTCGTTTCCCTTTTTATCGCCGGAATGATACATATTTACGGCCGGATAAGGGACGGTTTACAGCGTTTCACATACAATGAGGACGATCTTCACGATTCCATATTTGATGAACCCGAACCGGCTGCTAAACCATATTCCCGCCTTGCGGTGGGTGGAATAATTGCTGTGGGATCCGTCGCAAGTCTCGCTCTCGGCATCCTTGTTGGTTATCAGGTAGATCTTTCATCACATATACCAACAATGTTCGCGCCGACGCTTCAGCTGGAATTTCTTCTTTTCCCGCCGATATTTGTTCTCGTGGTTGACCTTATCCATTCAATGGTTCTGCGAGTGGACGTGTGACCTTGCTTGACTTACCGCGTTGTACCATATACACTTTTTGTTTTCCTTCGGGATATTGTGACCAGTTAATGAAACAAAGAATAAAGTAATGGCAAATCATAAATCAGCTGAAAAAAGAAATCGTCAGAACGAAAAGCGAAACGCGATAAACAGAAGCAACCGCAGCAAACTGCGTACTCAGATCAAAAAACTGAGGGCAGCAACCGGCTCCGGTGATGCTGCACTGGGCAATGAGTTGCTCGGCCCGACCGTTTCCCTGATAGACAAGGCCGTCAACAAAGGCCTGATACACAAGAACACCGCCGCAAGGTATAAATCACGCCTGACCAGACGCGTCGCAGACGTTGCCTAATATAAGGCTTTCACAATATCCTTTTTATCGGAAGAAGCAGCCACGAAATTGGCTGCTTCTTTTGTTTTTCTTGAGAGTGTATCGACATCTTACCGAAAATTCCATTTTGTTTGATATGCTAAAGCCGCCGGACGACTCTAAATGAATCTGGAACTTTCAACTCCGATCATTGACCTGCACAAATACAACGGTGTGCATGTTTCTGCATGGATGTCCAAAAAACTCGCGTCAGCGGTCGCCGGATCTGCTGGCAAAGCCGATGCTACCGACGCGACCGTTGAAGATCTTCTCAACTATTTCCCTTCCAGATACGAGGATCGCTCAAACCTGATACAGATCGATCAGCTTTATGACGGACTCGAGGCTTCGGTCGAACTGTACGTCAGGGTTGCCGGTGCCTTTCGCGTCGGTAAAAGTCGCGGGCCAAAACAACCGCCGCTTTACATATTTGAGATCACCGGCGGCGATAAGGAACGTGTTCGCAAACCGGTCGTAGTGATGTGGTTCCTTTCAGGAAAGACGGCACCGCACGCGATAGAATATTACACAGAACGTTTTACGCGTGGTACTCGGCTGATAGCTCACGGCAAATGGGAATGGGACGTTCGCCGTAATACATACGTGCTTAAGGTCACAAAACCGGAAGAACTTGAAATACTCCCCGATGACGTTAATGATCTGCTTGGATCAGCTGAAACCGTAGACTCTGAGACATTAGACTCTTCTAAAGCGGCAAAGGGTGAAGAGTCTGATCTCTTTGAAGACACTGCACGGCCAGAATTTGAAACCGTTCACACCGCCCGGCATATACCGGTCTATCGTAAACTTGGCAGTTTTAGAACAAAGAGGCTTAGAGAGATCATTTACTCAGTTCTAGGTCTGCTTGGGAATAAAGCCATTGAGGATCATTTGCCTGCGTCTATCTCAAAAAGAAACGGACTGATCAGCCGCAATGATGCGATAAAAGCTATTCACTTCCCGCCTGAAACGGCATCTATTTCTGATTATGAGCGTTTCCGAAGCGATGCTCAGAAGAGACTTATCTTTGATGAATTCTTTTGGCTTTCGTTCGCCCTGCAGGTCATTAGAGGAGAGCGAGAGAAAGATGAGAAAGGTTCTGTCATTGAAATACCAGCATCCACAAAGAACAGGATCGCCAATATCCTTCCTTTCAAGCTAACCGAGGCTCAAAGACGTGTCGTCAAACAGATCTTTGCCGACATGGCCTCTGATGCTCCTATGAATCGGCTGATACAGGGTGATGTCGGCAGCGGAAAAACCGTGGTTGCGTTTATCGCAATGTTTGTTGCCGCAGAAAATGGATACCAGGCAGCAATGATGGCGCCGACCGAGATATTGGCAGAACAGCACGCACGTAACGCTGAAAAATTCTTTGAAGGAACAGGCTACAAAGTTGCACTGTTGACAGGTTCAATGCGTGCAGCAGAAAAGCGAAAGGCTCTTCAGGCGGTAGTGAGCGGCGACGCACAGATCGTCATAGGCACACACTCCATCATTCAGGAGGCGGTGGAATTTGATATGCTCGGGCTCGCGGTCGTTGATGAACAGCATCGCTTTGGTGTGTTGCAAAGAGCCGCTTTGAAACAGCTTGGCAAAAACCCTGACATTATCGTAATGAGCGCAACGCCGATACCGCGTTCGCTGGCGATGACCGTTTACGGTGATCTGGATGTTTCCGTTATCGACGAACTGCCGCCGGGTCGCACGCCTATCAAGACCGTCGTTGTTGGCGAAGATAAGCGCAAAGGCGTCTATAAAGGTCTGGAACGGGAAATGGAGCTTGGCCGGCAGATCTATGTCGTCTATCCGCTGATAGAGGAATCAGAAAAACTTGACCTCAAGGCTGCGACGGCGATGTATGACGAACTTCGGACACACATCTTCCCAAAACGCCGCATCGGCCTGCTCCACGGCAAAATGAAACCGGCCGAAAAGGATCAGATAATGAGCGAATTCGTTTCCGGTGAGCTCGACATACTGGTTTCGACCACGGTCATCGAGGTCGGCGTTGACGTGCCGAATGCTTCGGTCATGGTCATCGAACACGCAGAACGTTTTGGCTTGTCTCAGCTCCACCAGCTTCGCGGACGCGTCGGTCGCGGTTCAGAACAAAGCTATTGTGTCCTGCTGACCGGTGATAAAAAGACCGCGACGGCAAAGGAACGGCTTGGCATAATGGAGGAAACAAATGACGGTTTTCGCATTGCGGAAAAAGACCTCGAACTTCGCGGTGAAGGAGAGATACTCGGCACGCGGCAATCGGGAGTGCATATCTTCAAGATCGCCAACATCATCCGCGATGTTGAGATCCTGCAAAAGGCCGCCGACGAAGCGAAACTCCTCCTGTACGGCAAAACAAGAAACAAAGAAACAAAGAATTTGATCGAACGTGTCCGCTCCGATGCAAGATATAGGCTGGCTGGGATAGGATAGAAATATGCGTGTGATCGCCGGTATTTACGGAGGCCGTGTTTTAAAAAGCCCGGCTGACAACAAGACCAGACCAACTTCAGACCGTCTGCGTGAGACGTTGTTCAATATTCTTGCTCCGCGAATTAATGATGAAACAAGATTCCTCGACCTTTGCGCCGGGACCGGAGCAATGGGCATTGAGGCTCTTTCACGCGGAGCGGCTCATGCGACCTTTGTTGACCGTTCACGGCGTTCGTGTGCGCTTATCGAGCAAAATTTGGACAACCTCGGCATCCCCGAAGAACAGACCGAAGTGCTTGATCTTTCTGCCGAGACCTTCTGCGGCCGCGAACATTCGTTAGGATGGAACATTGCCTTTTACGACCCGCCATATTCAGCCGACTATGCATTAGTCCTCTATGAATTCGGCAAGCCGGGCGGTCCTCTTTTGTTAGAAGACGGCATTCTTTTGGCAGAGCATCATGCCAAAAATCCGCTTCCTGACAGCTACGGAGAATTGCGGCGATGGCGTATCTTGAAACAAGGCGAAACGCGTGTAAGTTTTTATGAAAGAGGTTAGGTAAAAAACAATGACGGTCATTATCTGGGTCATTTTATGCCTGATCTGGGGCACCACTTGGGTTTTTATCAAATTTGGGCTGGACGATCTGCCGCCGATAACGTTCGCCGTTGCGAGATTTATTCTTTCCGCAGCCATTCTTCTCCCCATCATCCTTATTCGTAAACTGCCGATGCCAAAGGGACGGTCTCAATGGCGGTTGCTGATATTGACCGGACTCCTTCAATTCTCGATAAATTACAGCACCGTTTTTTGGAGCGAGCAGTATATCTCTTCGGGACTGGCGGCGGTGCTGCAGGCGACAATCACGGTTTTCGGCCTCGTTCTGGCGTGGATATTCCTGCCTGCCGAGCGCATTACGACACTAAAAGTGATCGCGGTGTTGCTGGGTATCGTCGGCGTGGCTGTGATATTTGCCGATCAGCTTCGCGTTGAAAGCGTAATGGCATTTGCCGGATCGGTAGCGATAGTTATCGGAGCATTTGCGGCAGCCCAAGCGTCGATCCTTGTAAAGGCAAAGGCTACCGGAATGGATCCAGCGTCTATCGTTCTGTGGCAGATGCTTTGCGGACTTCCCGTTCTGATAATTTATTCACTCGTGGTCGAAGGTTCGCCATTCGCACATAATTGGAGTTTGCGAGCCATAGGCTCAGTCGCCTATTTGGCCATAGTCGGGACTGTCGCGGCTTTCTGGCTTTATTACTGGCTGCTTGCTCGAATAGAATCGACCAAAGCGATGATGATATCGCTCGTTACGCCGCTAATAGCTGTTATCATAGGCAACCTGACGCTTGGCGAAACACTTCCGCCTCAAACATTAGTGGGCGGTGTGCTTATTCTGGCAAGCGTCGGTCTGATCGTTTTCCGAAAACGAGGGAGATTAGCCACAGGGTACACAAAGGAAGGCGAGGGAAATGATATTGCTAAACTCAAATGATGCAAAACACTATTTCTAACTATCCTCTATATCCTGTTTTAATTTCTCTGTCTCCTCTGTGGCTGAATATTTCTGTGGCAAAATACTAGCGATGCATTTTAAATTCACAACCTCGGGCGAATCTCACGGCCCCGCATTGGTCACAATAATAGAAGGCGTTCCGGCAGGCTTGCCCATTGAACAGGCAGCTATCGACCATGAATTGTGGCGACGCCAGCAGGGTTACGGACGTGGCGGCCGTATGAAAATAGAGACGGACACGGCAAAGATCCTCTCGGGCGTAAGACACGGCAAGGCACTCGGTTCTCCGATAACATTGATGATAGAGAACCGGGATTTCGTACATTGGACCGAAATAATGTCCTCAACAGAGATCGCCGAACAGCCAAAAAATCCGCGTATCGTAACTCGGCCACGTCCTGGACACGCAGACCTTGCGGGCGGGCAAAAATATCAGGCTCGTGACCTGCGGAACATTCTGGAACGTGCATCAGCGCGTGAAACCGCAGCACGTGTTGCCGCCGGAGCGGTTGCAAAACAGCTTCTCGCTCATTTTGGGATAGAGGTGAAAAGCCATGTCGCAAAGCTCGGTGCCGTGCCGGAAACACCGATATATGCATCGTGGGAAAAGATCGCTTCCATATCGCAGGACTCGCAGCTTGCCTGTGCTGATAAAGACGCGGAAGCCGGAATGATCGCCCACATCGACGAAGCAAAGGCGAACGGTGATACGCTCGGCGGCATTTTTGAGGTCGTGGCAAAAGGGCTTCCGGTCGGTTTGGGCTCGCATACGTCATGGGAAGAAAAGCTTGATGGCCGCATAGCCCGTGCTGTTATGTCCATCCACGCTGTAAAGGCGGTGGAGATCGGCACCGGCGTCGCAAATGCCTCAAGACCCGGCTCTGAAGTTCATGATGAGATCGGCTACGACGGTTCAAATTTCACTCGGGCGACGAACCGTGCGGGCGGCCTTGAAGGCGGTATAACCAACGGCGAGGAACTTCGCGTAAGAGGATATCTAAAGCCGATCGCGACGCTAAAAAAACCTCTTAACTCGGTAGATATAAACACTAAGGAAAACAGCCCTGCCGCCTTTGAACGCTCTGACGTTACGGCAGTTCCTGCCGCCGGCGTCATCGGCGAAGCAATGCTCGCCATCGTCCTCGCCAACGCCATGCGGGAAAAATTCGGCGGCGACTCAATAGAAGAAATGAAGCGTAATTTCGACGCTTATACCAGATCGTTGCAAGATTACTGACCAAAAAATCGTCGCAATAACCCTAAACGGGAAACATTGAAATGCAACATCTAGTCTTGATAATAATTGTATTTATGGCGATGTCTATCTCTTTGGAGGCTCAAAATCCAACGAAATCTCCTGTGCTATTGACATCAGTTTGTTTCTTAAACCTTGCGGATCATACGAAACAGGGAAATATTACATTTACGGATAGTTACTCATTCAAGATCGGTGACAACGATCAACCCACTGAGGTAAAAGCATTTCGTGCGAAATTCACAGATCTGAATGATGTAGCCTCTTCCTTAAGCGACTGGCGAATCACGGGCTTTCCGGCTCAGACAAAGTTTCACGTAGAGTTTAGTTGGCGGCATTCCGTTGGTTGGAATAGCATGCGAATAAGCACCAGGGATTACGCTCAGGTGACACTTGTGGAATCGCGAGTAGAGAAACAATGATCCGGCTGAAGGAGTGTTTAAACCCACCTATGAGTTAGAATCAGTTTCTCAAACCTCACGGCGGAAATAACGAGAAATTTTGAAGGCTATCTTGCTTCCATAAAAACCTATTGAATTATATTCACAAAAATTAGAACATATTTACAGAATATCCGGCCTTCGGAGATCTTTGTTTCTTATGTTTTGTCTGCGGATCATTTCCTTAGTTATGATCATTGTCTTGAACGCAAACCCGGTTTCGGCGTTCGAGACAGATCAGTATAATCTGCCTGACAAACCGCTGGCTGACATAGGCGATGAGATCACGGATTATGCTTACGCAAACATTGTCGATGCGGTTGTGACGTTGAACGCAAAGATAGAGAAGATCGAAGGCTGTCTCTCAGGCAGAGACGGATGTGACACAAAAGACAAGGCCAAATTGCGGCAACAACTTGATCTTCTAAAGAGCGAAGATGCGATTGCTCTTGAGGTCTTTCGCACGATGGGGGCTGGAGGGCTTATGTTTACAAAGGCCTCATCCTATGTGGAAAAACATGATTTTTCAATAGCTCCCGCCCGTTATAAAACATCATATCCCGGCTCGGTCTATATGACCGTTCCGACAAATTATTTTACGATAAGCTCTACAATAAAGGCTTATGGTCACGAATTCGGCACTGACAAGATCGCCCATTTCTTTCAGCAGGGCTACGATTATTACAAGATCTATCGCAAACAGATTCAGAAAGATCGGTCAGAAAAGGCTGCGATTCAGAAAGCAGTAAAATGGGGCAAACTTACCGAAGCGACCTATTTTGGCAATCTTGTAAGCGGTGTTTATTCAAACGGAGACCTTGCTGCCAACTATGCAGGAATGAAGTTTTATATCGGGTTGACCCGGCAAACTGTCGTCGGAAATGAGGTAAGGCCGCCGATCACCACTCTTGATAATGACAGATGGAAGGTTGATCCTTTGTTTGATAAATATGCCTCTCTGTTAAAGCCATATTTCAGCGATCATTTCAACGAAGCATTGAATCCGTCAGTCTATATTTTGGGCTTGCGTTCGATCGTCAGGATTTCTGTAAAGAACAAGAGCTGCCACCAATGGCTTGAAAACTTTCCCGAAAGAAAGCAAACAGACTACGAAGCCATATTTTCCGAAATGAAACTATGGAACGGCGAGAAATACGGTTTTAAGAAAACCTCAAAACCGCTGACCATTTCAGCGCTTTGCTTCTAACGTAAAATACCTACGCCAAAAGGTGGAAACACAAGCGGTAGCGAGTGTGTTAGATTGCGGAATAAAAGGCCCCCTCCCTACAGGTCGGGTTTCCGCCTATTTGCCAATATCCCGACGATACTGCATTCCCGGCCATGATATTTTTCCGACGGCTTCGTATGCTTTTGCCAGAGCAATATCAAGGCTGTCCCCAACGGCGGTCACG
>JAHBSH010000120.1 GCA_019639215.1 Acidobacteriota bacterium
AACTCATCCATATTTGGCGGCAGAAATGTTCGCGTTGCTCTGGATGACGGTCAGCTCAATGTTCGCACGGATGATAATACCGAAGGCGGCGATAATATCGTTGAAATATATGATGCCGAAGCAAAACTGCGGCCTTCGACCGATGCCAGTTTTAACGCCGACCAGCGAACACGCGGAAGTGAGATCCGGATCAGTCGCGGAAGCGTCGAAACGACCGTCGGCGGCGAAAGCACTACGATAACGGAAAATGAATTTGCCGCGATCAATAAAGGGCGTATCTCAAATCGTGAAGGCCTGATAAATCCGCCGCGGACCGTACAGCCTGCAAATGCTTCGCAGATAGTAGATAGCAGCGGCCGCGGTGTCGGCGTTTCATTCAGCTGGCAGCCGGACGAAGCTGGCGGCATGGTGTCATATCATCTTCAGATAGCACGTACCGCTTATTTCGGTTCTGATTCCATATTGGTCGATCGTGCCGGTATCTCCGGGCGTTCTTTCCGGCTGACAGCTTTGGTTCCGGGAACATATCATTGGCGATTGAAGGGTACGGCACGATCAGGTCAAACGTCTGATTGGAGCGAACCTGCTCGGTTCAATGTCGTACGCTCCACGTCTAGTGCTAACATCACCGTGTCAAACTGGAATGTCGAGCGGCTTGGCGGCAATGTTTTTCTTATTTCCGGTCAAACACTGCCCGGATTGGTCGTTCGATATCAGGGTCGCGAACTATATGCAGGCAGCGACGGCACGTTCAAGTTTCAGGTCTCTACACCTCAATCCGAACTTGCCATCGAAGCTGCTGACGATAGCGGCAATCGGGCCGGATTTGTCTTGTCTCTCCGCACAGCTCGTGTTGTGCGACGATTTTAGCAGGTTTTGTAACGGTGGGCGCACATCATTCACACGGTCATTCTCCTCGTTCCGGCAAAGGACTGTTCAGGTTAAAACTGGCGTTGGTGTTGACATTCTGTTATATGCTGGCAGAGGCTATCGGCGGCTGGCTTACCAATTCACTCGCGCTTCTCGCTGATGCCGGACACATGTTGACAGATGTGGCGGCGATGGTTCTTACCCTCTTTGCCTTTTGGTTCGCAAAACGTCCTGCAACATCTCGCAAGACCTACGGTTATTACCGCATTGAGATACTCGCAGCTTTTGTCAACGGGCTAACGCTCGTCCTGCTTTCAATTTGGATAATATATGAGGCAATTGAAAGATTCCGTGAACCTGACGGCGTCCTCGGCCTGCAGATGACCTTGATTGCGACGGGCGGACTGGTGATAAATATCATCGCCGCGTGGCTTCTGCATTCAGAACATCAGGAAAATCTGAACATGCGTGGAGCATGGCTGCATGTTATGGGAGACCTTCTCGGGTCCGTGGCCGCAATGATAGCCGGTATTTTGATAGTGGCCTTTGGAGCAATGTGGGCTGACCCCGCAACCAGCATCCTTATAAGCCTGATAATCATTTACGGAGCGTGGCGGCTTATCCTTGATTCTGTCAACGTTCTGCTTGAAGGGACTCCGGCACATATCGACGTCAGCGCGGTCACTTCTTCGATAATGAACACGGCTGGCGTGACCGGTGTTCACGACCTCCATGTATGGACGATCTCTTCAGGGATCGATGCCCTTTCTGCCCACATCACACACGACGATTCTGTTACACACCCTGACCTGCTCGCCAGCGTCAGAGAAAAACTGCACGATGAGTTCGGCATTGACCATCTCACTATACAGATAGAGTCAGCGGACGCACATGACGAAACGGTCTATGTATGTGACACAGGAGCAAATTGTTTTGAGGTAACGGCCTCGGGACACTGAGTTGTTATCCCTGCATACTATCGGCATGATCCAAACCGAACTCAGATATGGTGAATCCCGCAAACCGTTCACTTACGATCCTGAACAGTTTGTTGTTTTGGGACATCACGGTGACAGGCCCGCGTTAGCCGATATCGACATCGGCGACGCTCTGGACAAGCCTCTCGGTTCGCTACGCATCGAAGAAATAGCTGCTCCTGATGAAACTGTCCTGATAGTCGTCCCGGATGCAACACGTCAGACCGGTGCCGGTCAGATAGTCAATCTGTTGGTTCGACGGCTGATCGCGGCGGGAACACTGCCGTTCAATATAAGCGTCATTTTCGCCACCGGCATCCACCGTGCCGTCACACCTCAGGAAAAAAGCGACATCCTCACTCCGTTCATTTTTCAGAGAATAAAGACGCTTGACCATTCCGCCAGAGATCTGGCTGCCAACGTTCGGTGCGGCGAGACGGCTGACGGAATTCCGGTGGAGCTAAATCGGGCGTTGCTCGAACACGATCACATTTTTACCGTTGGCGGTGTCGGGTTTCACTATTTCGCCGGTTTTACGGGCGGCAGAAAGCTGATCTGTCCGGGCCTTGCATCAGCGCGAACCATCTCTGCCACACATCGTCTTGCGTTCGATTTTGACAAAAAAACACGTGCCGAAGGCTGCGGCCCCGGATCGCTTGAGGGAAATCCTGTTCACGAAGCATTTATCGATGCCGCATCAAAGATAAAAGTGGCATTCTCTGTAAATTCGATCGTCAATACGGCCGGTGAAGTGACCGATATTTTTTGCGGCGATCTGATATTGTCTCATCATGCCGCCTGCCAGAACTATGCATCCTCGCGAACGTTCGCTGCTGCTGAAAAATATGACGTTGTCATCGCAGATTGCGGCGGGTCACCCTATGACATCAATGTGATACAGGCTCAAAAATCACTTGATGCCGCAGCACGGATCTGTAAACCGGGCGGAACACTTATCCTTGCGGCGGAATGTATTGACGGCATGGGGAGAAATGACTTCTTGAAATGGTTTGATGCCGCTGACAGCCGTGAATTGGCAGAGAGGCTTTCGGAAAATTATCAGGTCAACGGCCAAACCGCTTGGAACATGCTTGGTATAGCAGAAAGATTCAACGTCCGCCTGATCACAGAACTTGATGACGAAACTTGCCGCAAAATGCGATCTACAAAGTTTGGATCTGTCGCAGATGCACTGGCGGATATTCCTTCAAACGCTCGCGGAGCCATCATTCACTCCGCCTCCGGCAATCTATTCTTAGACGGCGAACAAAAAAATAAAGGCCGCTTCGTTCAGCAGCCTCTAACAAAGTGATCGCACAAAGGCGTCTAATTTACGGAGAAGGTTCGGGCGATCCTGTCTGCCTGGTGCCGAACGGATCGCAATTTGTCCGTCAATCCGGTGAAACGCAATATGTAGATCGAATTGCCTGATCTAAGGAAATAAAAGCGGCCTGCCATTGGACGCCCTGCCCTGACAAATTCAAAATTGAACACCGATCCGCTTAGTTTACCCCCAATGCTTTCTTCTTTACCTGCAACAAAGCCCGGCATGAATTTAAGCTTTTGCTCCTCATCACGGATCACATCCGCCATCGGCACGTTTGATGCCACACTTACCTTGCGAACTTCCAGATGAGTATCTCGACGGTCAACATAAACATATTCGACGTTCGAATTGGTAGCCGTCGGTTTTGCCGTCATCTTCCATTTCACATCGGGCACCTCGAATGAATAATCGACATTCGGGTCGGAAAAGGTCGTCTCATCCTGTGCTGCGGCTGGCATCACAAAGAAGATCAGAAACGCTGCGGCAATAATAGCTGACCGCATGATTCGTATGTGGTTAAAGATCGGCATAATGATTAAATATATCTAAATAGACGTGAAAAATCGAATATTGGATGCTTTCAACACCGCGCATGTTGCATTTATCCTTTCTCTCATCGCATAACTGCCTAACACCTTAAATCATCGCTTTTGAGATTTCTGTCGCCCAAAAGCTTTCTGTATGCATCTAAACATTATTCCCCCCCTTTGATTCTGTCCTGCATAAGGGACAACACTTTTGAGGTATTAATAAATATGGCGGCGGACGTTATCACAAAAATATATGCTTTGGCATTATCTCTGCTTCTTGTTCTTCCCTATACAGCTCTTGGCTTTGACACATCGAAAACAAGCGAAAAACCGCTTTCGGACGATCAAAAAGCACTGCATTTGCTGAACAGGATCACTTACGGGCCGCGTCCGGCGGACATTGAACGCATCAGGCGGATCGGTACCGCAAAATTTCTTGAAGAACAGCTGAATGCGTCGTCCATTGACGATACCGCCGCTGAGAAAAGGGTCGCAGGCCTGGAAATATTTAAGATGGACAATGGCGAGGTGTTGGCAAAATATCCTCAGGCCAACGCTTTATTAAGGGCATCGGGCGAACTGAACGGCATGCCTCAGCCGGACGCCGCAGGCGATGGCAGCCAAACAGATGCTGACAGACGCGAACGCCGCGAAAAGCTGCGTAAACTATACGAGGAGAACGATCTTCGCCAACCGGCTCGCATTCAACCGCAGATCACAGCAAACCGTGTTCTTCGCGCCGCTTATTCTGAAAGGCAGCTTCAGGAAGTAATGGTCGATTTTTGGCAGAATCACTTTAATGTCTTTGCCGGAAAAGGTGCTGTTCGTTGGTATCTTGCGAGCTATGAAAGAGATGTGTTGAGAAAACATGCCTTGGGAAACTTCAACGATATGCTCAAGGAGACTGCCAAACATCCGGCTATGCTTTTTTATCTGGACAACTTCCAGTCGGTCGCACCGAACAATGAGCAGCCGCGAGGAGCACAGGGCCGTCTTGCCGAAGCTGTAAAAAACGGTACGCTGACACCACAGATGCGCGAGCGCATCAAGAAGAATCAGGGCATAACCGATGCACAGCTGGAAGAACGAATAAACAGGATAAAGCAAACTCAAAGACAGGCAGGTCAGCGCCCGCAGCGTGGGTTGAATGAAAATTACGCACGCGAACTGATGGAGCTGCACACGCTTGGCGTTGACGGCGGATATACACAAAATGACATCCTTGAGGTCGCAAAAGCCTTTTCAGGCTGGACGATAGCCGATCCGCGAGGAGCCAGGAAAGTAGCTGAGATCGGTGAGAAGGTAAAAATGGCTGACGGAGCCATGCCCGAGCGTCGCGGCCGGCAAAGACGGCCTGCGGCACAGCTGCCCGCCGATAGCGGCGAATTTTATTTCAATGAAAGACAGCATCACAAAGGCCCGATAATGCTGTTTGGGCAAAAGATACAGGAAGGCGGCGAACGCGACGGTTTGAAAGTGCTGGAGATACTGGCGGCGCATCCATCGACCGCTAAATTCATCGCCAGAAAACTAGCGGTCAAATTTGTGAATGACACGCCGAAACAGGAGCTTGTTGACCGCGTTGCCGCAACCTTTCTCAGTTCAAAAGGCGATATAAAAGCAACGCTCAAGACCCTTTTAACCGACAAGGAATTCTATGCACCGGAGAATTATCGTGCGAAGATAAAGACACCTTTTGAGCTGGCGATAAGTTCTGTCCGGGCCGTCGGGGCTGAAACAAATGTCGGGCCGCAGTTCATATCGCTGCTCAACAAATTGGGCGAAACTCCGTACGGCTATCAGGCACCGACCGGTTATCCTGATACGGCTGAAGATTGGGTGAACACCGGTGCTTTGCTTGAAAGAATGAATTTTGCCATTGCCATATCCGGTAACCGAATTCGCGGCACGCGCGTGGATCTGAGTTCTTACGCAGGAATGTCGGATACTTCGCTGCTCGATACTGCTGTTGGGAAACTGCTCGGCGGAGAGATCGCACCGGCGACAAAAGAGTCAATATTAAAGCAGATGGAACAGCCGCTGCCGGAAGTAAGTATCCCTGACGCCAATGATGCTGACGAACCGATGGTGCGTCCAATGCGTACCCAACAGCAACGGAATATCGAACCGCCGAAGGCATTTAAGGTAGTGAGCTTGGTTTTGGGTTCGCCTGATTTTCAGAGGCAATGATAAATGATAGGAGAAAGGCAGGGCTAGATCGTCCTGCCTAGTGAAAAAAGTTTTACAAGGATAACACCTGCGACAAACCCGCCGATATGTGCCGCATAGGCAACGCCGCCGGTTCCCGCCTCGGTCATAAATCCAAGCAAAAGCTGATAACCGATCCAGATACCGACCGCAACGAATGCCGGAACAGTCGTAAGAAAATTGAAGATGATCGCACGCACCTTGCGCTGCGGGAACAGGACAAGATAGCCGCCCAGAACACCAGAGATCGCACCCGATGCACCAAGCATAGGAATTATCGAATCGGTATCCATCACCACTTGGGCAAGAGCGGCAAAGATGCCGCACGTGATATAAAACAGTGCAAATCTGATGTGTCCCATCAGATTTTCCAGATTATCTCCGAATATCCACAGGAACAGCATATTTCCCGCTATGTGCGCGATACTGCCGTGCATGAACATCGAACTGATAAAGTTAAAATAGACAGGTAGCGATGTTGGATAATGTTGTATCGCTGCGGTTTGACCTGCGGAATCTCGTATTACCTGAACACCGGTCAGGTCAATGCCGCTTGTTACCTCTTGCGGCACCAGCGAATAAGCGTATGAAAATGCATCGTTGCCGCCCAACTGCTGCAAGAAAACAAAGACCAGAATGTTCAGCCCAATGAAAAGATAGTTCACCACCGGAACTATCTTTATATCAGAATTGTCATCGCCGATCGGAAACATAGATCACCTCATAATGAGAAGCGTTGGTTCGCATCAACCGATGCCCCTATTTTCATCAACCTGCAATAGCTCATATCCTTCGCTGC
>JAHBSH010000121.1 GCA_019639215.1 Acidobacteriota bacterium
CACCCCAAAAAGGTAGCTTCCCGTGTGGCTGATGCCATCAGGGTCGGTGTCGATGCGGACGCATGTCTTTTTGTCGCCGAACTGGAGAACATCGGTATAGTCAATTGTGCCTTTGACCGAAAAGGCGAACTGATGACCAATTTTCTTAATCGAAAACGGTTTGAGAAGTGGCTTGACCTGCTGCCGCCGCAGATAGGTTACGTTGAGGATGATGAGAAGGAATTCCTCCTTCAGGATGGGTCGCACAAGATGGAATACATCTCGCCGATCCATATAAACGGTGAAATACGCGGAGCCATAGCCGTTGGTTTTGCGAAAAAGATCGACTTGAATGAGGCCAAGGCAAGGTTGATAGATGCCGCTACGCAAATGGCGGCAATGAGCGTTAACCTTTCAGCCCATTACGAAGCGGCAATAAACACCTCGATCAATCGTGCAAAAGAGGAACATCGAAGATTTACTGAAGCAGTTTTGGATGCTTTGCCTCTGTCGCTCTACGTGGTTGACCGCGATTACCGTGTCGTTACATGGAACAGGCATCGTGAGATCGGGACACAGGGCATTCCTCGTGATTCTGTTATAGGCCGCAATGTATTCAATGTTTTGGCCAGATATCCGCAAGGACGTGTTCGCGAAGAATTTGAAAGGGTCTTTCAAAGCGGAGAGATCGAGCGTATTGAACAGCAAACGGTCGCGACAGACGGATCTGCTAAACATTGGGTTGTGACCAAAGTGCCGATGAAGAACCCTGACACGGGTGAAGTGACGCATGTTATCACGGTCGGCGAGGACGTTACCGTACGGGTCGAAGCTATCCATGGAGTTGCCAGAGCAGAAAAGCTGGCAGCGGTCGGTCGGCTTGCTGCCGGTGTCGTTCATGAGATCAACAATCCGTTGGCAACCATATCTGCGTGTGCAGAAGCTCTGGAACAGAGAGTTGATGAAGGTGCGTTTGAAAATTCCGAAGCGATTGAAGACCTTACTGAATATTTAGGGCTTATCAAGAGTGAGGCATTCAGATGTAAATCGATCACGACCGGCCTGCTTGATTTTAGCCGCATCAGAACAGGTGACCGCAACCCGATAGAAGTTTCGGACATACTTCGCTCGTCGGCAAAGCTGATATCGCACCAAAAGCGTGGTGAGTTCGTGGACATAAAGGTGGAGGCAGATGACGCTTTGCCTTTAGTAAAAGCCGATGGCGGACAGATACAGCAAGCGATAATTGCACTGGCAACAAATGCGATAGATGCAATGCCGGATGGCGGAACCCTTACCTTTAAAGCTAAAGCAAAGCATGGTCGGGTAGCAATAGAGATCACTGATACAGGAGTCGGTATCAGTGCCGAGGATATGTCTAAGATATTCGAACCATTCTTTACAACTAAAGAGGTTGGGAAAGGCACGGGACTTGGGCTTGCAGTGTGCTACGGCATCATTACCGATCATGGCGGACGCGTAAGCGTACGATCCAATCTTGGCAAAGGCACCACCTTTACCATCTTTCTTCCCGCAGTAGAAAGATAGATCTAAGCGGCTTGAGCATTGTCGTTTTAGCGGCCCTGTTCTTGCCAAATAACCTCACAATAACGTTATGGCAAAGTTACTGATAGTTGATGACGAGAAAAATCTCCGGCTTGTCATCGAAAAAGAGATGAGCAGGCATGGACACGATGCCGCCACCGCCGCTGACGGCGAGGCAGCGTGGGAAATGCTGGAGGCAGCAGATTATGACGTACTCTTGTGCGACATAAACATGCCCCGACTTGACGGCATGGGTCTGCTGAAGCGCATTAAGGAAAAATCAGTGAATCCGCCTGAGATAATCATGCTGACCGGTCAGGGAACCGTAGAGACCGCCATCACGGCGATGAAGCTCGGAGCATATGATTATTTGACAAAACCCTATCGAATAGCCGAGCTGACCGCTCTTGTAAAACAGGCGGCGGAAAAGAAACAACTCAGAACTGACAATGTCCGTCTGAGAGCGCAGATCGAGCGTTCAAAAGGAGCGACCCCGGACATCGTTGCCGAATCACCGCAGATGAAGGAAGTGTTGAGGCTGGTACGCCGCGTCGCGCCTTCGGAAACATCGGTATTGATAACAGGCGAATCTGGCACCGGAAAGGAGTTGATAGCACAAGCTATACATCGCTTAAGCTCACGTGCGGACAAGACCTTTATTGATCTGAACTGCGCCGCCTTGCAGGATACATTGCTCGAATCGGAACTCTTCGGTTATGAGGCTGGAGCATTCTCAGGCGCTCGGACGCGAAAGCTGGGACTTTTTGAGCTTGCCGACGGCGGCACTCTGTTTTTGGACGAGATAATGGAAATGCCCGCACAGCTTCAGTCAAAACTTCTGCGTGCGCTAGAAACACGTTCTTTCTTTCGAGTCGGCGGAGTGAAAAAAGTTGAGGTCGATGTCAGGCTGGTCGCTGCTACTAACCGTGATCCGCATCATGCAGTTGCCGAAGGTATTTTTCGTTCGGATCTGCTATATCGTGTAAATAGTTTTGAGATCAGCATTGCGCCGCTACGCGAAAGACGTGAGGACATAGAGCCTCTTGCGCAGCATCTGCTGCAAAAGGTCGCCGGGCCAAATGGACCGATCCTGACACAGCCTGCCATTGAAGCTTTGTCTCAGTTTTCATGGACCGGAAATGTCAGGCAATTAAGAAATTGTCTGGAAAGAGCAACTTTGCTTGCTGACAACGGCCGCATTACCGTCAAGGAATTGCCACCGGAGATCGTTCATAAGATCGACAGTCCGGGTTCATCGGTCAGCTTTGGCTCAAACGATCCGAATAGCCTGCGCAGTTTTCATAATGCTTCGCCGGTAAACCTGCGAGATTCGGAAAAACAGCAGATCATAAATGCTCTGGAGCGAACGGGCTGGCATCGCGGAAAAACCGCCGAACTTTTGGGGATCTCTCCTTCAACGCTTTATAGAAGGCTAAGAGAATACGATCTGGAAACCCGCTGAATGCAGGTTTGACCATAGATCATCAAAAGAGGAGGCATCGGGAAAATGCCTCCTTTTATTTATGGCCGGACGCCGCGGACGACCGGCCGTTATTTGTTAAAGGCTACTTTTTGCAGAAGCCTTCTTTGCCTTTTGTCACTACGACACAGTCCTTTTCCTTTTCAAAGCCCTTCATTCCGGTCTCTTCGCCGGTCGCGGTCTTGATGGTCTCGGTCTTGCCGTCGCGGGTAAATTCGATCGTGTCGCCCTTGGCGGTCCCATCATAGGTCTTTGGGCCATCAAGGTTTGCGATCTCAACCGAATATTTTCCGTCCTTCTTGGTAACGTTAAGATATGTACCTTCCGGTCCATTCCAGCGTGCTACAAGCTTGTCGGCGGCACCTAGGTCTGTTTTACCGTCGTCTGCCTTATCCGTCTTCGGTGAAGCGTCCGGTGATGCTTGCGGCGAAGCCGATGGTGACGCAGCAGGTGTAGGTGCCGCATTGTTTACAGCTGGTTTGTCAGGAGCAGGCGGGTCACATGCCGCAGCAATACTTATAACGCCCGCAAGGGCAGTCAACATCAATGATCTTCTCATCATTTTTACCTCTTTTTTCATTCTTTTATACGCAGCCTTGAGGCTGACGGGTTGAAAGCCGCATTTTTTAGCAGCAGAGGCGTAGGCCGTTGCCTACGGCGCCGAGAATAGATACAAAACAACGTCTTTCGCGAGATGTCCCGCAGGCGCAATTGTGGATCGGACAGCAGTCAAATGCTGCTTCCGTCTAAATTGCCTGCTCTTGGCTCTCCATTGTTCGCATAAAATCCGGTCGCGACGGTAAGAACGAGCCGCATGCGATAATCTTGCAGAAAATAATAAAATTATTTTTGTGGTTCAGGTGGTATAGGTGTTGCCTGCCACGCAACCGCTTGCCAGCGGCCTTTTCGCTTGATAAACGTTCCGGTGTTGTAGAATTTCACGGTTTGAGACGAGGAGTTATTCCGGCTTGTTGTTCCTACAAGGCGAAACGACACAATAGCCGTATTACCATATTGGCGGATGATAATATCCTCAGCTGAATAGGCCATCGTTGGGTCATCAGGTTTCGGCTGCGGCGCCGAACGCACACTTTTCATTATTTCTGCCTTATTTGTGCGCTGACCGGAACCGCGTGTGTAAACAAGCTCTTCAGCCCAAAAGCGGTCATGAATGTCGGCATCGTTTCGTCCGGCACCGTCCAAAAATTCATTTAGTAAGGCGGTTAGGGCGGCGCTGTCCTTTGCAGATTGGGCATTAGCAGCAGAAGCCAAAAGCAATATCAAAAGCAAGGGCAGTATCTTTATCAACGGTTTCATATTATTTCTCCGACAGACAATTCTTTACAGGCGGATAAATATATCACAGTTTTCATTTATGCCGGATTCTGCGTTTTGCAGTGAAAAATGGTTTAATTCTATGTATGGAACGGACACCCGACACGCAAGAGCAAACAGAAGCAGCAGGCCAGATCTTTCTTTATCTGATCTGGATCACGGCTCTGGTTGCAACGGCTGGAAGCCTGTTTTTTAGCGAAGTGATGGAACTTCCGCCGTGTGTCCTATGCTGGTATCAGCGGATAGCTATGTATCCGCTAGTAGTGATCGTTGCAGTGTCGATAGTCACCCGTGATCGTAGATGGAAGATGTATGTTCTGCCGTTCTCTATCACCGGATTGGCCATCGCCGTGTATCACAATCTCCTTTATTACCACATTATTCCTGAGAGCATAACGCCCTGCACGGAAGGCGTTTCGTGTACGTCAGTTCAGCTGGAATGGCTTGGCTTTATAACCATTCCGCTTATGTCTCTGACGGCTTTTATAATTATAAACATCCTTGTTTTGATACATCGTTCTAAATAGAAAAACTTATGAAAAAGGAAGTAAAAACCCTTGTCGCTCTTGGCCTTGTGGTGTTGGTCATTGCGGTGATAGCGACCATGCTCTATCGCCAATCCAACCAGCCTGTTGCGACCGTGTCGAAAGACGAGATCAGCGAAGCACTGATCCGGCCGGACAGCCCTACGCTCGGCCCTGCGGATGCAAAGGTCACGATCGTCGAATTTCTCGACCCCGAATGTGAATCTTGTGCCGCGTTCGCCCCGATAGTTAAAAGGGCAATGAGTGAATTTGATGGCAAGGTGCGTCTGGTCATTCGTTATATGCCTCTACATCGCAACGCCCGATTGGCAGTTGCTTATACCGAAGCGGCAGGCGAGCAGGGCAAATACTGGGAAATGCAGGAAAAGCTTTTTCAGAATCAGGCGCAATGGGGTGAGATACACGGCCATGGCCCACAGCCTGTGCGTCCCGAACCGCAGGTGCTTTTTGACAAATGGGCAGGTGAGCTTGGCCTCAACGTCGAACAGCTAAAGGCATCTGCCGCTGAAAAACGCCACATCGAAAAAGCCGATCGCGACCTCGCCGATGGCAGATCGCTCGGCGTCCGAGCAACCCCGACCATCTTCGTCAACGGCCGCCGCCTGGTGCGCCTCAACGAAAGCGACCTGCGAAACATGATAAGCCTGGAATTGAATAAATAGCACTTCTTTATAAAGCAAAAGTGCGGTTTTTTTGGTAAACCGCACTTGGAAGGTACTGCTTTGGATGGTTTATAAGGACAGGTATTTAAGACATGTCACGGACGGTGTCCGGACGAGCCTTTGGGGGATAATAGAAGGGTCCCGACGTTTTAAAGCTATCGGTGTCAAATTTTCTCCGTGCTCCGCATTCGAGACATGCACGGTAGGAGACCTTTCGACCGCCGCTTTGGGTGAACGGACGGCTAAGACGCTTGTGCCAGCAGCCGAAAAGCTTGCCGACCAATCCGATCCTTGTGCCTAAGGAAACCTCTGCCTCTACGGCTTTGGCCCCTATCATCACTGTTTGATCCATTACATCTTGCATAATTGCCAACCTCCTTTGCATTCGGTCTTGAATGCGAACGTCTCAGTTTAAAGAACGTCATACGGGGAAAGTTTTGCACCTATATTGATGAAAAATATCCTTCAATGGTTCGCCGTAACCTTGGTTATACGTTCAACTCCCTTTTTATAACGCGTAGATATTGGGTAGAATCATCTCAAACAATTGACCCAAGGAGATATCTTAATGGCCCGTTCTTTGCTTAAATGCGCTCTTTTCTCAATGCTTATCTGTTTCACCTTTGTTCCCGGTTACGGCTGGGACGACGTAGGCCATAAAATAACCGGCTACATAGCATGGGAGAGGATGTCGCCAGCCGCCCGCGAAGAGGTGATCAGAATACTTCGCAAGGCACCGGAAGATTCGCATTTGTCGGCA
>JAHBSH010000122.1 GCA_019639215.1 Acidobacteriota bacterium
GGCCAAAGTGATGATCCGGACGGAAAGAGAAGACGATATAGAAAAAATGATAGGCGGTATGCCCGTGACGGCAGAAAGCATAGGCTATTCTCGCGACCAGCTAACGATCTGTGAGAAATGCGGTAAGT
This sequence comes from Acidobacteriota bacterium, assembly GCA_019639215.1. Classification (GTDB taxonomy): domain Bacteria; phylum Acidobacteriota; class Blastocatellia; order Pyrinomonadales; family Pyrinomonadaceae; genus OLB17. The sequence continues at coordinate 129 of JAHBSH010000122.1, forward strand.
CCAATCCGCCCAATCGTTTTAACTGCCTTTATTGTTCGGCGGAGCTTACGGTCGTTCCGCAGGGAGTAATGGAGAGGGTCGTTCTTAGGCCACTCGAGAATTTTGAGAAAGGATATAACATCATATTGCGGCCTGGTTTAGCCGGGGATGATCTTACTGAAAAGGCCGCTCGGTTTCTCGGAGCCGATGGAGAGGCCACAGAGAAGATCTTTTCATCTGGAGAACAGCTTCCGATCGCACGCGTCGAAAGCGAAACAATAGCAGAAACAGTTCGCACCGGATTGGAAGCACTTGGCTGTGAAACATGGATACTGAGTGACGAGAGCCTTAACCCGAATGACCCTCCAAGACGTTTGAGAGAAATTCTTTTCCACGCTGACGAACTCGAACTGATCGCATTCAACGCCAGTCGCATATCAAAGATCCGCTACGAAGAGGTAACAACCATAGTTTTGGGTATGTTGACCTCATCAAAGATACAAACGACAGAGAAGAAAAAAAGAGGGGAACGTCAGATGGTCGAACAGATCCAGTATTCCGGGGATGAACTTATACTGGATATCTACTCGGCAGAACATCCTTTGGGGTTTAGAGTAATGCCGAGCGGGTTTGATTTTTCCACTCTCGGCGGTGAAAGAGAACTGCTTGCCGGACGCAATATAATAAAACTCGCAAAGAGATTGCGTGAGGAGATCCCGACCGCTCATTTTTCAGACACCTACAGTTCGCTCAGACATATCTTGCGCTCAGTTTGGGACTTTGACGACAGAAAAGATTCCCTCGGGCTAAAACGCGTCGGGCTAGGCAGAATGGACAGACAAAATCTGACAACGACCGGAAATATAACGCAGATGAACAAGTACTCCAGGCTGCAGAGATATTTGACATGAACAGAAAGAAGAATTTTGGACGGAGTGACGTTCGGCGAACGCCCGAAGCACGGCCGCGTCGTGGAGAAGATACAAGAACCAACGGGACATCTTCCGTCAGATCGTCGGTTTACGGCGTGCTGCCGGTACTTGAAGCACTTCGGGCAAATGCGCGAAAGATAGAGAGGATCATTGTTGTCGAGGGTGCTCGTGAACATCGGCTTGGCGAGATATTCGATCTGGCGAGATCTAACGGACTTCGTGTTGACCGTGTGAAAAAAGAGGATGTGGCCCGTATCGTTCCTGAAGGAGCAAATCATCAGGGCATTGTCGCTCTGACAGCATCGGCGTCATATGCTTCTCCGGATGAGATATTAGACCATGTGTCAGAAACACCGCTGCTTCTTTTGCTTGATTCAGTCCAAGATCCCGGAAATCTCGGAGCTATATTAAGAACAGCTGAATGTGCCGGAGCGGAAGGTGTGTTTATAACAGAACGTCGTTCTGCCGGGCTGACAGAAGCTGCCGCTAAGACCTCAGCAGGTGCGATCGAATATGTTAAGGTCGCCAAAACAGGTAATCTGAACAGGTTGATCGAGGAGTTAAAGGAAAAAAATGTTTGGGTCGTGGGAACATCCGCTGATGCCAAAATGGATTACACGGAATGGGACTGGACACGGCCTTCTGCTCTGGTTATGGGCGGCGAGGGAACGGGTCTTCACAGGCTTGTTGCTGAAAACTGCGATGTGCTTGTCAGCATACCGATGTACGGAAAAATAGAAAGCCTGAACGTTTCGGTCGCGACCGGCGTTATACTTTTTGAAGCACGACGACAGCGAGATCGGAAAACCTAGTTTCAAGTTCGGAGTTAGTGGGTGGATTGAAGATCGGGAAGGCGGTCGCAGATACCGTAAATCGCAAAGACTTAGATCTTAAGACCAAATATTATGTTTTGTCCAAAATGCGGAACTAAAAATCCTGAAGACGGCAAATATTGCCGCAGCTGCGGTGCGGATATTGGCAGAGTGACAGCGGCATTGAAAGGAACTACGTCCAATATCCTTTCTGACATTGATGAAGGTCTTTCTTCGTGGGATGGAACGAATGGAACGGAAGAAGATTCGCTCAGACGTCGCGATCCTGACGAAGTTTATGGAGACGGTATAAAAGCAGGTATTTCCGGTCTGGGATTTTTAATAGCTTCGATGGCCCTATTGATCACAGGTGCGGCAGGCGGAAGGAATTGGTGGTGGGCATTTCTTATACCCGCCTTTGCCCTGTTGGCAAAAGGTATTTCGGATATCCTCAAATCAAGGAGAATGCAAAAGAGCAGGATGGAGTTCTTTGCTTCGGCGACATCTTTAGGTTCTGCTCCAAATACAACGGCCTTGCCGCCTATAGCTGCAGATTATGTGCCCGCTGCGGCAGAATCGCGATTTAAGACCGGCGACCTTGTTCCATCTAGCGTGACGGACAATACGACCAAACTGCTGGAAATTGACCGTGACGGCGAGACAAGGACATTGCCTAAACAGTGACCCGCTGAATGGCTTCGCCGACCAATCTAACACTTAGTCATCATCTTCATCATCATCATAGAATGGGCCGTCACACTTTTCACAGTGCGGGATCACTTCCTGAACCGTATCACTCTTGTCTCTGGCCAGTTCGCCGCAGGACGGGCATATAGCATTGCGGTGCCAGCATTTAAGGTCATAGGCCGGTATGCCGTGTCTTTCAGATATAAGCGTTATCTCCGTATCCTTGCCGCAGATCCCGCATTTCACTTTTGTTCCGACTTCCAATGTTGACATGTTTATCTCCTTTTTATCTTCTGACGATCGCGCGGCCATTCCCTACATTTCCGACTGCGTCAAAAACTCTTAGTGTGATCGAATATTCGCCCGGTGACGAAAGGGTTATATCAAGAGCGTAAGTTTCACGCGAGCTGTCCGATATGCCGTCCTCGGCATAGACCGGATGCCACATGCCGCCATTGATGCTGTATTCTGCCCTGACTATTCTGCCCTGGTCTTCCGCCAGAAAATTGACCCGAACCCGGTTTCCATCCGTTTGAGGAGAGCCGACGACGGTTACCGTGGGCTGCGTGTTATCAACGTCGAATGGCTCGCTGACCATTTCACCCTGCATTGCCGAACGGGTCGAATTTGACGGTGAATCTTTTGCTACTATCTTTAGCAAATATCGGCCGTCCGCCAATGCCAAGCCGTCAACCGAAATGAACGGATCTGTCAGGTCGCTTTTCAGTAATTTGAACGACAGGTCGTTAACCTCTTTGTAGAAAACATCGTAGATGAGGTTGTCACTATTACGGTCTTCGGCAACCCACTGAAATGAAACAGCACCACGTTGATACGCTCTTCGCGGAGGAACGGGCATGACCTGCAATCCAAAGTGAGCGGGATCCATGCCTGACAACTCAATGTTCGGGTCGATCTGTACAGATGGATTCGCAATAAGCCCGACGTTGACAGGAAGCACAGTTATCGAAAGCACTTCGGGAGCGATGTTTCTGGCGCGATAAGCAACGCTGACCTCATTCAGTACTGAGCGTCCGGTAGCGTCTCTGATGACAGCGCGCCATTGCAGAAATCTTGCCGGCGGGCTATTTATCGGGCCACTTTGCTTTTCACCTGTGACAGGCTGCCATGCAGTCCATGACTCATTTGCGTTCTCAGTGTTTCCGCTGCGGGTTTCGATCAATACATTACCGGTTGCTCGCCACCACAGGCGTCCCCAATCGGCCGCTGATTTTGCGTCCAGAACGGGAGATTCATATATACCTTCGGCGATGGTCTCATTTGATATGCGGTAAAGCGATCCTTGATTGCTTCCGGTGGCGTAGAGTCGTCCGTTAGATTCTCTGATGCCGGATATCTGTCCTGCTTCTGTCTGCACGAGCAGAGTTTCACGTGTGTCATTGCCAACGCTGTATATGCGTCCCTTGTCAGAGGTTCCGATAAGGACTCCGCCACCCTCAGGCCTGGCGTGAACAGAAAATGCTACAACAGATGCCGATGCCCAAACGATGTCATTGCCGCCGTCAGCTCTCACGCGATAGACCGCCGACTTTGCACCGCTAAGGTCGTATCGGCTCTTGCGCGGGGTCGGCTGAGCCGCCGGGGAAGGCTTTTCTACGCTCACGGTCTTCGCCGCCGGAGATGGTTCTGCCGCAGGTGCCGCGGAGGATATTGATTCGCTGATGGCAAGCACATAGATCGATCCGTCTGCTGCGACCGATATGTCGTGTATCTCGCGTAGCGGGGAATCCAGCAATGCGAAAGGCCTGCCGTCCTGCCCGAACTTCAGCACAAGTCCATTAGCATCCGTTCCGGCGTATAGATTACCGGCTTTATCAGTGGCAAGCGTGATTATGTGTGTCTCGCTTGTATCGTAAAAGACAGAACTTTCCGGCGTCGCGTTCGCAGAACGGACACGATAGATCTTTCCGTTCTCGCCGGTGCCGACCGCGAGACTCCCGTCATTCATTACCGCAAGCGACCAGATGTATTTTTCTTTAGGATCGAAGAAGATCGATGCCGTCCCGCTTTCATCAAGGCGATATACCTTTCCGTCGGGCGAAGTTGCTGCATAGATCTCACCGTTTCTCCCTATCGCCATTGTAGAAACGTTCAGGCCTTCTAGGTCAACGAACAACGAGCCTTTTCCGTCCGGCGTCACTTTGAAGACACGTCCTTCGCCACCAGTGCCAAGAAAAACATTTCCGCTCGAGTCGATAACACTCGACCAAACATATGCTTGACCGGTCTTGTAAACCTCAGTGTGCCGTCGTGCCAATGTTACCGAGCCGTTGTCGTTGATCGAAACGCCATGAGCCTCGCCTTTCAGGACATCGTCACGCGAACTGATCGACCAAACAGTGGCCTCGGAGGCGATCGTAAGACAGGGAAAGAATACTAGAACCGCAAGAGCAAAAATGATCTTCATTATTTATCAGTAAAGCCAAATCGGTGTGTAAATTTCGACTTGGTAAGTATAAGCAAATTTCCGCCAAAATAACACCGCTAGAAGTATCTGTTCGAATATACACGAACAACTATTGGGAGGCTTTTAGGCTCATGAGTTGATATGTTCGGCTGCGCCGGTTGAAATCAAAGAGCGATGGCTGTTGCAGGTTCAGATTGCTTTTCTGGCCTTCGAAAGTGATGATGTCCGAACGTGGTTTGGCTCCGTCTATAAGGATACCTCTGACCTCGCCATCCTTTATCCTTCTGTACAGGTCGGGCACGTCTCTGACGGCGAATTCTAGCCATTCGCTGCTGTAGAGTTGTTTGTCGCCGGGCATAACGTCGGCCATGCCTTTGATGATCCCATTATTTATCAGCGAATATGTAAGCAGGCCGTGCTGCAGCTCTCCCAGCTCGAGAGCGACATTGTCTGCCTGTGTCGCGGTCAAAATTCTCATTCCTTTGTCATAGGAAAGCTGTCCCAAGCCTCTTGACCCCATCGGGCCGGGTTTGAATCCCTGCCCCTGAACTGCCGCCGCCGAGTGACAGGCGTCCACGATCATTATCATCTCGCCGGCGTCGATATCCCTGATCCAAAGAGACAGTTCATCAGATGAAATGCTCTTTGCCAAAGCTCCGGCAAGACCGCCGGAGTTATCAGTTCCTATATCAGACGGCACAATGTAAAAAACACCTTCTTTGTCAGCATAGCCGTGTCCGGCAAATGCGATCAGGACCATATCTTCAGGCCTTGCCTGACGGAGTTGCTCGTTATTCGCTATTCCGGTAAGAGCATCTTTGCTTACCGTTCGTCCGGCCAGCGTATCCAATACGGCTTTGATCTTCTTTTTGGTGGCATTGTTTTCCGTTCGCTGGCCTGCCTTGTTTCGGTCAGATATCAGAGAGACCGGAACTACTGATTCATATTTATTCGCCGGGATATTTCTTCTTACCTCAGAGCTTATCTGCCGAGCATCATTTGCCGCGTAACGCAGGTCGTAGCGTTTGTCATCGTTCGCGTTGACGCCGATAGTAATGATGAACGCACTGCCTTTTTTGACAG
>JAHBSH010000123.1 GCA_019639215.1 Acidobacteriota bacterium
TCCAATCGCCCGTGCATCCGCAGATATTGAAAAGAAAGTTTCTCAGCACCTCTTTTCCTAACGGCGTGTGCGAAACCTCAGGGTGAAACTGCACGCAGTAGATGCCACGCTCGTCGGATTCCATCGCCGTCACAACGTCGCCGGTTGTCGCCGTTTGACGAAATCCGGGCGGCAATTCCGTCACATGGTCGCCGTGGCTCATCCATACATCAAGCTCAAAAGGCAGTTCGTTAAAAAGCCGCGTCGCGCCGCTCAAAACCTTTAGCTGGGCGTGGCCATATTCGCGACGCTCGGCAGGCGAACTTTTTCCGCCGAGGTCTATCGCCACAAGCTGCATTCCGTAGCAAATACCCAGTATCGGAGCATTTACACGGTCATACAGATCGCCAGCAACGCGTGGAGCATCTTCGTCAGTCACACTCGATGGTCCGCCCGAAAGTATCACGCCCTTTGGCCGCTTTGCCGCGATCTCATCTGCGCTCAGATGAAACGGATGTATCTCACAATAAACACCCTGCTCACGCACCCTTCGCGCAATAAGCTGTGTATATTGCGACCCAAAATCAAGAATTAAAATTAGCTCGTGCTGCAAAATTTAAGCTCCGACTTTTAGTATAAATTTCAATTATACGTTAAAGCCTCTGACGTTAAAAATGTTGTCATGTTATCAGGAAGGATTGCTCTTTATCGAGTATTTGTATGAGTCTTTAATGATGGTTTCAAGCACTTTTAGGTCCACATCGGCGAGTTTATTGATGTAGAGGCAGGCTTTGCTTGTCGTATGTTTGCCGAGTTTTGCGAGCAGTTCCGGCTGTTTGGGTGAACCGCAGATGACATAGAGCGTGAGGTTCTGCTTGCGTGGTGAGAAAGCTACCGCCATCCAATCCATCTCTCTGCCATCAGGATATTTATAGATCGTATCGCCAAAACCGATGATCGCCGGACCCCACATCTTTGGTTTTTCGCCGGTCACCTTTTTGAATATTTCCAGTAAGCGAAAGCCATCCGCTCTTCGGACATCGTGTTCTATGCCATTCAGAAAATCCTCTACGTTTGCCCCGGTCTCTTTTGTCTGCAACTCTGTTTTTGCCATATTGATCTAAAACTGTCTGCCGCTCAATATGCGGGCTGTCTATGAACGTTGAACACGCCTTGTGACTCCAAATCCTGAACTGTTATTTGCGAGGAACAATGTATCACACAGACAGGGTTCTTTACACATATATTTGCTCTTACAGACGATGTTTTTAGATCGGTCTGTCGGCAAATAGCAGAGGTTCTGACACGACTTTTCACTGCCAAACCAAATGCCTTAGACAAAAGTTTGAAAGAAATATTAAAAAAGTCGGAAAAATAAGGCTTTTGCTGTGGAAAAAGCTTCGTAAATGGGTGTATGCTAATAGGTTGGACGTTTGGGGTTCGGTCACTTCTAAAAGCTTGCCTTTTTCGGTGTTTTTGAGCTGACGCCGCTGCTTTCAAACAATACTTGTGTTTACAAAGGGATGTATCCCTAAAATTAATATAAAATGGCATTAAAATCATTATTCAGTTTATTTTCCAGCGATCTGGCTATCGACCTCGGCACGGCCAATACGCTTGTTTATGCAAAGGGCCGCGGCATCGTCGTCAGCGAGCCGTCCATCGTGGCGATCAACAAGGTCACGAATCAGGTAGAGGCCGTTGGCCGCGACGCCAAAGAGATGCTCGGCCGTACGCCGGGCAATATTGTTGCCATCCGCCCGATGAAGGACGGCGTGATAGCCAATTTTGAAGTTACGGAAAAGATGCTCCAGCATTTTATCCGCAAGGCTCATAACGGCAAAACGTGGGTTCGCCCGCGTGTCGTCATCGGCATTCCGTCAGAGATCACCCAGGTCGAACGCCGTGCCGTCGAAGATTCGGCATATCGCGCAAAGGCGTCTGAGGTCTATTTGGTCGAAGAGGCAATGGCCGCCGCTATCGGTGCCGGTTTGCCCATTACCGAACCGCACGGCAACATGGTCGTTGACATCGGCGGCGGAACGACCGACATCGCCGTTATCTCTCTTTCGGGCATCGTCTATTCACGTGCCGTCCGCGTTGCGGGTAACGAGATGGACGAATCCATCACGCAATACATCAAACGTAAATACAATCTGCTCATAGGCGAACGCACTGCCGAAGCCATTAAGATCGCTTTGGGAAGTGCGTTCCCGCTCGATGAACCTCTTTCAATGGAAGTTCGCGGCCGCAACCTTATCGAAGGCATTCCGAAGACCATCACCATGACGGACGAAGAGGTCCGCGAAGCTCTTTCTGACGCGGTATCGACCATCATCAATGCAGTCCGTGTAGCTCTGGAAAGAACGCCTCCTGAACTTTCTGCCGATATCGTTGAACGAGGTATCGTTCTTACCGGCGGCGGCGCATTGCTCAAAAATCTGGACAAACGGCTCACTATCGAAACCGGTCTGCCCGTTGTTATTGCGGACGATCCACTCTCTTCCGTTGTTTTGGGAACCGGCAAGATGCTATCAGATTTTGAACTCCTCAAACGTGTCAAGTGGGACAATTCCCTGATGACGGGCAGCTAAATTGAGGCCCGGTGAAATTAAGGTATTGAGACGCAGAGGATCTGACGCGGCCTCGCAGCGTCGCTATTTCCCCGCGTCGTAGAGGAAAGATGGCTGAGCGAAGTCAAGAAGAAGTTTGGAGAATGACGCCGTGGCTCATGGTCGCGCTATTGTTGTTCAACTTCATTTTGATGGCATTTGACGCACGTGTTGACGGCGGCCATCGCGTCATCCGCGTTTGGACACAGACGGCCGCTGATTTTGTCCAGTCTCCGGTAACGACCCTTTCTACATCGATTCAAACTTATTTCACCTCCATATCAACACTTCGTTCGGCACAGGATGAAAACAGCCAGCTAAAACAGCGCGTCCAGGAACTCGAGGTTGAAATGGAAGGGACCAAGGACCTTGCAACAGAGAATGAACGGTTGCGAGGCTTGCTTGGACTTCGCGAGGAAAGCAAATTCAGCATTCTGCCTGCGCGGGTAATCGGCCGCGATCCGTCGGTCTGGTTCGATTCAGCGATTGTGGATCGCGGCAGCCTTGACGGCGTTAAGCTCAACATGCCCGTCGTTTCAGAAGGCGGCATCGTCGGCAGGGTCACGGCTGTTGGGCCGCTCACTTCGCAAATAGACCTGATAACCCGAGACAAATCAGGTCTCGGAGCCATTGTCGGAGAGGTCGGCGAATCAAACTCGCTTGGGGTTATCAGCGGCACCAGCGAACGCGATCTTCTTGAGCTTCGCTACGTCGCCGGAAGTGTCGAGGTCAAGGAAGGCCAGATAGTTTATACGACCGGACAGGACGGCATCTATCCTGCCGGTTTGCGTGTCGGTGAGGTGGTCGAGGTCAAGTCAGGCTCAGCAACTACACCGCACCAGATATTGGTTCGGCCCAGCTCAAGATTGGGGTCTATGCAGGAGGTTGCAATATTGCTCTACGAACCGCCGGCAAAACAGGAATTTGAGCAAAAGCTCACGAAGTAATTCCGAAACCTAGACTCGGATTTTAGAATTAGCATATGGAACAGGTAAAGGTAACAGTGGCATTGATAATCGCCGTCCTTCTTCAGTGGACGCTGCGAAATGTCGCCGAGCCCTTTGCTTACATTGACCTGCCGCTGATCATTGTTGTCTATGCCGCTCTTCAGAGAAACGCGATCCGCGCAATTCTTTTTGGAACCATTGCCGGACTTGCCGTCGATGCTCTTAGCGGCGGCCTTTTAGGGGCAAACGGCTTCTCAAAAACACTTGTTGCCTACATGGTCTCTGAGATAGCCAGACGTGTCTATCTTGACAACCTTTTGCTGCGAATTCCCATCATAGCGGCAGCATGTTTAATTGATGATCTGATATATTACGGCGTCCATCGCCTGCTCGGACAAGAACCCGTCGGCGATGTATTTGTGATCATCGCTTATACCGTGATCGGAACTACGATCACAGGCACTTTGATCTACATTCTTTTGGAACAATTATCATTAGACAAGCCGCGTGGTGGCGGCAGAAGAAAAGATTCTTCCTCATCGCGAAGGCAGATGCGGCGACGCAACCCGATAAAACTTGGGAAGTAATAAATAACGGGTATGAAACTCCAGGAACAGGCACAAAATCTCGGCGTAAGGATAGCAACGATCCATGTCGTTGCCTTTGTTCTTCTTACGATCCTGGGCGTTCGCCTATATTACCTGCAGATCGTCAACGGCGAATATTACGACAAACGTGCTGAAAACCAGCGTATCCGTCTTATTCCGATACCGGCTCCGCGCGGTGCAATATTTGACCGGAACGGAAAGATCCTCGTCGATTCGCGGCCTACCTTTAACGTCGTCATTTCCAATGAACCGATGAAACAGTTGGACATAGATACTGACGAACGTGTAGATGAATATGCTTATGGTCTAAACCTTGAACCGACCTTCGTCTCTGACCGTCTTCAACAGATAAAGAAACAGAACGATTTTGAAACGCTTGTCCTCAAAGACAATGCCTCGATGCAGGACATAGCCTGGGTTGAATCACATCAGTTGGAATATCCCGAACTGCGTATCGAACTTCAGCCGCAAAGATTTTACCCGCATGGCACGGCCATGGCACATATTTTGGGTTACGTAGGCGAGATAAATTCTAAGCAGCTTGAATCAGAACGCTGGGCGGGACTCAGAGCCGGAGACATCATTGGTAAAGGCGGACTCGAAGAATACTATGATGAATTCCTCCGAGGTCGTCCCGGATTCCGTAAAGTGATAGTTGACAGCCGTGGTCGAATTCAAAGAGAGATCGAAACCATACAGCCGCAGGCCGGCCAGGATCTTATAACTACCATTGACCTTGATATTCAAATGGCAGCTGAGCAGCAGCTTGCTAATTCTGCTTCAAAACGCGGCGTCATCGCCTCAATGGACACCCGAAACGGAGAGATGCTTGCCCTTGCCTCATGGCCGTCCTTTGATCCGAATGTATTTGTTCAGGGCAGCAAGACGCGTGAGGGACGAAAACAGATAGCTGCCTATTGGCAGGACGAAGGCAGGCCTCTTTACAACCGAGCCATACAGGGACGTTATCCGCCGGGTTCAACGTGGAAGATACCAATGTCCGCCGGAGGATTTCAGAGTGGTGCAATGACGACAGCGAGCAATTCCTTTGCTTGCGGCGGAGGCATTCAGATCGGGAATCGTTTCACCAAATGTATGGGGCATCACGGAAATCCCAGTCTGGTCCCGGCTATCGCACGTTCATGCAACGGATATTATTATCGGCTCGGATTGAAGATGTCGATCGAGAAGATGATCGAAATGATCGAGACCTATGAATACGACAAGATAACCGGCATTGACCTGCCCAATGAAAGGGTTAGCCAAACACCCAAAAGCTGGAAGCCTATCGTAGAAAAGAACGAAGGCAGATGGAGCGATATTCGAACTGTGATGGCATCCATTGGGCAAGACACCGTCGTTGTCACACCGATAGCACTGCTCAGAACTGTCGGTGCCATAGGCGAACACGGCAGGATGTATGTTCCGCATTTCCTGAAAGAATTCAAGAAAATAAACGCGACCGAGCATTTTGAAGAGCGTCCGGGATTTGGTTTCCAGCGTCCAGAACCGAAAATACTTCCGCTGAAACCTGAAGAGCAAAAGATGATCGCGACCGGTATGTGGTCTGCTGTCAGCGGCGGAACAGGACGGGTCGTTAACATTCCGGGATTTGACGTAGCAGCAAAGACCGGTACGGCTCAGGCAGCCGTCGGGTCAAAAGATCATGCTTGGATGGTGAGTTTTGCCCCTGCCTATGACCCTGAGATCGCAGTGGTTGGACTTATCGAAAATGTAGGCTTTGGCGGAACTCACGCAGGTCCGGCCGTAAGGGGAGTTTACG
>JAHBSH010000124.1 GCA_019639215.1 Acidobacteriota bacterium
GACGTTATTACGCCCCGATAACGCGAGCGGGCGATCTCGACAAAATTCCGGTCGCCCTTGCGCACCTGTTTTTCGATGACGCGGCTCCAGCCGACGCGGTAATCGTTCAGTTCACGATCCCATTCGTCATACGCAAATGCTTCATCACCTGACTCTAGCGGTTGTTCGGGAACATCGTTTTGAGACCAGGATTCACTGCCGGTCGGTTCGGCCTGATCCAACTCTTCCTCTTCCATGTTCCACGCATTGAACAGTTCGCGAAGATCCTTGAGCGATTCCGGTTTAGTTTCCCGCTCTACCTTATCCTCTGTGACAGATTCGTCAGCATGCTTATCGTCATAGGCAAACTCGCTTTCTGTGTCCTGTTCGTTCTCGGCATTTTCCTGTGATCGCTCGGTTGTGATGTTTTGAAACAGCGTATAGATGCGGCTGGTCGCGTAAAGAGCATCGGCTACGGTCGGCAAGCCTTTGGACTCGTCATCGGCAAAACGCAGGTGCTTATCGACAACCGTTTCTATTTCCGAAACGATCTGACCATAGAATTGCCGGGCATCGTCTGTCGCGCCGCCGCACAAAGTGATCTGAAATAATAATTCGAACGGCACCTGATACATCGGCAGATCAAAGATGAATGGCCTGCGTTCATTTAGTATGGCACGCATCAGATCAAGGTCTTTGCGCAGGCCGCGATACTGTTGCCGGAGCATATTGTCGATGCGGGCATTTTCCATCGTGGTAAAGATCTTTCGCGCAAGTGTCGGTTCAGGGAAAACTTGCAGGATGGCTTTATAGTCGGAACCTTTTGGCAGCGACCTTCGGCGGCGTTTTATCTCAGAGCGCAATTCTTCGTCTGAAAGTGCCTGTTCACCCTTTTGAACATCTTCTATATACCCTGCCAGCGAGAACGCATCGATCTGTTCCGCTGTGGCCGAATAGAGATCGGACAATTCGGCGTAGGCTGCTTTCAGTTCTGAGGTGTCTTTTGCAAACGTGCCAAACTCTATCTGGCCGGCTCCGTAAGCGGCAAGCACTTTGTAAAGACGAAAATCCTTTTCCTCCGTATCTAACTCCGCGATGTTCGCAGGAAGGTAGATGCTTTTGCCGTCGCCGATGCGCGATTCCTGCGTCATTGCCGTCTGCGGATGTATCTCGACCTCACGTCCTGTCAGTGCCTCAATATACAACCGGAGTATATGCTGGATCGATTCAAGGTGCAGGCCTGAGCGAGTTTGTCTCAACAGATCGTTTGAATGACGGGTCTCAAGTGCGAAATAGCTCCGTCTCGCCTTTGCGGACGCACCGCTCATTTCCTCAAGGCCGGATTCGATCCATTTCTGAAAATGATCTACCGAAATATGTCTGAGTGCTGATGACGAAGATCGAAACGCCGCGAGTGCGCTCTCGGCATCAGTTTCGGCAATGGTTCCGACCAGACGGAAAATACGGCGAATGGCCTCGGTCTTGACCTTTCCATCCGACGCGCCATCTAATTTGACGGCGGACATCTGCGCAAAGAATTTTGGAGTTGCCCGCAGAAATGCAATGACAACGGCGTTTCCCTGCGGAGCCATTAGGCCAATCACATGACGCCAATCCGAGAAAAGCGAACTTTCCTGGCGAAGCAGTTCGCCTCCTGCCGATATAAAATGCAGCGTTATGCTGCCGCCGTGCTCCAGCATTTCCGATGATGCCTCGGCAAGCAAGACGGCGTTCTCTCTTGACAGGCCTCTCAAAGCTGACGGAATGCTTGTCCAAAGATCCGCCGCCATTCCTCCGGTGCGGTTGGCGAACCGAGCCGCAAGCCGAATGACCGAATCGGACACCTGTCTGTCGATTCGGGAAGTCTTATCATCAGGAAATTGCCTTAGTATTTCCGCGACAGGCGGTGTGCTCTTTATAAACTCTGAACTATGACGGGCGGAACGGTTAGCTATGTCCAAAGCGAGAGTAAGAATATCGGTCAAAAGATCGGTATCATCAACCTCTGCTGCAAGTTCCGGGATGAAAGAATATGTTTCAAGAGAGGTCGAGCTGGAAAGGACAAGCTGACGCGTGCATATCTGAAATGCCAATTTACGGGCTTTTGGCGGCAGCGGTTTTAGGGCATCAACCCCTGAAATGAAGAACTGAGAGCCAAGATCTGCCTTTCCCATGGCAAGCTTTCTCCCGAGCTCTCCCCATAGTCTAAGATCCTCTGCGGATAATAACCGGGAAGCTTTCGGGACAGCCTCGACAAAATCACGGCTTACACGAAGACTGACACCTGCCAAAGCGGCGCTTACATCCAACGCGGCCCGTCGCTTTTCCGAAGGAAGCTGTGACAGCCTCTTTGCGAGGCCGGTAAGGGTGTTCTTTGTTCCCTGTTCAGTAGTGTTTTCCGGCACAGATACAGTTTAATTCCTGCAACGAACTTTAACAAAGCTGCCGATACGGACACCGAAAGAGGATCATTTCAATGAGAGCTCTGCAAGGAAAGGAAAAGAGTCAACTGAGATCGAAGTGAGCGATGCACGCGTCGGAGCCACTCCGTCATGATAGATGAAGACATGGAAACAGGCGTTCACACCATATTCAATAAGGGCGTCCAGTTTATCGGCACGTTCCATTTCGGCAAGTTTCTGCATCAGGTAATTCTGCTCCTCAATGGTCATGTGTTTACGAGCAAGGTCAAAAGCACAGCCTGACGTATGCGGAGGGAGTGAGCCTTCGCCCCGCACCTTAAAGGAATTAGCATTACCCTGATTTAACAACATCTGGTAATCCATCGAACGGGTCAGCGACGTGACGCGAAGAGGACGGCCAAAACGCTGAAAATAGTGGTCAGCAAGTTCTTTGAGAATATGTCTCGCTCGCGGCTGAAACATTCTTAAAAGTCGACGCCGCATCTGTTTACGGTCGGCTGCATTTTCAAGATCAAACTTCTGTCCTGCAAAGTTGTCAGCCAGGCGCTTTAATGTATCGTACTTTGGGTGTCCCGGAACTATTTTTTGTTTATTGTCTTTGAAGCTAAAAGATTCAAAAGCTATATCCTGGGCAGAGCCGCCGACGTCGAGATAAAAGCTCTCTGTCGCCATCGGCATTTCCATAAGTTCTCCGGACATGCGTTTTTCCGCGAGATCGGCAAAGTCCATCGGCTGTCTGTAGCCTGATCGGTTCATTTGTCCCAATTTCCACTTTTGCTTTATGACGCCATCTCCGAAAAGTTCTTTAGGAGGGTTCAGGTCCGGATGTTTAACTCCGGTCGGCCCATTTCTTTTCTCCATAGCCTTTCTTTGACGATCCTCCAGGAATGCAGACGAGACATTCAGGTCAAACTCCTCATTCATGCCTGAACCCACCGTAACGTCCGAAACATCAGAGGCGACGATCTCGTTTTCCGCAACTTCCCAAGAAGCTATAAGATCCTCTACATCATACTCATCCTCATATCCAAGCGGATCTATGACGCGGGCGGGAATGACGGCTGATGCTGTTGTCTGGTTTTTTCCTTGAGAACCGGATCCAGTTGAAGGATCACTCGTCATGGAGACAATAAAATATGCCAAACCTCCAAGCAGCAGAATTGCCAGTGTCATTATTACCGAGGCAATAACAACAAGCGGCGGGCCGTCCTCATTTTTGGGAGTCGGCGTTGATGATCTTGCTGGCGGTGGTGGAGACGTAGGCGCTTCTGATCTGTTGGGCGTTGCTGCGGGTTGAAAGGTGTTTTGAAATCCGTCAGACGATCTGGAATCGGCAATACTTACCTCGATCTCAGTCGTACTACCAATGGTGATGCGGTCACCATTACGCAGGGTACGAGGCCTGCCCTTTATCATCTCGCCATTAAGGAAAGTACCGTTTGTGGAGTTTTCGTCAGCGACCAAAAGCTCATCATTGTCTATAAAGAAGGTCGTATTGACGCGCGACAGTCCGTCGTCGCTCCAGGCTATATCAGCCTGATCAGAGCGCCCGATCGAAAGTTCGCCTGTGACCTCTACTGATCTTGTTTCGTAAGGCCCGCGGATGTGGAGCTTAACTTTCACAGCCGTTCAATGATGGTGGTCTTCTTCAGAAACTTCCTTGAGCTTGGAAAAGTCCATTAACCGGGAAAAATCTTCAAAATGGAACATCGTATCGTCTTTACAATGCTCACAAAAGAAAGTTACATCTTCGCCAAGGTACATGTCTTTCAGATGATATGCAATAAAACATCCATAGCAACGCTGAATGCGTTTTCCAAACTGTTCCAGTAATTCTTCGGTTTGCTCAGCTTCCATAAAAAGATAACAAAAAGTTTAACATACAGGGATATATCGACAGGTTCAGAAGCTCAAACGCATTGACTGGGTTAAATTAGATCTCGCTTAGGATGACGATCTCAGCCCGGCGTTTTGCATCGTCAAGAAATGTTTCGATGGCGGCAGCGACGCGATCTTCTGTAAGGATGTCGCGTATCTCGTTCCTCTTCTCGTCCAGTGTCGGTACCAGAACGCCTGGATGTTTTGCTCGAAAATCAGGAACGAAAGAGTCCTGATAGTAAAGTTCTTCGTCCTCGGGCGTTACGACGATAAACGAGCGAAAACGAAAATCAAGATATTTATTGATAGCGACCCTACGCTCTATTATCTTCTCAAAATTATCATCACGAACAGAGCTGAATCCGACTATCCTTAGCCGATTCTCAAACTCTGACGAGGACGGAAAATATGCCAGTAGTTTTGCTATCTCATCCGCCACCTCTTTTTCGGTTGGAGGATTGGCAGGAAGACGTTCGGCTTCCAGAGCAAAAAGCCTCTGATCTATCAGCAGGAGTAAGGCTCGGTTAAGGTCATCTGAACCAGGTGGAGTGATCGACACTCCCGGCTGCATTGCAAGCTGCCATTTCAGGTCTGAAAGTGTTATCAATTCGGTTTTCACCCCGTCATTTACTGTTGCTACGACCTTATCAACTGTTTCCTGGGCATATAAAACAGAAGAAAAGGCCGTAAACGCCATTAAAATAACGACCAGACAAGGTTTTTGCCGAAAATACATCACTTTTCTGATTTTTGCGTTATTCATTCTTTGAGTCAACCTCTAATATGACGTAAAAAGATTGACAAACAAGTAAAAACATTCTTTAATATTTAAGTGAGGCCGTATTCTCTATACGGCAAAGGTCGCATCGCTCTCCGTCAGCATATCCGCCAAACTCTCGACCTTGAGCAAATAGCTTTATAATGCCTGTTCTCCGATCAGAAAATCCCATGCCTGAACCAGGCGTCCATTCAATTGGACACACAGAGGCATCGGCCGAATTGAGGTTTATTTCAGACCTTGGCCGGAGCCTCCTCTTCACGGTTCACCCCAAAAAGGTAGCTTCCCGTGTGGCTGATGCCATCAGGGTCGGTGTCGATGCGGACGCATGTC
>JAHBSH010000125.1 GCA_019639215.1 Acidobacteriota bacterium
TGCGGGCCGTTGAGCATCAAGCATCTGCTTCATCTGCTCATCAGTTACCTCAGGCACGCTGAAATCATCAGGAACCTGAACATTATTCGCGGCAACGATGTCGTCTATCACTTTTTTCTGACGTTCTTCTTCCAGTTTTTGCTTGACGAAGGTCTTGATCGGAACCTCACGCCCAAACGGGTTGGACTCGTCCTTATATCCGGTCGATATCAGAATGTGACGGGCATCGTACGTCATGCCGCCCTGAGCCGGTGCAGGCGGTTGTCCTTCTGCCGTCGGAGGAGCTTCGGCAGCAGGCTGTTCGCTCTTTTTCTCAAGCTTGATGATATGAAATCCGTAATCGGTCTCTACAAGCTGCGGAGCGATCTGACCCGGTTCGAGTGCAAGAGCTGCATCCTCAAAAGGCTTGACCATCTGGCCCTGAGTTATCTTTTCATAAAGGCCGCCGCGTTTCTCGCCGCCTTCGCCTCCGGCGCCGTTGCCCGGATCTTCGCTAAATTCATTAGCCAATGCCGCAAAATCTTCACCGGCCTTTGCACGAGCAAGGATCTCTTCAGCTTTCGCACGTTTTTCTGAGGTGTCAAACTCAGGATGCTCAGCTATATATTTCGCAACATCCTCATCAGTAACCTCGATCTTTTTCGCAACTTCTTCGGAGTAGATGCGAGCAAGGAATTGTGCCTGTTGGAGTTTTATCTGGAGTGCGATCTTTTTAGCAAGTGTCGGGTCGATCTCGCCCTTTGCCAGTTTGTCGTTGTATTCATCAACGTAGATCATTATCTTGGCAAAGAATTCACGAGCCTGTTCCTTATCAGAATCTGACAGCGGACGATCTTTTGCCGCAGGATTTGCTTCTGCAAGCAGAGCAACCTTAGTGTCGAGGAACTTGGTAAATGCAACCTCATTATCACGTTTGCCAAGGCCGATGCCGTTCTTTATCTTGTCAAAAAATCCTGACTGCGATCCGTCTTCTCCGGCCCAAAACGCCTTGACCTGATCTTCGGAAATAAAACCGAACTGCGGCATTTGCCCTTTGTCAGCATTGATGCTGCGGTCATAGTTGACGGCTATCACTTCGTTGCGGATGTTCGTCAGCTCATTGCGATTTAACGGCTTGTTAGCAACGCCGTGGCGTTGAGCGTCCGCGGCAAAGGCAAGAAGCTGTTTCAGGCTTTCAAGCTGCTTTTTTCGCAGATCGGGGTTGTCCGCAAGCTGTTTTAAAGCCATCGGGTTCTGCTTTGCCACATCAGCAACAAGCATTTCAACCTCTTCTCTTGTTATCGAGCTGAAATCACCGGACGCATGTCCCGCTACATTCTGTTTCCAATAAACAAGCGCTGCTCCGATGCCGATAACGGCAACAACAAGGATCAGGGCTTTTGTTAGATTATTCAAGTTCTATATCCTCACTTAGATCAGATCTTCTGAAATTGATGATCAAAAATCACTTTAACAGGAAATCATACCAAACAGGCAAAAAAACAACTAGGATACGCAACGGATTTCCCGTTATTTATTCTGTTGCTGAAAGCATCCGTTCGACCGCAGAATATGGGTCAGAGGTTTTATCAGCGATGTCACGAGAGAGAGATTCCAGCTTTTCGCTTGCTCCTTCCCGATCCATGAGGTCAGCAAGGAGTCTTTCGCGGAGAAGCTCGGTCAAACGCCATCGGGCGATGGCATGTTTGCGAACGAGGCTTTGTTCCTGACCGGAAGCGGTAAATTCCCTAAAGCTTTCTATCGCAGCCGAGAGATCTTCTATTCCTTTGTTCTCGGTGGCAACGGTCGGGACTATCGGCGGATGCCACATATCAGGGCGATGAGCGAGCGACAGCAGTGCCTCAAGCTCTTTTTGCGTCCGTAAAACCCCTTCACGGTCAGCTTTATTGATGACAAAAACGTCGCCGATCTCCATGATACCGGCCTTTATTGCCTGAATGTCATCGCCCATTCCAGGAACAAGCACAACGACCGAAACATCTGCTGCCTTTACTATCTCGACCTCGTCCTGGCCGACACCGACCGTCTCTACGATCACCTTGTCAAAACCTGCCGCGTCCAATATCGTCACAGCATCTACGGTCGCACGTGAAAGCCCGCCAAGATTTCCGCGTGTAGCCATCGAACGGATGAACACGTTCTTGTCCAGGCCGAGCGTCGCCATTCGTATGCGGTCGCCGAGTATCGCTCCGCCGGAAAATGGACTCGACGGATCGACCGCAATTATGCCGATCTTTTCGCCTTTTTCCTTGTAATGAAGTGCCAGCTTATCGACCAAAGAGGATTTTCCCGCACCCGGAGCACCTGTGATGCCTATAACAACGGCATTCCCTGTTTTGGGGAATACGGCTTTCATTATATCGGCGCTGCCCGCCGTGCCGTTCTCCACCAGAGTAATTGCACGGGCAACGGAGCGGATATCGCCGCTAAGTACTTTTTCGATGAATTGCGGGTCAGCCATTAGGACGTTTGATCTCGATAAACTTTATCTTGTGGAAACGATTGTTCTTCCACTCATAGTAATAGGCACCTTCTTCGGTGTCTTCTGATTCAGCACCGTTCGGCCCCGGAATGCCGCGAACTATCAAGAGACGGCTGTGTTCGTTATAGGTCAAAGCTTCTTCAAACTCAAAGCTGATCGCGCCGATACCGCCAAGTTCCGGCGGGAAATAAACACGGCCTGTCCGCATATCTATGACCGCGCCTGAAAGGCAGGCCGTGCCGCATCCCCAGATAACTATCGTATAGTGGCCTGCAAAATTTGGCCCTTCGCGAAAACCTTCGCGGAGGCGGGTGCGAAACAGACGTGCATCCTTATGCGAACTTAAATTCACGGCTTTTGCCCGCGGTTTCTCGACCTTAGCAGGATAATCGACAAAACCCGGCACTTCACCGGTCTGTCCCCACAACGGCTGCACCGCTAAAAACAGAAAGAGCAAAAACGGAAGACATCGATTCATAAACCCCAATTTTCTCATTTTTATCAAAAAAATGAAAAAGGCGAACCTGATCGTGTCCGCCTTTCTCATCCTTTCATCACTAAACTTTGACTACATCTGGCCCTCATCAGCCGACGGGCCATATATCGACGGAACCGGAATGTCGTTCAGCCGCAGATAGACCGACAGCTGTCCGCGATGATGGATCATATGATTCATCACAAATGAACGCATGACCGCAGCTTTTGGCAGCGTGAAATAGATCGTATCTCCATTGCGGAGCGACCAGGATTCCATAAACACACTGTCCGGAGTGTTTCCAAGAACCTCAAGAGCACCTTCTACATTTTTGTCAAAAAAATCCAGCAGATCCTGAGTAGTTGCCGGTTCAAAAGGCTTATACTCCCATTTGGCAAAATCAAGTTCAGGGTCTTGAACTGACGGTACCGTCCATGCAAAGATCTCGGCAGCGTGCGAAGCAAGCTGTCTGAAACTCATGGATTTTTCGTGGGGCTTCCAGTCAAACTTTTCAGCAGGAATGCGTTCTAGCACACGTCTTGTGACAGCCGCTTCATGCTGCATTTCGGCGATCAGCGCCGAAGCTATATTATTGGTTTCTGAAACTGCACTTGTACTCATTTTATTTCTCCTTACCTGTAAACTATATGAACAATGGATGATGATAATAGCGCAGAGCGTTTCACTTATGCAACATGAAACAGAATGATTCAGGAGCCAAACTTAGCGAAATTCAATGGTATTGAATAATATCACCGCAGCAAGTGCCAATATTGGGATCGTAATTGCCAATGACAAAACAGATGCCAACACACGCTCTCTCCTGAAAAAACTACCAATAGCCAACAACGCTGCGACGAGAGAGGCTGTGCCGACCTGAAATAAGAAAACATGAAGTTCAGCAAGAACTCCCATTGCCACTACAAATGAAGATTCAGAATCCTGGTATGGCTCAATTTCATCAAAAATAAAGAAGACAACAGCATATCCTATAGCGCTCAATGAGATAAGCAACGAGATAATTCCCAGAACTGGCTTTCGCTTGCTCACAGTGATTTAAGTATATTCTTTGCGATGACCATTTTCTGTATCTCGCTGGTGCCTTCGCCGATGGTGCAGAGTTTAGAATCGCGCCAGTATTTTTCTGCCGGATAATCTTTTGTGTAGCCGTAGCCGCCGTGTATCTGAACGCCCTCTTCAGAAACGCGGACAGCGGTTTCAGAAGCATAGAGCTTTGCCATTGCGGACTTTGTGGTGACGGGCGGGCCTGCGTCCTTTGCCGCAGCCGCCTGAAGTGTAAGCAGACGCGAGCATTCTATCTGCGTTGCCATTTCAGCCAGTTTGAACTGGATCGCCTGAAATTCAGCTATGGGTTTGCCAAACTGCTGCCGCTCTTTCGCATATTTCAACGCTGCTTCGTATGCTCCCTGTGCGATGCCAACGGACAGAGCTGCTATCGAGATACGGCCGCCGTCCAATATCTTCATCGCCTGTAAAAAACCTTCGCCTTCATTTCCAAGCAGGTTTTCTTTTGGAACAAAACAATCCTCAAAAACGACCGAAGCAGTTTCCGAAGCACGCATACCGACTTTGTTCTCTTTTTTGTCGGAGCGAAAGCCTTCCATTGACTTGTCGAAGATAAAAGCGGAAATGCCGCGATTTCCCTTTTCTTTATCAGTAACGGCGACCGCTACAAGCGTATTGCAGGCAATTGCGTGCGTGATGAAGTTCTTTGAGCCGTTGACGTTCCAACCGCCTTCGCCGGGAACGGCGGTCGTTCTCGTTCCCGAAGCATCCGAACCCGCCTGAGATTCGGTCAGGCCCCACGCACCAAAGCTTTCACCTTGCGCAAGCGGCACGAGATATTTCTGTTTCTGCTCTTCGGTGCCAAAAGTGTAGATATGATTTGAACATAGCGAATTATGCGCGGCGACAGAAAGGCCGACCGAACCACAAACACGGCCGAGTTCTTCGATGATAGTTGCGTATTCGACATAGCCCATGCCGGCTCCGCCGTATTCTTCGGGAAAAAGAATTCCCATCAGCCCGAGTTCCGCGAGTTTGGGCCTTAATTCCACGGGAAAATGCTGCGATTCGTCCCATTCCATCACGTTCGGACGGATCTCGCTTTCGGCAAATTCCCTGATGCTGTATTTTATCTGCTTCTGTTCTTCGTTAAGTTCAAAATTCATATATAACTTTATATTATCATGGCATAATGCAAACTCCGGGGCAAGGTTTTACGATTGATTGGACAGCAGTGTTGTCCGATAATCATTGCATGGATTGGCGCGACAATATTTTGACCACCGACGAACAGCTGCGTGAGCTGTTATCACAAACACAAACCATTGCGGTGTTGGGAATAAAACCCGAAACGCATTCGGCACAAGCCGCCTATTA
>JAHBSH010000126.1 GCA_019639215.1 Acidobacteriota bacterium
ACGTCGCAAAAACGGTAAGCGGCGATTGGTCTATCGGCTCTGCATTTGAAACGACAAATGAGTCTCCGGCTGATCTTCTGGGTAAATTCAAATATGACCGCAACGGTTTTACGGCGCTAAACATGGCATTTGCCGAGGTTGCCGTGATCAGGATACCTAAAGACACGGTCGTAGATGAGCCGATAACCTTTGATTTCACCGGCGAGGACGGCAAAGCATATTTTCCACACACGGTCGTCATAGCTGAGGCCGGAAGCAAGGCGACATTGGTCGGTATTTACGGATCAACCGGAAAGAGCTTTACCAATGCGGCTGTTCAGATAATCGTTGAGGACAACGCAAACTTGACACATTATCGTGTTCAGAAAGAATCGCCCGAAGCTTTTCACTATGGCGTGACCGAGGTCGAGCTTGGACGCGGCAGCGTGTATAACTCAACGAACATTCACCTTGGCGGAGCGTTGTCGCGACACGACATTGACCTGCGGTTTACGGCCGAAGGAGCCGAAGCGTGGGTTGACGGACTCTATATGCTGAACGGCGATCAGCACCACGACACACATTCTTCGATAGACCACGCGGTGCCAAATTGCCTCTCACACCAGACGTATAAAGGCGTTTTGAATGACAGATCGCACGCCGTATTTAACGGCAAGGTCTTTGTCCGCCTCGATGCCAGCGGAACCGACGCACAGCAATCGAATAAAAATCTGCTGCTGTCAAACGATGCCAGAGTCGATACAAAACCGCAGCTGGAGATCTTTAACGACGATGTGAAATGTTCGCACGGCGCGACCGTCGGACAGCTTGAGGACGAAGAACTCTTTTATTTGCTGACCCGCGGCCTGCCGGAAACTCTGGCGAAAAATCTGCTCACCTACGGCTTTGCAGAAGAGGTGATTAACAAGATAGAGATCGCAAGCATCAAGAACGAATTGGATGAGATCGTCTTGAATAGATTGGGAACGGCAATTTAAGTTTGAAAGAGACATATATGACCTATGTGTCTTATAAGTCCTATGAAAGCAGTAAAAGAAATGACTGAATTTGATGTCGAAAAAGTAAGAGCGGATTTTCCGGTGCTGTCGCGTGAGGTTAACGGACAGCCTTTGGTTTATCTGGATAACGGTGCCTCGGCGCAGGTACCACAGGCGGTCATCGACCGAACGTCAAAATATTTGGCCGAAGAACACTCAAACATTCATCGCGGTGTTCATTATCTGTCACAGCACGCGACAACCGCCTATGAGGCTGCTCGCGAAAAGGTAAAGCGTTTTATAAATGCGCCTGACGTTAAAGAATGCATTTTTGTTCGCGGCACGACCGAGGGCATAAATCTGGTCGCACATTCTTACGGACACAAGTTCATCAATGAGGGCGACGAGATACTTGTCTCGCAGATGGAGCATCATTCCAACATCGTGCCGTGGCAGATGGTCGCTGAAGAGCGCGGAGCTGTCATCAAGGTCATACCGATGAACGAAAGCGGCGAGCTGATCATAGAAGAATACGAAAATCTACTGAACGAACGCACTAAGATGGTTGCCGTTGCTCACGTTTCCAATTCGCTCGGCACAGTAAATCCGATAAAGGAAATGATCGCGACGGCGCATAAATTCGGCGTGCCGGTCTGCGTTGATGGTGCACAGAGCGTGCCGCATTTTCCGGTCGATGTGCAGGATCTGGATGCGGATTTTTATGTCTTTTCAGGCCACAAGATGTTTGCCCCGACGGGCAGCGGCGTCGTTTACGGCAAACGCGAATGGCTGGACAAAATGCCGCCTTATCAGACTGGCGGCGGAATGATCCGCATAGTAAGTTTTGAGAAAACCACCTTTGCTCCGATACCCGAAAAATTTGAAGCGGGAACTCCTGCGATCGCTGCGGGCATTGGCCTCGGGGCGGCGATAGATTATATAAATTCGATAGATTTTGAAGCCGCCGCAAAATACGAACACGAGCTTCTTGAGTACGCCACACAGCGGCTTGAGGACATTCCCGGCGTGACCATCATCGGAACGGCAGCCGATAAAGCATCGGTGCTTTCGTTTACCATCGAAGGCGTTCATCCGCACGACATCGGCACTATCCTTGATCAGCAAGGCGTCGCCGTCCGAGCCGGACACCACTGCGCCCAGCCGGTAATGCAATTTTTCGACGTTCCGGCAACTGCACGAGCTTCGTTCGCCTTTTACAACACCCGCGAAGAGGTCGATAAACTCGCCGACGCCGTGCAGAAAGTTATTGAGGTTTTTGCCTAAAGTCCTTATAGTCTTGATATCAAGGAGATCAAGAGACATGACAAAATTTCTAGGCGTATTCCTTACACTTTTTGCAGCAACCATCGTAAATGCTAATCAAAGTATCTTTTTTAACGATCAAGCCGTTTTCAATACAACGGAGACAACATGTCTCGCCGGCGACGTGCTTAACTGTAACGGAGGAGCAGACGGCCATCACGTTTATGAAGAAGAAATAAAATGTCAGATAGGCGGTGAAAAATTTAAGGCATTTTTCTTAGGAACGCATTCAACCTTCGGCCGACATCTTGACTGGGAACCCATTTCGTATATGCGATTTCCGATTCCATTGCCTGTTTGTCCGGGCAATGGATTTGTAGTAACCAAAGAAGATTACGGCAAGGAAGAGCTCGAAAAACTAAAAAAGGTCATCGAATCAAAACCTTATAAGGACATTTACGCCCAAAAACACGCGACATACTATCTCTTAGCAAAGATCAAGGAATTGAACGAAGAAAAGTTTGACGATTACTGGTGGCTGTACCTCAATGCTACTTGGGAGGCCGACAACTGCAAGGATAAGGTCCGCTATAAAGAATATGCTCTGGAAACGATCTCAGCAGGAACGAAAAGGCTAGCCGAATTGAAAGAGTCGGAAGAGCTTTATTGGGTTCTGAAAATCGTCACTGCCGAAATGTACAGGCGAATAGGTGATTTTAAGTCAGCACAGGAATTAGTAGATAAATTTGGTAAACCTTCGTTAGAAGATAAAAAAGAAACCAATGAATATTTTGTGTTAGCGAAAGATCTTTTGCAGAAAGCCGTAAAAGAAAAGAATACCGATCGAGTTCCCATTACTGACGTAAGGGATGACCTTAAACAGTCCTAAGGGTTTGCGAACTGTATATCGGTTTTAGGGTGTCATAGCACGAGAACAAAGGAAGCTAATAGTGCAAGACCCTCGCTGATCGCTTGAATAAGATCTAACTTCTTATACGCGTTTTTGGTCTTTCATCAGGTTAAACGAAAAGATAAATAGAATTTCCGGTTCCATTCAAAGGAGAGTCTATGTCTTTTCATGAAAAATATGCGCTTAATGACAACTATTTTCATTTTCGCAGTTCTAGCTTCATGTTCAACGAAAGACGCTGATAAGCCCGAATTTTTAGAGTTTAGATTGCACCGCTCCGTTGCTCTCAAAGGCGGAGAGATATTGGTCATTCGGCGGGTTGGCAAAGAATGGGAAGCGATGTTGATGGGCGATGAAAGGCGTTTTAGCTGTCAATATCAAAAAGAGGTGACTCCCAGATCGGATTGGGGGCAAGTATGGGACACAATTATCGCGAAAGGTTTGCGCGATATCTCCAATGCTTCCGATGCAAGAAGCGTTGAAGATGGGGATGTATTTTTCGGCGAATTCACGGAGAAAGAAAAGTTCTCAAGGTTCTCAATAGCCAATCCAGATTTATCTGAATCAGAGTCCGCGAAGAAATTGCTGGACATAAGTAATTATCTTAGTAAAGAATTTGGCACTCCTGTTTTTTCTACCGAAATGAATAACCCTGATATTGGGGCTTACCTGATCAATGAGTGTAAGGAAATCAAAAAATAACCAATGGAAGTGTTGATCAGACGCGAAGAACATGGCGATCACGATAAAGTCTTTGTTTTGGTCGAAAAAGCTTTTCGCGGGATTGAGCACAGCGACAATCGTGAGCATTTTTTGGTTGAAAGGCTGCGACGGTCTGATGCTTTTATTCCTGAACTTTCTTTGGTTGCGGAAGTTGATAGTGAGATCGTCGGGCATATTTTGCTGACGAAGATACAAGTTAAGAATGAAAATAATTCGTTTGATTCTCCGGCTTTGGCTCCGGTTTCGGTTTTGCCCGATTTTCAGGGAAAGGGCGTTGGCGGCAAGCTGATAGCGGAAGCACATAGCCGAGCGAAGGAATTAGGCCATGGCTCGGTCATCCTTTTAGGTGATCCGGCATATTATCAGAGGTTCGGTTATAAACCCGCAAAGACTTTTAATATCGTTCTGCCGTTCGAAGGCGTCGAAGATTTTTCGATGGCGATAGAATTAACTGAAAACGCACTGCAAAACGTCAGCGGAACCGTTATTTATCCAAAAGAATTTTACGAGTAGCCGCAGAGATAAGATGGTAACGACACTGCTACCGGTCAGAATCCTCTCTTTGTTACAATAAACACAGGTTCAAACTAATGTCAGAATTAAACGATCTATATCAGGAAACTATTTTGGAGCACAACAAAAATCCGCGAAACTTTCGTGAGATCGAAGGTGCAGATAGCGAGGCGGATGGACGCAATCCGCTTTGCGGTGACGCCTTGCGGGTCTATTTGAAGATGGACGGTGACGTTGTCAGCGATGTTGCGTTCAAAGGTTCGGGCTGTGCCATTTCAAAGGCGTCGGCATCGATGATGACGCAGACCGTTCGCGGAAAGACAAAGGAAGAGGCAGAACAGCTTTTTGATGAGTTTCATAAGATGGTCACGGGCGGGCTGGATGTCGAAACAGACGAAAACCATCTTGGTAAGCTAAAGATATTCGCCGGTGTGCTGGAATTTCCGGC
Source organism: Acidobacteriota bacterium (assembly GCA_019639215.1). GTDB lineage: Bacteria > Acidobacteriota > Blastocatellia > Pyrinomonadales > Pyrinomonadaceae > OLB17. Next base: position 4,835 of record JAHBSH010000126.1, read on the forward strand.
GCGCGTAAAATGCGCATCGCTTAGCTGGCATACATTGAACGCCGCATTGCACGGCGAAGAAGAAGTTTCAACCGAGTAGTAAATTGAGAATGGTTAACGGTAAATGGTGAATGGTCGTCAAATCGACCGACTCTCTTTACTTTGTATCCGATTGATGCGATGTCCGAAGAAACGATAACTGACAAAGCCTTGTCCTGGAAGATGGTCGCGGCGAGCGTTGGGCTGACGGCGGTAATGGCCGTCGTGCTGCATTTGATGGGGCGTGTTTGGTGGTGCAAATCGGGTGATCTTGCGGTCTATGTACATGAGGCTTGGGGCAGCAGCCACACCTCACAGCATCTATTTGATCCTTACACGTTCACTCATATTTTGCACGGCGTTTTATTTTTTTGGCTGACCGGGCTGATCTTTTCAAAACTGGCGATGCGTTGGCGGTTCCTGGTCGCGGTTGCGGTTGAGGCGGCTTGGGAAATACTTGA
>JAHBSH010000127.1 GCA_019639215.1 Acidobacteriota bacterium
AGGAGGGGAGTCCGGTTATCCTGACGCCGCATGAAGGGGAGTTTTTGCGATTGTTGGGAGAAACAGAGAACCACCGCGACGCTGAAGCGTCACCCGGTCTTGATAAAGCGGAGAGCTTTAAGAAAGACCGCGTCGCGGCTGTGCGGGAGTTTTCTCAGAAGCACGGTGTCATACTTGTGCTCAAAGGCGAGCGGGTGCTGATAGGTGAGCCTGGCGGCAAGGTCGTCGTAAATCCAACCGGAAATTCGGGCCTAGGCAAAGCCGGCAATGGCGACACGCTGACCGGCATCATCGCCGGATTTGTTACGCAGGCTGCCGCATTGGATATTGATATATTTGAGACCGTCGTGGCGGCGGTTTATGTTGCAGGTGTGGCGGGTGACATTGCCGAACGGAAATATGGCAAACGTGTGATGACCGCGTCAGACGTCCGCGAATGCCTGACCGATGCGTTCGCGGAACTTGATATTGCTAATAGTTAGTTGGTTTTTAGTTAATAGTTAAATCACTGATAACTGACAACTTAAAAACTTTTAACTGTTAGACCGAAATGAAAAGATGGCTGAGATCATTGAATGTAAAACTCCTGAGGATACATTTGCACTTGGCGAGCAGCTCGGAGAGCGGCTTGCCGCGGGCGATGTCGTTTTGCTGAAAGGAGGTCTTGGAGCCGGAAAGACGCTTTTTACCAAAGGTATTCTCAATGAGATAGGGTTTGATATAGATGAGGTCACAAGCCCGAGCTTTACGCTGGTAAATCTCTACAAAACCGAAGACCTTGATGTATATCATATCGACCTATGGCGCATCGATGAAAACAGCGATGCTGCGTTTGGCGTCGGGTTGGATGAGATACTGGAAAACGAAAGGGCAATAGTGATAATTGAGTGGCCGGAAAGGTTGGGGACATTTGCTTTTTCAAACCGCATGTTTGAAATAAATATCAACGGCATCGGCGAAGAACCGCGCTATTTGACCATTACAGAATCTGAACGGAGCAACTGACCTGAAAGTTATTGGATACAAGGGCTTTATCTTGCTTATCGTCGGCATTTTTTCTGCATGCTCTGAGAATGTGTCGCCGCCGGCCGCAAATGTATCGTCAGTCAAACACGAAGAACGAGTTGCGATACTAAAGAAACAAAGTGATGCCGTAACAAAGTTTTTCAAACCGATGCAGGTTCGTGCGGGCGATTGGCTTGAAACCCACAAAGAAAAAGGCGAGACCTTTGAAGAATATCTACGGTCAGATCCTACATTGCCCACCGATAAGCGGAAAACGCTCTATATCCAGCCGATAGGGAAATTCTCGAAGGCCCAAACCGATGTGATCAAAGCGTCGGAAGAATATATGAAGGCATTTTACGACCTGCCTGTAAAGCTTTTGCCGACAAAGCCGCTTGGGCGTGTCCCTAAAGACCGACAAAGGGTCAGCGATTATCCAAAACGTACCCAGATCAGGACCAACTACTTTCTGGAAACCCTTTTACCTAAATTGCTGCCGGATGATGCCGCGGCATTGATCGCATTTACGGACAGCGACCTCTACCCGGGTGAGACATGGGCATTTGTCTTTGGACAGGCATCTTTAGTAGATAGAGTAGGGGTCTGGTCTTTATATCGCTTGCCCGAGATGGTCTTAGAAGCGGACAACGACCCGGACAGGCTTCTGATGCGAACCCTCAAAATAGCGATGCATGAGACCGGGCATATGTTCTCAATGCGGCATTGCACGAAATACGAATGCTTGATGTCGGGAACAAATCATCTGTCTGAGACAGACCGAAGGCCGGTCGATACCTGTCCTGAATGCACGGCAAAGATAGCATGGGCGATGAAATACGATCCCAAGGAGCGTTACGAGAGGCTGGCAAAATTCTGGGAAAAACATAAACGACCGGAAATAGCTAAAGAATTTCGTGATAAGGCAAAGGCGGTTTCAAGTTTGGCAGCATCGGCAGGCCGGTAATAGAAAATGAACGCGGCTTCCTCAAATTCAAATGTGATCTCTCTTGTAATAAAGAAAGCAGAAAGGTCTCTGACGGTTCTTTCAGGTAATGAAGTGATCGAGGTCATTGATATATCTCTCGGATTTGATCCTGACGGTGACAAATTAGCGGAAGGTGACGGCAAGACTCCCGAAGGCGAGTTCTATATTTTCACCAAGAACGATAAAAGCCGCTATTTTCTTTCACTTGGACTTAGTTACCCGAACATCGAAGCGGCTGATCGTGGCCTTAAAGAAGGAGTAATATCCGTTCAGGAATATTCCGAGATCATAAATGCATTATCTAAAGGCGAAATGCCTCTTCAAAAAACCGCGTTGGGCGGCGAGATCTACATTCATGGCGGCGGTTGTGCAGAAGATTGGACCAGAGGCTGCATTGCATTGGAAAACGACAGGATGCAGGAGTTATTCGACATTGTTTCAAAAGGAACGAAGGTTCTGATCCTGCCGTAAAAGATATTGCCTGTAATGCAACTTTTACGTAACATAAAGTTAACATTATTATTTACGACATTGGTCTAAAATAAGAACTATATGCTCCTTATGACAGATCATGCCGACGCCCAACATTTGAAAGTCACTCCAAAAACAAAAACTGCTGTAACGCCGACAGAAAGCTTTGACGGTCCGCGACTTTTCAATCGCGAACTGAGCTGGCTTGAGTTCAACAGACGAGTGTTGGATGAGGCAATGCAGCCGGATATCCCGCTTCTTGAACAGTTAAAGTTTCTCGCGATATTTGCGACCAACCTTGATGAGTTCTTTATGATCCGCGTTTCCGGTCTTAAAGAGCAGATAGAAGAGGGCATTACCAAATTATCGCCGGATGGAATGACCGCGACCGAGCAGCTTCGTGAAATAGGGAAAAGACTGCGTCCCATGCTGAAAAAGCATGTTGACCATTTGCGGACGGCAGTGCTGCCTCAGCTTGCCGAAGTCGGCATAACGATAGAGCCGTACAAAAAGCTGAACTCTCGCGACCGCAAAAAGCTCGACAAGTATTTCCGAGATAATCTGTTCCCGATACTGACGCCTCAATCAGTGGATTCGAGCCATCCTTTTCCCTACATATCAAATCTGAGTCTGAATATCGGCCTATTTGTCGAACCTAACAGGCAATATACTCAAAAAGATCTGAAATACCTTTTTCGGCAAAAGAGATTCACAAGAATAAAGCTGCCGCCTGCGGTTCCGCGTCTCATTCCGATAAACGAAAATAAGGGACGGTTCACGCTGCTCGAAGAGGTTATATCAGCAAATGCCCACGAACTGTTCCCAAATATGAAGACCAGTGAGGGATTCTTATTTCGAGTCACCAGAGATGCCGATATCGAATTGCGCGAAGACGAGGCAGGCGATCTTCTAAGAACGCTGGAGCGAGAACTGCAGCGACGCCGGTTCCGTTTTCCCGTAAGGCTAGAGGTTGCGGGTGATATGCCTGAACGGATGACAAAGTTATTGGCTGACGGAATTGGACTTTCGGAACAAGATATTTATCGTATTGACGGTTTTGTGGATATTCCTGACCTGATGCAGTTATATTCTCTTGATCGTCCCGCTCTGAAAGAAAAACCGATCCCGGTTGTTTATCCGTCGATACTGCATGAAAAGAAAAATCCCTTCAATGTGATAAAAAAGCAGGATGTGTTGCTCCATCATCCTTACATATCCTTTTCGACCGTTTCAGATTTTATCGCTGCGGCAGCAGAAGATGCGGATGTACAGGCAATCAAGATCTGTCTTTACCGTGCAGGCAAGGATTCGCCCATTGTCAGATCGCTTGTCAGAGCAAGCCGTTTGGGTAAACAGGTTACTGCTGTAGTAGAGCTAAAAGCTCGTTTTGATGAAGAGAACAATATTGAGTGGGCAAGGCTGCTTGAAAACGAAGGCGTCCATGTTGTTTATGGCATTCATACGCTGAAAACACACTCGAAGGTCTTACTTGTGGTCCGCCGCGAAAAAGAAAAATTGGTGCGGTATGTTCATATTGGCACGGGCAACTACAATCCGATTACTTCAAGGCTCTACACAGACCTTGGCATGATCACGGCAGACGAACAGATAGGAGAAGATGCGTCTAGTTTGTTCAACTTTATGACCGGTTATTCGCAGCATGACAACTATAATCGAATGTTGGTTGCGCCGCTCAATCTTCGTGAACAACTACGCGTGCTTATTCAACGCGAGGTAGAAAATAAGCAGAAAGGGCTGACAGCTCGAATCATTATCAAGGTCAACAGTCTGACCGACGAGGAACTTATTGACGATCTGTACAGAGCGTCAACGGCAGGTATCGAAATAGACCTTATAGTTCGCGGCATTTGTTCCTTAAGGCCTGGCATAAAAGGTCTGTCAGAGAATATACGAGTGCGGTCCATCGTCGGAAGATTTCTTGAACACAGCCGGATATTTTATTTTGCTAATGCGGGCGAAGAAGAAATTTACATCGGAAGCGCTGATTGGATGCTGAGAAATCTTGATCGCAGGGTAGAGGTGGTCATTCCCGTGGTTGACGAGCAATTCAAACATTATCTGCGTCATGATGTGCTTGGGGCATATCTGCGTGACAATCTCAAAGCTCGTGTTCTTAGACCCGACGGCACGTACAGAAGGGTTTCTCCTGGCAATTCGGAACCATTCGATTCGCAGATGAGCTTTGTAGGCAGCGATCTAACCTTTTGAACGGGCGCTGGCTCGTCGATCAAACCGAGCCTCGAAAACACCGTTTGCCTGTTCGCAGAATTTCATGGTCAAGCGAGCATACCCACGAGGTTCAAGCTCTACATCATTTGCTCCAAGCATCTTCTCAACCTTAAGGATCTCTTCAGGTTCTCCTTCGATCTCCATATAGATGCCAAAAGGAAGTTCATCCAAAACGACCT
>JAHBSH010000128.1 GCA_019639215.1 Acidobacteriota bacterium
GAATATTCTTGCTCACTTAGCTGATTTCTAGCTCCGAGAAACCAGAATGCAGCTTCACCTATACAAGCGATATTATTTTTCTCGAACTCGGGAATTACGCGATCATAAGTTTTCAAGTATTCGGACGGTTGGTCTGAGGAAACGTCCATCGTAAACACCTTTTGAATTGAAGGGCTATGTTTGACCGCACTTGCCGCAACTTCGAGAGCGTTCACCCATTTGCCGCGGCGCCGAAAGCCACTACACGTGAAGAGTGCTTTCGCACTAACCGCGTTCAGTCTTGAGGCTATCGCCTCAACTCCGTAACCCGAAAATACAGGAACCGCGATTGCTCCAATTCGATTTATGGCAAGCAATGCGACAACGGTTTCCCAGATCATCGGCAAATGGATTCCTACGGCATCGCCTTTTTTAATCCCGTTCTCTTTGAGGGCAATTGCAAAAACGCCAACCCAAACATGTAAGCCTTCGTACGTGAGTATTTGCGCATCGCCGGTCTCACCTTCCCATATCAGCGCCGGCTGATCTTTCATCTCGTCCGTCTGCCAGCGGTCGAGGCACATTTCCGTGATATTGAGGCCGGCTCCTGACAACCAAGACGGCATTTCCACACCGTTGGACGTATCAAGCAGCTTTTCGTATGGCGGGTCAAACTTAATATCGAGAAACTTTAAGACCTCTTCGGTAAATTTTTCGACATCGTTGATCGAGAATTCATAAAGCTCATCCCAGGTAGAAACGCCGACCTGTCGCATGAATTTTGTAAGCTGGGCTCGTTCGATAACGTCCGGTGTCGGTGTCCAGGCAATAGGCTGATCTTCTAGAAGATTCGTGTCATGCATAATTCCGTTGCTTAGATGTCTGCCGAGTATCTCACGAAATTCATTTTGTGGAAAATCTGTCGGCGGTAAGAGAACTCATTTTAAATCAGAGGTATTCAGTTTCCACAACTGCATCTTTCTGCCATCTGTTTCATATATCTGACCTACCGGAGAATACTTCTGAAGGAGCATTTCCGTCATTGGAGCAGTGTGATCGTCCGGCCTTCTTTCTTCGCGTCTTAAATTATAATTATTGTCCCATACAATATAACTCGGTCTCTTATTTACAAGATCAGCGACAGATTCTGCAACCTGTTCAGGGCGGGTATAATCTGATTGCCATATCTGAGAAAAGCGGGTAGGGTTTTTCAGACCCAGTGGAAAATATACATAGGGCTGAACGGCTTGGTAGACAAATTCTCCCGGTTGGGTACGGTCAGAAAGATCTTTATAAAACCGAGCCTGCTCTGCTGAGATAAATGCAAGATTCCCGCTTTGTGTCTCAACAAAGGAAAAGTCCCACTGCGTCTGCATACGATAGGCCTGTGACATCCCGAACAGTCCGAGGAGTATAAGTGAAACGGTAGCGATAGAGTGCCCATAACGAGCAATGATCTTGGCCCTTGAGATCAGCCAACAAAATACAATGATCGCCGGAATGCCGACCTGAAAAAAACGCAGAGCATTTGGCCCTGTGGTCGTAAAAAAAGAAAATGCTGAAACCAGCGAAAGCAGCATTGGGCCTTTCCAATCATCCCAAGACACTTTCTTTCTGTTGACAGCAAATACGGCAAAAGCGATAAGAATGGCTAAAGGTAATATGATGGAATAAAAGATGGAACCTAGAAACATCAGTGTTCCCGATATGCCTGGAGCATTTGCAGCCTTGATCAGATCAGAAAAGAATACACCATAGCTGTTTGCCTCGATGTATTTATAATATTTTGCAGGAAATATAAATGTTGAATCGAAAAACACTGTCGGGCCTGCGGATGCTATGAAATAGAGGCAAAGAAGCCCGAGTGATATCAGAAACGCAGCTGCCAATATCACAATGTCTCTGACGACCATCATCTTGTTCCGATGCGTCATTAATGCATTCAAAATAAGAAAGACGGCAACGGCGAATACAACGATCATCCCACGCTGCTGAGTAAAAAAAGAAGCAAGGGCACAGAAAATGCCGGCTACTATCAAACGCTTTCTATCCGTACCGGACAATATGATCAAAACTGCCGCCAGCATAAATACCGGACTAAACATTCTATGAGAACCATCTAGTCCGAACCACCTAAAACCAAAAAAAAGAAAAATGAATGGTGGGATGAATCGTATATGTCCCGAGATAATCGTGTTGGAGATTTTAAGACAAAGAAAGGCAAGTACTGAGGCAAGAACCGTGACAGTGATGGGTAAGAGCCAGTAACGCTCGCCGAAGACCGAGAGAACGGCGTAATAATAGGTTTGTGATCCGGGGAAAGTAAACTGAAAAAAGTCCCTATACATCACATCGCCATGCAGCAAACGCGAGCCTTCGTAAATGAAAATGAGCTGATCAGTTTCAGAAAAGATCGGTGTGAAAGGAAATATGAATACAAGGAAATAGACATAGATGGCCGAGATCGCCGCAACTGCGATCCCAATGCTTTTCTGACCTTGCACATCAGTTTCCATCTAGAATTTTAATGTTCCGGCTCTGATCCGCGTTTCTGCCAAACCTGAATGGGTTTGCCGTCGACCATATACACGGGCCCAACCGGCTCATATTCGGTTTGGACATATTCTGCCAACGGCCCCAAATGGTCTCCCGATACACGTTGCTCATCAGGTAGATTGTAATCGTTGCTCCAGAGAATGAACCTTGTAGGCTTCTTTTTGAGATCTTCTACAGCCTCAGCTACAAATTCCGGTCGCGTGTAGGCGGTCTGATAGAACTGGGCATAGGCTGAAGGGTTTTTTAATGCGAACGGAAAGTAGATGTAAGGATTGGATGCCTCAAATACGAGGTCACCGGGTTTTGTTCGCTCTGCGATCCAGACATATCGCTTTGTGCTCTCTATATTAGAAGAATATACGGTCCCGCGCGGCGTATCGATCCTGACATAACCTGATCCTGTTTGAAGCCTGACGATCTGTATGCCCGAGAAAATGATCATCAAAACAGCGGCTGTTTTTACCACAAGATCATTTCGTCCACCAAATAGTTTGAGATGCCATATTAGCCATGACAAAAGGATCAAGAACGTGGGAGAGATCTGGTAATACCTTAGATGCCCGGGATTCGTGGTCGATATAAGAAAAACACCGCTGACTATTGCCAATAGCAAAGGATCACGCCAATAAACGTATTCAAACTTCTTCCGGTCCAGGAAATACACTATCAAAAATGCTACAAAGACGATCGGAATGATAAAGCCGTAAAAACTTGCAGGAAGAAGTGAAAGTACAGGCCCGATACCTGGGGTCGACAAGATCTGCTTAAATCCGACCCAAAAACCACCAAGGCTGTTATCAGGCTGGTAGTGGTAGTAAAGTGACGGATAGGTTAGCGTAGCGTTAACAAAAGCGTCGAATCCCGCCGTAAAAATAAAATATGAGCAAAGAGCAGCTAAAGTGATGGCAAACCCAAGACCAAGAGCGAACGACTTGAGCAAAACATCCCTCCATTTCCATTCACTTAAAAAGCTGTCAGTCAAAAGAAAGAGGCCGAAGGCTCCAACAGCGATGATGCCACGCTGCTGAGTAAAATATGAAGCCAACGCGCAGCATGCCCCGACTGCGACCCAATGCCAGATGTCCTTACCTTTTAACAATATGAACACACCTATCAGGACAAAAAGCGGACTGAACATTCTGTGAGAACCGTCTTGCCCAAACCAACGAAATCCGAAGAAGATGAATATAAGAGCAGGGAGATATGCAAGGTATCCGGGAACAAGAAGTTGTGCAGAACGTAGCAAGAACCAACAGTAGCCAAGACCCATTAGTAGGATCGCAAAAGGCAGCACCCAGTATTTAGCGCCAAAAATAGTAAAAAGAAGTAAGTAAAGAACCTGCCCGCCCGGAAAAGTGAACTGAAAAAAATCTCGATACATCAATTCGCCATCGAGCATCCTGTCCGCGTTGTACAAGAAAATAAGTTGGTCTGCCTCATAAAAGAAGGGATAGAATGGCAGGCGAAACAGCAGTAGATATAAGAACAACGAGGTTGAGATCAATAAAAGCAGATCCAATCCGGCCGGGCTTCTGACATCTTTGATCTCTTGCATATTTGGTGAGGTTACAGGACAGGGATTTGAGCGTCAAGAGAGTACTAACCAAGGTTTTGTGCAATATGATGCTAGCCTCTAGTCTAATCTACGGTATCAGGTTGTGGAGCTATCAAGTAAACTTGACAATGCCATAAGAAATAGTTGAACTAACTTCTGTCGTGAAAGAACAAAGACAATCGGTTGTAATGAAGTTTGGCGGTACGTCAGTAGGTGACATTGCTGCATTTGAACGTGTCATTCATGTCATTTCAACTCAAGCAGCTCAGAAGCCGAT
>JAHBSH010000129.1 GCA_019639215.1 Acidobacteriota bacterium
CCCAGAGCCTCGGCCATTCTCAGCTTTTCACAGGCCGCTTTTATTTCATCCGCCGTGCGGGTGATGGTCACGTTCATACTATATGGATATTTTCACCGCTGAGCCGCAAAGACGCAAAGCTTACAAGGTTGTATAATGACATTGGACGCAAATCGCTCTGCGTACCGAAAATATCTTTTATGCCCGTCAACATCAACGAAACCGAAGCACGCATTCTCGGCAGCCTCGTCGAAAAACAGCTGACCACGCCGGAATATTATCCGCTGACGCTAAATGCTCTGACCGCCGCCTGCAATCAAAAGAGCAATCGCGATCCCGTAATGTCGCTCGGCGAAACTGAGATCTTGTCCGCCATCGATAGCCTGCGTGACAAAAATCTTGTCTATCTTTATTACGGCAGCTCCAGCCGAACGGTCAAATACAAGCACATGCTGCCAAACGTTTTTGAGATCGATGCTCCGGCAGTTGCTCTGATGACGCTGCTGCTGCTTCGCGGGCCGCAAACGGCGGGCGAGATGCGCGGACGTGCCGACCGCCTTTACGAATTTTCGGGCATCGGTGAGGTGCAGGAATCGCTTGATGAACTTGCCCGGCGTGACGATCCGCTTATCGTAAAGCTAGAACGCCAGCCCGGCCAAAAAGAAGCCCGCTACGCACATCTGCTTTCAGGCCCTGTCGATGCCGCAGCGGTTTCTGCAAATCTTGAAAGCTCGCGTTCTTCGTCTTCATCCAATGCCTCGGCCGGACGCATCGAAGAGCTGGAAGAAAAAGTAGAAAAGCTAAGCGTTGAAATGGCCGAGCTTCGCTCTATGTTCGAAGAATTCAAGAAACAGTTCGAATAGCCATTTAATAATGCAGCCTTGTCGTTACCGTAAACTGTTTATTGACAAATATTTCAGGCTGGGCAGCATCAGCCGCCGTTATCGTAAACGTCCACGCGCCTTTTAGTCTCGCTCTGCCGCGAAGCGTTCCTGTCTCCGCATCCAAACTAATGCCGGGCGGCAATTGTCCCGCCGAAACCGTCCACAGATACGAACCCGAACCTCCGGTCGCCTGCAATGAATTGAAATAATATCTTGCCAACAAAGCATTAGGCAGCTCGGCGGTCGTTATCTCCAGCGAACCGACAAACGCGCCTTCATAAGCTCCCAGATCAAATGAGCCAAGCACGAACCTCGCACGGCTCGAACGATGCTTTACATATTCGCGTGTCACATTATGCAGCGGCAGCACATCAGGATGCAGAGCAGTTCCGGCATCTATCGCCGCTGAGGAAAATTGAAGCATAAAATTCTGACTGTCGGCGTCCATAAATCCCGGCGAAGTTCCTGTCACCATCGTCCCGCCGCCGGTCACGGTTCCGCTAAATCCGCCGCCTTCGTGCGAATTTCGCCAGCCTGTCTTTGCCCAGTTATTTGCCAGATTGAGCGTTCCTGCTTCGGCAAGCATCGCAAGGCTCGTTCCTGCAGCTGTGTTAAAAAAGATATTGTTGCGAAAATCGCCCTGCTCGTCGTTGGTCGATAGCCGTGCGACTACGCTGTTTCCGGCTCTTATCGAATAGAGCGTGTTGTTATAAAAATAAAGCTTGCCTTTACGATAATTTGCCGTGTTTCCGCTGTCGCCGCCGTAATGTATCGCCTGATTGTTGCCGCCGTCCTGTTTGATCAGGACATTGCCGTAAACGAATGTCTTTCTATATTCGGGCGCGTTGCGGATAACGGCTGTGTCTTCGCCATCAACCATATCGATGTTCCGGTTGCCGCCTTCTATCCAGTTATATCGAACAACCAGCCCCGCCGAGCGGTCTTTCAGATTAACGCCCGGCGCACCGCTCCGCAGCGGCCCAAAGCGGTTGTATTGAAAGGTGATGTTTACTGCCGCTGTGTAATTATTGTGCTGATAGATGCTTCCCGAAATGCCGTTGCCGTAAATATAGTTTCCTTCCACCAAGATATTTCTTGAAACCGCACTGTCGGTCGATGCAACAAAGAATCCGTTGGCTCCGTCAGTGATGATATTGTTGCGGATGGTAATGTTCTCGCCCTTTTCAACAAAGATCGGCGAGGCAGCCGACGCATAGCTCTGCACCACATTATTGCGTCCGGTGAATTGATAATTAGGATGAGCACCGCGTATCTCAAGATTTTCAATTATGATATGCCGCGGCATCGTGTCGGCAGGTACGTTCGCTCCGCCGATCTTTATCACGCCGCGTTGCTCGCTCCAGAAATTCAGGTTTGCGGGCGTAACGGCTCCGTTGCCGTCAATGACCGGCAGTTCGCCGTTCGGTCCCGGCACACCGCTGACGGTTATCGGCATTTCTGCCGTGCCCTGTCGGCAGATGACCCATTTTTCCTTGTACGCCTCCGCACGCCAATGGATCAGCACCGTATCGCCGGGCTGCAGCGTTGCCCAAGGCACTTGAGCGATCGTCGTCATCGCCGTTCCGGGCTTTACTTCGTAAACAGCGCCGTTCACCGCCGCCGTCAGCATCATTGCGCAAACAATCGCGTACAGGCATCTATACATAATTTCGTTTATTTTTGTTAGACTCGGCGGGGTCTTACTTTGGGGGATGCCGAAAGATAACCGATCTTGTCAGGGCAAAATACAAGATCTATTTAAAGAAATAACAAATCCTTGCCAACTTTTCCAAAATAAACGAAAAAAAGAGGTTCTCTGAAGCAAAGATGCGGATCGTTATCGGCAAAAGCCGCCAAACATTTCCTTGAAAACTCTGATCGGTCAGGCATTGCCTTACCTTTCGGAGTCTCCTTATCTTTGATCAGAGAACCTCTTTGTTCAGAACATCGTTTGCGGCGGTGCTATCGCGACCTTACCCCGATCTTTTTCTGAACGATCTTTTCAACTGAGATATTCGGGTCTTCTGCCTTTGCATTCCTAACGAAGTCGGCATTGACCTTAAAGATCCTGAGCTTCACTATCTCTTCCGGAGAAAGGGCGGTCAGGCCCTCGTTCCTCAGTTCACTCAGGTATTCAGGCGTTACCTTAAAAATGCTGTATTTGACCAGCTGCTCAAATTTATCGGCGCCAAATCCGGCGTCTTTGATGCCGCGAATATAGTCAGCATCTATCTTGAATATCCGAGCCTTTACCATGTCTTCCATGCTCAGGTTTGGAAATCCTGTCGCTGCCATTTCTGCCACAAATTTGCCGTCGATCTTGAATATCTTTGCCTTAAAGAGATCGTTGACATCAAGGTCGGGGAAATTTGAAGAGCGAAGGTCATCGGCCAAGGCCACGGTCACATCCAGCATCGCGGCTGTGAACATCCTTTCTTCATATTTTGACGTTCCGTCCTTCGCGGGTTTCTCAAAATCAAACCCTCGGCTGCTCATCTGACGTGCATAGGAACCATCAGGAACGAAGCGGAAAGTTCCCGAACCTTTTCCATCCGTGAAGGTGCCATTGAGTTCGATGTTGCCTGCCTCGCGAACTATCCTGAAACTTCCGCCGCCGTTTACCAGCTGTCCCGAAGAAATGCCCTGAAGATCGTTGACATCAAAGCTGGAACCGTTTGAGTAATTTCGATCGGCGTCCGAAGTCCGTTTAAAGTTTATCTGTATGCGGTTCTGATCTTTTCCGCTTATTTTTGATGTCCACGTCCCGCTTACCTCGCCCTGAGCTGAGATAACATAAGAACCAAATACTAAGACTATAAATGCGAACCATATCCGCCGTGCGTTGCAGAAACCATTCTTCCGCA
>JAHBSH010000013.1 GCA_019639215.1 Acidobacteriota bacterium
TCCTTTCCATGTACCAACTCTTACTGCTGATGTGCGAGAGATAGTTTCAAAGGCGCGATCCGAATCAAAATAAATGGCGGCATTTTACACAGGTCTATCAATGAAAATGGAAAAGCCTGATGTGCTCTCCCCTTCACATCAGGCTTTTCCGAATTGACCTCTAACCTTAGCTATTGGTCAAGTTCAATTGTTACTGGTCTTAAAGCAACGACCGTGCCAGAACTTATTCTGATACGGCCGATGTGAATAGTGCCTATTTAATTGGCTGTAATTTAGGGTCTTCCGCGGGTCTTGGAGATCGCCCTGACAAAATGGTTTATGACCTGCACGAAATCGGGCATTCTTTATTTCAATATCGGATGTCCGCCGCCTTTGCTGTGGTCGGCGGTCTCGTTATATTTCCTGCGGTCGTTGTGATACAGCACCAAATGCTCGCCCTCGTACCTTACAATGTCAGAAACCTTGTTAAAATCGCGGGTGTGTTCGGCAATTATGAACGCCATTGGATTGTTCGAAATAACCATGCCGGCAACGAAAATGTGGCCGCCCTTGTCATAGTCGGTTCCGGCATACTGGGCCGCGCCGATGGCAAAAGAAGGTGTATAAACGCCGGAACTGCTGTTTTCACGGTCAGCCTTAGCGATATAAATGGAGTAGCTTGAATATTTTAGCTGACTGCGATAACCGTTCTTTCTCGCGACGTTGAAAAGGTCTGTCAGCCCTTTGTCAATAGCGTTCAGCACTTCAGCCGAGGGACGCGATACCGCATAGACCCTTGCCCCGCGCCTTGTCCTGGCAGAATAATTGAACTTATCACCGGAATATTTTTCTGCCTCAGCCAAAACCCGTCTGTTCTGGGCGATCCCATCAATTGGAATAGTTAGAAATACTCCCAATAAAAGAGCCGTCATCAACAAATATCTGAAAATTTTCATAGTTGTTCCTCCAACCCGCTGTTCAGAACAGCAAAATGCATTCCACTGATCAATAATAGAGCAAGATCTCTTTTTCATTGTTCGCACCAAAACTTGTTCCTGAAAGAGCAGTTTCTCTGATCGCCTCAACGACTCTTTCATTGCCATGTCCGAGTATCATCGGCCCCCAAGAACTGACAAGGTCGATGAACTCTTTGTCGCCGGCATCTGTCATACACGGGTCTTTTGCCTTTTTGATGAAAAGAGGGTTACCGCTGCCTGCCTTGATCTGATATGCCTAAGTCACAGATCTCTAGACCCGTGTAGATGAACCTTGTCCCGGGAATTCAAATGGATACAAGATTGGTCAATTGAAACCAAAAAGAACATAGTGGGACATGAAAATCAGAGCCCCTAATCCCCCGGAGACAATGTCTTAAAAAAGAAAACGGCAAGATGAAAATTGGGCTGCCGATAAATAGCTGTAAATAGTAGAGTTAGATTGGTGCTGAGGGCGGGAATCGAACCCGCACGCCCCTAAGGACACAGGATTTTAAGTCCTGGGCGTCTACCAATTCCGCCACCCCAGCATAAAGTCCGAGATTAGCACATCCGGTCAGTAAAGAAAAAGGTGTACAAGCAATTGGGATAAATATAGGCAGTAAACAAGAAGCTTTCAGTGTTCAGTCCCGAAAAGTCTTTCTTATTGATTGTTTAGGCATTGTGATAAGATGCCACTAGGAACATAGGTAGGTTCCGTTCAATTAACAAGTAAAAAAGTGAAGGGCTGAGGACAGAACGTGATCGAAAACATTTCGTGGATACTCTGGTTGGTGCTGGGTGTCACTTTAATAGTAACTGAGATCTTCACACTTGGCTTTGTTCTTTTTTGGTTCGGGATCGGAGCTATCGCCGCCGCCCTCACCGGTCTGCTTGGCTTTGGTCTATTATGGCAGTTCTTGGTGTTTGCGGCGGTCTCAACACTCCTTACGGTCACATCACGGACAATATTTTCAAAGTATCTTTGGGGTCGGGGATCTGACGAGCTGAAGCTAGGTATGGAGGCTCTGCCTGGAAAGGTTGGTACCGTAACAATTGCCAGTCACGGCGATATGCACGAAGCGGCCGTTAGTTTGTACGGTTCGATTTGGACAGCATTTCCTGAAGACGGCGACAGCGCTTTTCGTGAAGGAGAAAAGGTTGAGGTCGTAAGGGTTTCGGGCAATACAATATACGTTAAATCTGCGAAAAGGCAGTTACGTGGTTGGCGGCAGGATGACTAGCGCTCTTCGAAATTAGATTATCTCAGCGGTGTCCTGATCGGCAGTATCGTGAATGTTGCCAAGATCAATTACCTCAATTTGAACATCGTCACCATCAGGTTCCGCAAGACTTTCTCCTGTCAGCTTGGCTATTATGACAGTGATGTTATCCTCGCCACCATTGGCGTTTGCTTCAGTAACAAGCTCAGCACAAGCCATCTCCAATGAATCAAGATTTTCCAAGACTATACGCTGCATACTAGCAGGACTGACCTTATTTGAAAGCCCGTCACTACAGAGCAGCAGAACATCGCCCTGCTTTGGCTCCAGCCGCGCAGACACGGGGAATATCTCGTTTTGAGCTCCGAGGGCCTGCAAGATCACGTTTTTCAACGTATGTGTCTCAGCTTCCTCAGGAGAGATCTGCTGGGCATCTATGAGTTGTTGGACAAGAGACTGGTCTTTGGTCACTTGATAGATCTTGCCGTTTCGGACTAGATAGGCACGGCTGTCACCAACTTGGATCAGATCTATTCCGCGAGAGGTTACTCCCATGCCCGTAAAGGTCGCACCCATTCCCTGAAATTGCGGGTCTGACCGTCCTTGCTGGTGTACGATGTGATTTGCGTAAAGCGTGGCGTTATAAAGCTTTGCTATAAGATTATATTCATAGGCCTCTGGCGTCAGTGTTTCTTCTATGTCTTCGTCCAGAAGCTTTTCACATACACATTCGATCGCCATTTTGCTAGCGACCTCGCCTGCCATTGCTCCGCCCATGCCGTCCGAAACGGCCAACACCACGCCATTGTCGTCGATCTCAAACTTCTGGGTCTCGATCACAAATTCGCCGTCGTCCTGAGCACCAGTCCACGCCCGCGACCGCGAAATGTTCAAAAGAAGATAGTTGTCCTCGTTGCCCTTTCTGACACGTCCTACGTGAGAAGTTGCATGAGTCTCGACAATTAGCATAATCAGTTCACAAAAGCTTCCTACTATAATCACGATAAAGCAGAAGCAAGGGCTCCTTTTAGAGGTAGCTATACGGCTGCTTTATTTTCGGTCTATCTCAATGCCTGATCCAGATCTTGTAAGATGTCTTCGACATCCTCGATACCGACCGAGATTCTGACCAATCCGTCCGTTATTCCCAGTTTATCGCGTTTCTCCGCCGGAACGGAAGCGTGGGTCATTGTTGCCGGATGAGATATAAGGGTCTCGACCCCTCCCAAACTTTCGCCAAGGGTACATACCTTGACGTTTTCTAAAACTTTTTTTGCGTTATCAAACGAACCGGTCTCAAAAGAAACCATGCCGCCAAATCCCGACTGCTGCTTTTTAGCAAGCTCATGTTGAGGATGAGCGGCCAACCCAGGATAGTATACCTTAACGATAGCAGGATGTTCAGCTAGAAACGAAGCAACTGCCCTGCCATTCTCATCGTGAGCTTTCATCCTGACAGCAAGTGTTTTTGTGCCTCTGAGTACCAGAAACGAATCAAATGGCGAAAGTATCGCCCCTACGCTGTTCTGAATGAATCCGATCCTTTCTGCATCAGCATCGTCATTCAAGGCCGCAAAGCCGCCCACACTGTCCGAATGCCCGTTCAGATATTTAGTTGTTGAATGGACAACAATATCCACTCCATGTTCAATAGGACGCTGAAAATAAGGCGACATGAATGTATTGTCGCAAACGACCCGAGCCCCGTGAGCATGTGAGACTTCAGAAACAGCCGCAAGGTCAGTAACGGTCATCACCGGATTGGTCGGCGTCTCAACAAAGACCATCTTTGTATTGGCACGAAAGGCAGTTTCTAGAGCATGAATGTCGGACGTATCAACAAGATCAAATTCTACTCCGTAATCACGCAGCACCTTGTCGAACAATCTAAACGTACCGCCATACGTATTGTCACCGAGGATAACGTGGTCTCCCGCTTTTACCAGCCGCAAAACAGCATCTATCGCCGCCATACCTGAAGCAAAGGCAAAACCGTATTTTGCTCCCTCAAGAGCGGAGATGTTTTTTTCTAGTGCGGAACGAGTGGGATTTTGGGTTCGAGCGTATTCAAACCCTTTATGTTTGCCAAGACCCTCCTGAGCATAAGTGGAGGTTTGATAGATCGGAACGCTTACGGCTCCTGTTGCCGCATCTGGCTCATTTCCAGCATGAATCGCAATTGTAGAAAAGCCCATATGCGCGCTATAAGATATTGGAAAATAAAGAGTTTGGTTCTGTTTTGTAAGCTTGAGATCTGACGGCGAAATCCCGATTTTACAAGTAGATATGGTAACTTGGCTAACCTAAAAAAGCAAATACGGGAATTTAGTAAAAGGGCGTCAGTTTGGGTTAAAACGTGGAAAATCTGTACAAAGAAACGGAATTCCGTTCAAAGCGTTCGATATCGACCTCATGTTGCAGGGTAAGCCCGATATCGTCCAAGCCGTTGAGAAGGGAAAATTTGGCAAATGCACTTATCTCAAACTTTTCATCAACATCTTTGCCCTTAACTGACTGTTCCTCAAGGTCAATGCTTATTTCCAATCCGCCGGGCTGTTTAGATGAGTCGATCAGTCTGTCAACAACGTCATCGGGCAGGGTTATTGGGAGTAAACCGTTCTTGAGGCTATTGTTGTGAAAAATGTCTGCAAAGCTAGGCGCAATAACAGCACGAAAGCCGTGATCCAGAATGCTCCACGGAGCGTGTTCGCGAGAGGACCCGCATCCGAAATTGGCACCGGTTATAAGTATTGAGGCCTCGCTGTAAGCAGGATCATTCAGCGGAAAATCTTCCTGTATGGAACCATCTGAGTTGAATCGCCAGTCATTGAACAGAAACTGACCGTATCCAGTTCGCTCTATACGCTTAAGAAACTGTTTGGGAATGATCTGGTCGGTATCGATATTTGCAAGATCGATGGCTACGGCCTTTCCGGTGTGTCGGTCGAATGGTCTCATGATCTTTAATTGCGAAACTCCCAATTTCTGACATCAACAAAATGTCCGGCTATCGCAGCCGCAGCCGCCATCGAGGGGCTGACCAGATGTGTTCTGCCGCCGCGTCCCTGACGGCCTTCAAAATTTCGGTTGCTGGTCGAAGCACACCGTTCACCCTCGCTCAAAACATCCTCGTTCATTGCCAGGCACATTGAGCATCCGGCGTCACGCCATTCAAATCCCGCATTTGTGAATATCTCGGCTAATCCTTCGGCCTCTGCCTGTTCTTTGATCTTCATTGATCCCGGAACGACCATTGCGCTGACGCTGCCTGCGACCTTATGTCCTTTAGCAACGCTAGCAGCTTCACGCAGGTCCTCTATCCGCGAATTGGTACACGAACCGATAAACGCGCGGTCAATAGCGATCTGCTGGATAGGCTGTGAAGGCTCAAGACCCATGTATTCAAGAGCTTTTGAGAACGAATGCGGGTCGCGTCCCGGCGGCGGAGCGTCAGGCACACGGTCTGTTATCATCGCAGACATTTCAGGTGAGGTTCCCCACGTTACGAACGGTGCAAGCGATGACGCATCTATCTCGACGGTTCGGTCAAAAGCAGCTCCCTTATCGGTTGGCAGTGTTCGCCAATATTCAACAGCTTTTTCCCACCCGTCGCCTTCAGGGGCGAATTTTCGTCCTTTCAAATATGTAAAAGTGGTCTCGTCAGGAGCTATTAGCCCTGCACGTGCGCCGCCTTCAATTGTCATATTGCAGACGGTCATACGGCCTTCCATTGATAGGCCCTTTATTGCATCACCCGCATATTCGATCACATAACCGGTTCCGCCGCTAGTACCGATCTTGTTGATGATGGCAAGGATCAGATCCTTTGCGGTCACGCCAAATGGCAGTTCGCCTTTTACATTGATGAGCAGATTCTTTGCTTTGGTCTGCGGCAGAGTTTGGGTCGCAAAAACATGCTCGACCTCACTGGTGCCGATGCCGAAAGCCAAAGCGCCAAAGGCTCCGTGAGTTGATGTGTGCGAATCACCACAGACAACGGTGAATCCGGGTTGTGTCAATCCTTGTTCAGGACCGAAAACATGGACGATACCCTGTTCTTTTCGATCCATGTCATAGAGTCTGACTCCGAAATCGCGACAATTTTGTCGAAGAGTTTCGACCTGTTTCCATGCGATCGGATCATTAAACGGCAGGTCGCGGCCGATCGTCGGGATAGCATGATCGACAGTTGCGAATGTCAGTTCCGGACGTCTTAGCTTGCGGCTATTTATACGCAGACCTTCAAATGCTTGCGGCGAGGTCACTTCATGAATTAGGTGCAGATCGATATAAAGAAGCGCCGGTTCACCTTCCTTTTGCCGCACTAGATGTGCTTCCCATATCTTGTCGTAAAGTGTTCTCATTTGTTACTAAACAGCATGATAGGCAAGGCTGGATTGAGAGTTATCTGCAGCTCGTTTTGCTACGTGGCTGCCCATTTCCTCAGTAGAAACTATCGTCTCGCCGCTTCCGCGAGCGATGTCGGGTGTTCTGTATCCTTCATCCAGAACGGAGGTCATCGCATCTTCTATGGATCTTGCAGCTATTTCGTGTCCGCCGGTGTATCGCAAAAGCATTGCGGCCGAGGCTATCGCTCCGAGCGGATTTGCGATCCCGCGACCTGCGATATCCGGTGCCGATCCGTGAACCGGTTCAAAAAGATCAATTGGCCCACCGATAGTTGCTGATGCCAACATGCCGAGTGATCCGGTCAGAACGGCTGCCTCATCTGACAGAATATCTCCAAAAAGATTTTCTGTCAGTATGACGTCAAAACGGCGAGGATCAGTGACTAGGTGCATTGCACACGCATCGACAAAGAGGTGGTCAAGTTCGACACCAGGAAACTCTTTACCAACACTCTCGACCGTCTGCCGCCAAAGTCTCGAAGTTTCCAGAACATTTGCCTTATCGACAGAGGTTACTTTGCCGCGACGGTTTTGTGCAGCCTGAAATGCTACTCTAGCTACTCGGCGGATCTCTTCTTCTGAATACACCATCGTGTTAAAGGCTTCCGTGTCTTCGTTTCTAAAGCCGCGAGGCTGCCCAAAATAAAGTCCCCCCAAAAGTTCTCTCACTATCAGGAGATCTGTTCCTTCAAATATCTCACGTCGCAGAGGCGACGAATCTACAAGAGCCGGAACTGCTCTTGCGGGTCGCAGATTGGCAAAGCCGCCCAGTACCTGCCTCAGTTTCAACAAGCCGATCTCAGGTCGTTGTTCGGGCAGCAGATCGTCAAATTCGGGATCCCCTACCGCACCCAATAGAACGGCATCTGCAGTTGAACAGGCAGTGGCGGTTGAATCAGGAAGCGGTGATCCGGCATTTCGTATCGCAGTTCCGCCAACAAGATGTTCTTCGACGGAAAGGTCAATGCCATGAACATCACAGACCTCTGTCAATATCTTTACAGCCTCACGAGTTACCTCAGGGCCGACGCCGTCGCCCGGCAAAGTTACAAGTCTCATATTAATTTATGCCGCCGCCAGGAGCCTTGCCTGTTCTGGAACTATTGCGATCAGATCCTGATCGTAGATACTCTTCTTTTTGTCGGCAAGTGCAACGAATCGTGTGTATATTGCGGTAGCCTCTTCCGTGTCAAAGTAGTAGCCAAGCTCTTCATATCGAGCCAGCAACGCATGGCGTCCCGAATGTTTGCCCAGAACGATACTGTTCTTTGACACGCCAACGGATTCAGGGGTCATTATCTCGTAGCATAGCGGATTGCTGAGCACACCGTGCTGATGGATGCCCGCCTCATGAGCAAAAGCATTCCGCCCGACTATGGCCTTATTTGGCTGTACGTCAAAACTTATGATCGATGAAAGCAACCTGCTTGCCGGATAAAGCTGTGTTGTATCTATGTTATGACTGACCGGTAGCCTGTCAGCCCTCACAGTACACGCCATTACAAATTCTTCCAAAGAGGCATTGCCTGCCCGTTCGCCGATCCCGTTGACAGTACACTCAACCTGAGTTGCTCCGCCATCTATAGCAGCCAGACTGTTGGCGACAGCCAATCCAAGATCATTGTGACAATGAACACTTAAGGCTATATCCCGGTCACCTACCACTTTTTCTTTTACGGTCTTTATCAATGCTCTGTATTCTTCAGGAAGCGTGTAACCGACCGTGTCAGGTATATTCAGAATGGTAGCACCGGCATCGGCTGCGGTACTCAAAACCTCGCAAAGGAAATCGACATCGCTACGTGTTGCGTCTTCAGCAGAAAATTCAACTTCGGCTGCTGCGTTCGCCGCTCTGGTAACGCCCTGTCGTGCCATTTCCAGCACTTCCGAACGTGTTTTCTTTAATTTGTATTCAAGATGAATGTCCGAGGTTGCGAGAAAAGTGTGGATGCGTGGATTAGCCGCTTTTTTCAATGCCTCTGCTGCTCTGTTAATGTCGCCGTCGATCGTGCGGCATAGTGCAGCAACTGTAACATTACGACATTCCTCAGAAACCGCTTTTACGGCCTCAAAATCTCCTTCCGACGCAATAGGAAAACCTGCCTCAATGATATCAACGCCAAGTTTTTCCAATTGCCGAGCCATTGAGACCTTTTCCAAAAGGTTCATAGAACAGCCGGGCGATTGTTCGCCGTCACGAAGTGTCGTGTCGAAGATCCTAATACGCTTTTTTTCCATATAGTCTCTAAGGAGCGGCGTTTGATTGATCAAAGTTTGAGAAGATCTTCGCCGCAATATCCGAATCCTATCGCCAAAGCATAGTATAAGTCAAGGTTATTCATTTCAATTATACATAAATATTACAATTTACAGCAGGACGGTTTTATCCATGTCAGATCGCTGAAACGGGTAGAGATCTGCAATAAATAAAATATGGTGAGTTCTGGCCTACATTACTTTAGAGATACAGGTAGATTCAAGTAAAAAAGATCCGCAACATAACGCAGATCTTTTCTCAGGTCGCTGACTTGCCTTGAAGGAGAGAGGTTATTTTGTTTCTTCCTTGCCGTAATAATTGACGCCGATCTTGATGACTTCGCGGCCTTTTGATTTGCGCCATTTGTTGGTGTCGCGAAGCGAATAGGCGCAGCCGCAATATTCCTGCATATAAAATTCTTCGCGTTTGCTTATTTCCAGCATACGCGAAGCTCCGCCTTTTTTACGCCAGTTGTATGTCCAATATTCGATGCCCGGATATTTTGCCGCAGCGCGTATGCCGCAGTCATTTATCTGATCCATATTTTTCCAACGCGAAATGCCGAGCGAACTGCTGATGACATCAAAACCATTCTCGGCGGCGTAGAGTGCCGTTCGCTCAAACCGCATATCAAAACACATCGTGCAGCGGATGCCGCGTTCCGGTTCGTCCTCCATTCCTTTTGCTCGTTCAAACCAGTTATCGGTGTCGTAATCGGCATCGATGAACGGAATATTATATTTTTCAGCAAAGCGAATGTTTTCGTCCTTACGAAGGTCGTATTCTTTCTTTGGGTGGATGTTCGGGTTGTAGAAAAATATCGTGAGATCAATGCCAGAAGCGATGATCGCCTCCATCACCTCGCCCGAACACGGAGCACAGCACGAATGGAGCAGCAGCTTGCTGCCGCCCGCCGGTAATTCTAATTTGTCGCGGTCGATCTCAAGAAATTCCGCTCCATTCTGCTGTAATGAACTGACTAATTCCTTACTCATTAGATCACAAACAGGTCAACGAACTCGTTGACGCTTAGATCGGCCAATCTATCATATTCCAACGCAATATCCAATATTTGCCTCTGCTGCTTTTCAGGAAATTTGCGAGCCAGATTTACCTTGAACTTTTTGATGAGTTCAGGAATGCCTTCGTCGCGGCGGCGTTTATGGCCGATCGGATATTCGACAACTATCTCGTCAAGCACGGTTCCGTCGTTCAGTTCGATGGTCATCGCGTTGGCTATAGAACGTTTTTCCGGATCGTGATAATCAGCGGTGAATTGTTCGTTTTCGACGCATTCTATCTTGTCGCGAAGTATGTCGATGCGTTCGTCCGAAGCAACGTTATCTTCGTAATCCGCCGCGGTCAATCGACCGAATATCAGCGGAACAGCAACCATATATTGAATGCAGTGGTCGCGGTCTGCCGGGTTGTTCAGCGGACCTTTCTTGTCGATGATGCGGATCGCCGCTTCGTGCGTGCGGATTGTTATTTTCTTGATGTCGTCTGAAGTTTTACCAAGTTCTTTCAGCTTGCCGTGAAATGTCATCGCCAATTCGACGGCGGTCTGTGAATGAAATTCGGCAGGGAACGAGATCTTGAACAAAACGTTCTCCATCACATACGAACCGTAATCGCGTTGAAACTTGAACTCATTTCCTTTGAACGAAACATCGTAAAAGCCCCAAACCGGAGCGGAAAGTACCGACGGATAACCCATTTCCCCGGTCTTGGCGATCAATGCCAGACGAACCGCGCGCGATGTTGCGTCGCCCGCCGCCCAAGATTTGCGGCTGCCTGTGTTCGGTGCGTGGCGATAAGTTCTGAGCGATTGGCCATCGACGAATGCCAGCGAAACTGCGTTGATAAGTTCATCACGGTTAAGCCCGATGAGTTTGCCGACGACGGCTGTCGAAGCGACCTTGACCAAGATCACGTGATCAAGCCCAACTTTGTTAAATGAATTTTCAAGTGCGAGAACGCCCTGTATCTCGTGAGCCATTATCATCGCTTCCAGCACTTGCGACATTTTCAGCGGCTGCTTGCCTTCGGCGATATTCGTTCGCGAAAGCCAATCGGCCGTCGCTAAAATTCCGCCGAGATTATCCGACGGATGTCCCCATTCAGCGGCAAGCCATGTGTCGTTAAAATCAAGCCAGCGTATGATAGCTCCGATGTTGAACGCTGCCTGTATCGGATCAAGCTGAAACTGCGTGCCCGGAACCTTCGCGCCGTTTGGCACAACCGTTCCTTTTACTATCGGCCCGAGCAATTTGTTGCACGCCGGATAGGTCAACGCCTCAAGCCCGCAACCAAGCGTATCAAGCAAGCAATACTGAGCCGTTTTCCATGCAAGCTCATTCTTTATCTCATAGTTGAGAACGTAATCTGCGATATCAGCCAAAACCTTATCCGGCTGCGGCCTTTCATTTGAAATATGTGACGACATGTTTTTATTTGAATATTCTTATCTTTTTTCAATAGTGACGAATTCAAGGTCTTCGGGGCCAGTGTAGTTAGCGCTCGGGCGGATGATCTTGCCGTCCTGGCGTTGTTCGATGACGTGGGCGCTCCAGCCGGTGATGCGAGCGACGACGAAAAGCGGTGTGAACATCGCTGTCGGCACGCCCATGAGGTGATAAGAAACTGCCGAGAACCAATCAAGGTTCGGGAACATCTTCTTTTCGTTCCACATCAAGCTTTCCAGCCGTTCGGCGATGTCGAAAAGCTGCATATCGCCCGCTTCTTCTGAAAGCTCTTTGGCGATGCCTTTGATAATGACGTTGCGCGGATCCGACACGGTATAGACCGGATGGCCGAAACCGATAACGATCTCTTTGCGTGAAAGGCGTTCGCGGATGTCAGCTTCAGCTTCGTCAGCATTTGCGTAACGGCTTTGGATGTCGAAAGCGACCTCGTTCGCACCACCGTGTTTCGGGCCGCGCAGAGCGCCGATCGCTCCGCTGACCGCAGAATACATATCCGAGCCGGTCCCGGCTATCACGCGGCCGGTAAATGTCGAAGCGTTGAATTCGTGTTCAGCGTAAAGCACCAATGAGATCTGCATCGCTTTTACCCAGCTTTCGCTTGGAGCTTCGCCATGCAGCAAATGCAGGAAATGTCCGCCTACGGTATCATCGTCTGTCTCAACATCGATCTCGTAACCGTTGTGTGAAGCGTGATACCAATACAAAAGAGCCGAGCTGTAAGATGCCAGCAGTTTGTCGGCAATGTTGCGGGCTCCGGCGGCATTATGATCTTCTTTTTCGGGAAGGATAGAGCCGAGAACCGAAGTGTAGGTTCGAAGAACATCCATAGGGTGCGAAGCGGCGGGAAGTTCTGACAGGACGTTCTTGGCGACCAACGGCAATCCGCGAAGAGCCTTCAATTTTGTTTTATAAGCTTTTAACTGAGCTGCAGTCGGCAGTTTTTCGTGGATAAGCAGATATGCGACCTCTTCAAATTCAGCCTTTGCGGCGAGGTCGTAAATGTCGTATCCGCGATAATGCAGGTCGTTACCGCTGCGACCGACGGTGCAAAGAGCGGTATTTCCCGCCGGAACGCCCGAGAGGGCAACGCTTTTCTTCGGTTTGAATGCCGGTGTTTCTTTTGTTTCTTCTGACATGGTTTATCTATTATTGTTGTCTGAAAAGTTCGTCCAGTTTTTGTTCGTAGCTATGATAATTAATGCTCTTGTAAAGTTCGTCACGGGTTTGCATCGTGTCCAGAACGTTTTTCTGTGTGCCTTCGTTACGGATGTGACGATAGACATTCTCAGCCGCCTTATTCGCCGCCCGAAATGCCGACAGCGGATACAATATTAGCCCGACACCGGCGTCACGCAATTCATCGACCGTGTACATTGGTATCATCCCAAATTCTGTGATATTTGCCAGAACAGGAACGCCTGATGCTTCAACAAATTGTTGATAATAGGAAAGATCCGGTACGGCCTCAGCAAAAATGAAATCGGCTCCGGCGGCCGCATAGGCAGCAGCACGCTCCAATGTTTTATCAATTCCTTCAACGGCAAAGGCATCTGTCCGGGCACCAATAACAAAATGCTCATCGGTTCGTGCATCAACAGCAGCCTTTATACGGTCAACCATTTCATCCTGGGTCACCACTTCTTTGCCGGGACGATGACCGCAACGTTTTGCCCCAACCTGATCTTCCATATGAAGAGCTGCCGCACCAGCCCTGATCAATGATCTTACTGTTCTCGCAACATTAAATGCCGAAGGGCCAAAGCCCGTATCTATATCGACCATCAAAGGCGTTTCCGTAACGTCGGTTATACGTCGAATGTCTATCAAAACGTCTTCCAACCCCGTGATGCCCAGGTCAGGCACCCCCAGCGATCCGGCTGCGACACCGCCTCCGGAAAGGTAAATGGCGTTAAATCCCGCTTGCCCTGCCAGCAAAGCGTGGTTAGCGTTTATCGCTCCAACGATCTGCAGCGGCTTTTCTTTTTCCATGGCAGACCTGAAACGTAGTCCTGCCGATTCGGATATGTTCTGTTGGGACATAATAAAATTCCAAACTATTTATGATTAGACTGTTTAAAACATACTACAAAATCAACGATAAATTAAGATACGGTGGCAGTGAATAGGCCGATGAGGTAAAAGACACAGGAACATTGACGCGGGAGTTATTTTTTTCCTTAAACTACAACGACTATGTTATACATATTGTCATTTAATGTTATACTTCGGTGAATATACATAAACCATAAGTTATTTTATTCAACTACATGATCTAGGTACGTATTTCTATATGGACATTAATCAGCTAGAGGTTTTAGTAGTAGTGGCTCGTGAAAAGAGTTTCTCGCGGGCGGCAGAGGTTTTACAACGAACACAGCCGGCAGTTAGTCAGGCTATTCGCCGCCTCGAACAGGATGTAGGTGAAAAACTCTTCGATCGTTCTTCCAAGGATGGAACGCTGACCTATGCCGGAGAACTTTTAGTTGATTATGCCCGACAGATGCTGAATCTGCGTCAAACCGCACAGACGGCCATCAAAGAAATGCGTAATCTTCACAGCGGCAAGGTAACGTTGAGCGCAAATGAACATACGGTCTTTTATCTTTTGCCCATAATTGCCGAATATAGAAAGAGACACCCTCATATCAAGATCGAGGTGCACCGAGGCGTTGCGAGCCGCATTCCAAAGGAAATAACTGCAAGGGAGGTAGAACTCGGAATCGTTTCCTTCAAACCCGTCGATGATACACTTCGTTCGATATCTGTGCTTAATGACCAGCTTTTACTGATAGTTTCGCCCGAGCACCGTTTGGCCGGAAAGACATCGGTCTCCATTCGCGAACTTGCCGAGGAAACTTTTATTGCTCATAATGCCGCCTCTCCTTACAGACGTCTTGTCATCGAAACATTTGAGAAGAACAACACTCCGCTGAATATATCTGTCGAACTGCCTTCGCTTGAGGCAATAAAGCGGCTGGTGCAAGCCGGCGTGGGAATTGCTATGGTGCCAAAATTGGGAACCAGGGCTGAGATCGCGGACGGAAGGCTTAAAGGATTGACGGTTTCGGAGATAAAACTCGAAAGAAAACTGCATATTATCTACCGTCGCCGATCAGTGCTCTCTCACGCCGCACAGGAGTTTATTAAGATCGCGAAGGAAATGTCTGCGGTCTGATGGAAAAAAAGAAAAAAGAGTGAAAAAGTAAAAAAATAATACCGTTTCAGAGAGGGAAATGTTATAGAATGGCGTTACTCCTAAGAACAAAGTATCAAAGGTGTTCCTCGGAATGGTCTCCTATCTAACAGAGATGTTTTCGGGAATGTAAAGATAGGAATGTTTGGGAGGATCAAAACAGGAGACGTCAGGAAGAAGAAAGAACATATATGTTTGAACAATTTACCCTCGGCATAGAGGAAGAGTTCCAGATCGTTGACCCAAACACCCGTGAACTGAAGTCGCACGTTTCCGAGATACTGGCCGAGGGTAAACTTCTGCTTGGCGAAAAGATCAAGCCTGAGATGATCCAGTCCATGATCGAGGTTGGTACGGGCGTTTGTGCTAATATCGGCGAAGCCCGAGAGGACATCTCAAAACTACGCTGCATCATATCAAGCCTTGCAAAAAAGAAGGGACTAGAAATAGTTGCTGCTTCTACGCATCCATTCTCAAAGTGGTCGGAGCAGCAGATATACGAAGGCGACCGGTATAAACTGCTTGTTGACGAACTCCAGATGGTGGCTCGGAGCCTGCTTATCTTTGGCCTGCACGTTCACGTTGGTATCGTTGACCCGGAGAGACGAATACACATAATGAATGCAGCCAGATATTTTCTGCCTCACATTCTTGCAATGACCACATCGTCACCTTTCTGGCTTGGGTTCAACACAGGGTTAAAATCCTACCGATCAGAGGTTTTCAAGAAATTTCCGAGAACGGACATACCCGATCATTTTGAATCTTTCCAGCAGTTTCAGAGTTACGTTGATCTTTTGGTTAAGATGAACTGCATCCAGGATGGTTCAAAAGTATGGTGGGACGTTCGTCCGCACCATCTGTTCCCGACGCTTGAATTTCGCGTTTGTGACATTCCCACGCGTGTTGACGACACAATTGCTGTTGCGGCTCTGTTTCAGGCCATAGTTGCCAAGCTGCATGTTTTGATAGATCGCAACCTCGGTTTCAGGCTATATCACCGACGCCTTATCCAGGAAAATAAATGGCGGGCGGTTCGCTACGGACTCGACGGAAAACTGCTTGACCTTGGCAAGCAAAAAGAGGTTCCGGTTAAGGATCTGATACGCGAGCTGTTGGATTTTGTTGATGATGTTCTGGATCCGCTCGATTCACGAAAAGAGGTCGAACACATCCACACCATTCTCGAACGCGGCACCTCAGCGGATGAGCAACTCCGTGTCTATGAGGAAAGCGGAGGCGATTTCACCGCTGTCGTGGATATGCTTATTCGAAATACGCAGGAAAACGTACCGGAAAAGTGCTTTGGTTAAGCAGTTCGTTTGTGGTCAAGCGCGAGTTTTAGGAAATTCTCGAACAGGACACGGCCGTCGCGTGATTCGTTGGGGTGTTCCCATCGAGTAGGATTTTTTGACCAATCCTCAAAAGATTTTTCCAGATGAAACTGGACGCAGTAGATAAGTTGTCCGTCAGAGCGTTTGACCATCATCTGATTTTTGCAAAGGTATGATGTGGCTAGAAGTTTGAAACCTTCTGGAACGCCAAGAACCTGCACACCGTGGTTTTGCCAAACGCGGAGGATGTCGTCTTCTTTTGTATAGTCCTGCCACAGGCCTGATGCTTTGTCTTCAACACCTTCAAATATCGGGTCGGATATATCCGTGATCTTTACAAAACGGTACTGATACTCGACGAGTCTGTCATTCCGCTTTTCATCGAGCTCCAGTCCGTCCAGCGTCTTAAGTTCCGCTCCAAATGAAACTCCGACAAGCTGATGAGAACCACAGATGGCAAGCACCGGTATCTTTGTTTCCAAAATGAATTTTTTGAAGGATTCAAGTTGTTTCGGATCGTAATAGTCAAAATCGGCAAATGTCCCGCTCATGACTATTGCATCTGGTTCGAAAGCCTTAGCAGCCTCAGCTATCTCTGACAAATGAACCGTTAAAGTTTTGGGATTTTGGACAAGACGTTTTACGTTTTGGGCAATATTGTTGCAAGCAAGCGATGATATCTTTCTTTCAAACCTAAGTTTAGCTTCCATTGTGCCGTTCCATTCGGCTCGCGCAAGATCAGAAAGGTCCGATTCATAGCGCAACAGGCTGTTGACTATCAGCACTCGAGCGTGAGATACGGTCTTTTCTATAGGTTCGTATAGGCAATATGCCTGTTTATTGTAGGGAAACGGCAGGTCTTCCTGCTGGAGTTCCTCTTTAGTTGTCGTTGCCGCGTCTAACATGTCCATTCATATTCGCCATAGCCGATGCTCCGGCCACAGGCATATCAAATTATTATATCAGCTTTGCCGCTGCTTGGTCGAACGGTTGAAAAGCGGCATCATTTCTCCCGCTCCGATGGATTTGATCTCTTCACGCAACGTTCGAATGAGTTTTGAACGCATTCTGCCGCGTGCTTGAGGGCTATCCTTTTTCGTCAAAGTGTTGAAGACCTCAAATATTCTGTCTAAAGCAGTTGTCAGCGTATCTGCGATCACCGGAACCTTGGTTATATCGTAAGGAACAGCTATTTCCCGACAGCCTAGTGTCGCAAATATCAGTAGATAACGCGCGGTTCCCAGATCAGGACAATGGATCCGAAGTCTTCCCACCTTGAGCTCAGTACCGAGTAATGTGTGCAGGATCGCGGGTGCATTTTCGCGCTCAGGTATGTCCATTTTGAACGATCGCGTTCGCCGAGGTCTTATCTGTTTTTCGTAAATGACCGATATCCAGTCCTTACTCAGGTTTGAACGGATCTGTTGGATGATATCCATGGCATTTAAAAACAAAACCGCCCGGATCTTTTGAGCCGGAGCGGTTTATTGCAAAAAATTACTTAACCTGAGCTTCCGCAACTGTTACCGAACGTGAGAATTTTTCGATCAGGCCATTTCCGAAAATACCGAGGTAAAATACGCCGAGGACAGTAATGATGATCGCGGCTGTAACAGCCGCAGGTATCTGCGGAGCAGTCCAGCTTGTCGTCCTTTCCTTGAAGAACATTACTACTATAAGACGCAAGTAATAATATGCCGATATAGCCGTGTTTATGACCGCTGCCACGACCACAACCGTAAGCAGCGTATTTCCTGCTTCAAGTGCGGGACGGAATACCAGCACTTTGCCGATAAAGCCTGCGGTCAGAGGCATTCCCAAAAGGCTCAGCATAAAAAGAGCCATGGTAAACGCTAGAACAGGGGAATGAGTTCCGATCCCATTAAAATCATTGAACTCAGCACGGCGGTCGTTTCTTTGAGCAAGAAGAGTGATGATCGCGAATGCTCCGAGCGTGGTCACCGCATACGTAAGCATATAAAATGCAACGGCGGCTACTGCCTCATCACGTGCGGCCGTTGTTGCAGCAAACCCAGCTCCTATCAGTCCAACCAGCGTGTAACCTGCATGAGAGATCGACGAGAACGCGAGCATCCGCTTGACGTTATTCTGCATTATTGCCGCAACGTTGCCTACGGTCATTGTCAAAATAGCAATGACCGCAAGCACTGATATCCATGCCTGATGCAGATAACCCGCAGCTTCGGCTCCGGCAATGAAGGGGAATCCAATGACGAAAACACGTGTGAAAGAGGCAAAAGCAGCCGCCTTTGGCCCCGTCGCCATAAATCCTGTTATGGTTGCCGGAGCTCCTTCGTAAACATCAGGCGTCCATACATGGAAAGGAACCGCTGCGATCTTGAAGCCGAATCCGACGATGAGCATTGCTCCGCCAACTAAAAGCAAGGCAGGGAAGTTTGGATCGGCTATTCTGGCGGCAATTTCTGTGATATTGGTCGAACCCGTTGCTCCGTAGATCAGTGCGATGCCATAAAGCAGAAACGCCGACGCAAGTGAACCCAGAACGAAATATTTCATCGCGGATTCATTAGAGCGGAGGTCGCCTTTTCGAAGCCCTGCCATCACATACGTTGCTATTGAAAGCGTTTCAAGGCCAAGGAAAATAACGACCATGTCGTTGCCGACGGCCATCAGCATCATGCCGAACGTGGCAAACAAAAGAAGTGCGTGAAACTCCCCAGCGGCAACTTCTTCCTGTTCGACCCAGACGGTTGAGATGAGTATCGTCAGGGCGGATACAACCAAGAAAACCGTGGTAAATCCGAGCCTGAGGTTATCATGTGTGACCATGCCGCCCCATGCCGTCAGAGGAACGTTTCCGGTTCCCGACCATATCCATGCCAAAGCTGCACCCGCCAAGCCGATACCGATCAACGAAACGGCTCCTGTCAGAACACGGTTCTTGGGAAAGAAGCAATCATAAAGCATCACCACAATGCCTACGACCGCAATAATGATCTCCGGCAGGATGATGGTAAGGTTTACATTTGGATCAGCCAATTGCATAACAATAAGAATTAAGTAAAAACACTCTTTGGCGGCGTTCTATTTTGCCTTTGCCGTGTGTTCGTCATGATCGACGGTTCCGCCCGCCTGCCGCATGACTCGCTCCTGAATCGCGACGACCGTGTCACGTGATCTTTCAAGAAATGGTTTAGGATACACACCCATATAGACCATCAGGAACAGGAGCGGAACCATAAGTCCGATCTCGCGATATGTCAGGTCTTTCAGGCCGCGATTCTTTTCATTCGTAAGTTTGCCAAAGAATATCCGCTGTACCATCCAGAGAAGATAAACGGCGGCAAAGATGACACCTGTGCCTGCTGCCATTGTTGCGATGTAGTTCCAATTGGCAGAATCGGTCACGGACAGTATCGTTGATTTCCACATACCGACCATGATCAGGAACTCGCCGACAAATCCGTTAAGGAAAGGCAGCCCGATCGAGGACATCGTGGTAAAGACAAAAAATGTTGCGTAGAGCGGCATCACGCTCGATATTCCGCCGTATTCAGAGATCGCACGGGTATGGCGCCGTTCGTAAATAAAGCCGACAAGGAGGAACAAGGCTCCGGTCGAAATGCCGTGGTTGAGCATCTGATAAAGTGCTCCCTGCATTCCCCATTCAGTAAAGGAGAACATGCCCAGAATGACAAAACCCATGTGGGCGACTGACGAATACGCGACCAGCCGTTTCATATCCGGCTGAACCATTGCCACAAGCGCTCCGTAAATGATGCCGATGATCGCAAGGACGATAAAGATCGGAGCTAGTTCGCGGCTTGCTTCGGGAAAAAGAGGGAAGTTGAACCGCATCAGGCCGTAAGTTCCCATTTTCAGCAGAACAGCGGCAAGGATGACCGAACCGGCCGTCGGAGCCTCCGTATGAGCATCAGGCAGCCACGTATGGAACGGAAATACCGGTACCTTAATAGCAAACGAAATGGCGAATGCAAGGAACAACAGTGTTCCTACAGGAGCCGCAAATGTGAGTTTGCCGGCTTCCAAAGTAGCTAACAGTGTCAACAAGTCGAACGTGCCGGCGCCGGTAGCTTCCAGATGCAGGTAATACAGGGCAATGATACCCACGAGCATCAGCAAACTGCCGAACGCCGTGAAGATAAAGAATTTGACCGTTGCGTAGATCCTGTTCTCGCCGCCCCATATACCGATAAGGAAGAACATCGGCACAAGCGAGGCTTCAAAGAAAAGGTAGAACACCAAAAGATCGAGCGACACAAAAACGCCGATCATCGCGCTTTGCAGCAGCAAAAGGAACACATAGAACGCCGCCGGGCGTTTTTCCACCGCATGCCACGAAGATAGCACGGCTATCGGCATTATGAACGTCGTCAGCAGCACTAGCCAGAGGCTCAGACCGTCAACGCCGACGTGGTAATTCGTCCCTATAGCCTGTATCCACGGAATGTTCTTTTCAAAGAAAAATCCGTTTGAGCCTGGTGTGCCGGTGAGCAGCAGCAGGGAAATAAGAAACGCCACGACCGTGAAACCGAGCGTGATCCACTTTAAATGGCCATCATCTTTCCAATACAGCGAATGCCCGAGCACAGCAAGGGCACCAAATGCCGGAAGCAAAATCAGGATGGTCAAAAGGTTTTCTGAAATTAGATCCATAACGATCTTTTTGGTCAAATCTACGGCCTGTCGCTTTGCATGTCGGCCAAAAGAAGCCAACCTCGCACGGACTTGCCGCTCTCATTTATATATTCTGCGTCAGCCCATTCACCCGAAACCTTATGTACTCTTACAACATTGCCTTTGACGACGTAGGTTTTGAGTCGAGTCTTTTTGTCTGCCGCCTTATGAAAAAATACTTTTGCTGATGCTGCCATCCTTATGGCTTGCCAGTCGGCCGGCGAAGACAACTCGTATTCGACGCCTTCATCCTGGGACAACATCGGAGCAACGTTCCAGCAACCGCCGTGTTCGCTGTCAAGCTTTAACCTGACAGATCTTTCACCGTCATTTTCCAGTGCAACTATCTCGCCCTGGATCACTTCCTCAGGGGCGATCGGATGCCACGTTTTTATTTCAAACCTGCCCTCATCGGTCTGTTTACCGCTTATCAGAAATGCACATGTGAAACGCGGCCTGCCCTTTTCATCCATTCCGGTAGTTTCGTAAAAATATCCGGTCAAGTTTCCATTGGCATCCACGGCCAGTAACAAACTGTCATAAGCGCCGGATGAAACCGCTGTCTGGGCACTGACGCTGATGGCAAATGCCAATATGCAAAAGGCAAAGATCGATAAAGACAATTTCTGCATATTCTATCCGATCAAACGAATCCCGAAATAGACGAAATATCCAAGGATGCACAAAGCTCCGAGAATTATCATGGCTGCATATCCGCGGATGAATCCGCCCTGAATGCCACGCATATACGAACTTGTCTCGCTGATAAAACTGCCGATCCCGTTGACGATACCGTCAATAAAGCCGACATCAAATCCTTTCCAAAGCGTGTTGGTAGAAAGCCGTGTTAGCGGATCTACGATGTAGCCATTGTAGAGGTCATCAAGCCGCCATTTTTCCTCAAGTATCTTTGGCATTTTCCTGAGCGGGTTATTCCTGAACAATGCAAAGCCGATACCGATACCGACGACTGCCAGCACGGTTGACAGCAGTGCCAGCCAACGCTCAGTGCTGACAGCTTCTGGCGAATGCGACGCAGCATTTTCACGAGCTTTAATTGCTGTTGGTGTTTCGATCTCAGCTATGACCGGCTCCAACGCATGTTCAAAATGATTTGCGTTCTTACTGACGATAGAGCTTACCACCGGCAGCGAACTCATCGCATACGGTATGCCGATAAGGCCGCCAACTGTAGAAAGAAATGCCAAAACGATAAGCGGCACGGTCATCACCCACGGCGATTCGTGCGGTTTGAAGTCGTGCGGCAATGCGTGATGATGATCGTCATCATGACTCGAAGTATGTCCGTCATCATGTGTGTGATCGTCATGATGTTCCTCTCCAGGCAGAGCGTCATGAAAACGCTCCTTGCCCCAAAAGGTCATTATCATCATGCGGGTCATATAGATCGCTGTAAGGACAGCGGTGATGACCGCTACTATCCAGAGGATCTCATTGCCCGGAAAATATCCGCCCTGAAAATACTTGTCTGCCGCAAATGTTTTATAAAGAATCTCGTCCTTTGAGAAAAAGCCTGAGAAAATCGGGATGCCCGCAATAGCCAACCATCCCGTAGCCATTGTGATAAAGGTGATGGGCATATATTTTTTCAGGTTACCCATCTTGCGCATGTCCTGTTCGTGGTGCATTCCATGAATGACCGAACCTGACCCAAGGAATAAAAGAGCTTTGAAGAAGGCATGCGTCATCACATGAAATATCGCGACGACGAATGCACCAACGCCCGCCGCAAGGAACATAAACCCAAGCTGCGAGACCGTAGAATATGCCAGCACCTTTTTGATGTCATTCTGAGCAATGGCAATGGTAGCTGCAAAGATCGCCGTAGCGGCTCCGACAACAGCAATGATCCACATAGCTGTCGGCGAAAGCTGATAGATCGCATTTGAGCGAACAACTAAGTAGACACCTGCGGTGACCATTGTTGCGGCGTGGATAAGAGCCGAAACAGGCGTCGGGCCTGCCATCGCGTCAGGCAGCCATGTCAGAAGCGGTATCTGTGCCGATTTTCCTGTGGCTCCGATGAAAAGCAGAACACCTATCGAGGTCAATCCACCGGCGATTATAGCTCCCCACGTGAACGGTTCAGCTACCGATATGTTCTCAAGAACCCAGGTAAAGACACTATGAACCTGCACGCCGTCAACGGATTTATCATAAAACGAGATAGAACCGGTAAGCGTAAAAATAAGGAAAATGCCCATCAGCACACCCCAGTCTCCGATACGGTTCATGACGAAGGCCTTTTTAGCGGCTCTTCGCGGCTCGTCCTGGTTCGTGTAATAACCGATCAGCAAATATGAGCAAAGCCCCACGCCTTCCCAGCCGACGAACATCAAAAGGTAGTTATCTGCAAGGACGAGAACAAGCATTGCGAACATGAAAAGGTTCAGATACGCAAAAAAGCGGTAGAACCCGTTGTCGCCATGCATATAGCCAGTTGCAAAAACATGGATAAAGAAGCCTACGAATGTGATGAAGCAGACATAAATGGCCGAAAGACGATCCATTCCCAGTGCAAAATCTGCCCGAAAACCGCCAACGTCGATCCATGTCCAGATGTGCGAAAGAACGGGCTTGTCGATGAACAAGGCTCCGCCGTCAGCAACAAATGCCAGATAAAAGGCGACGATCGCGGATATCGCTATCGAACCGCACGCAACTACGCCGCTGAACATCTCGTTTCGCAGGCGTCCGCCCACCAGCCAGTTGATGACCGCACCAACCAGCGGCGCAAAAATTATTATTGCTAAAAGGTTATTTTCGATCATTTGGAAAATCGATCAATAAAAATCAATCCCTTTAAATGGCCACCTGCTTTCAGATCGTGGCCTTTGTCTATTCATTCCAGATCACTTCTATCTCATCAGAGAGCGTTCCAGTGCTTTCACTGCCGATCTTCGCGATGCCGGATCTAAGCCTGTTCTCACTGTCCTTTACCTCAATACGGTAAACGACCTGTGTGTTTCCCGCGTATCTGACGCCCGGACCGGTTCCGCTTTGATTCGCCTGTTCTTTCTTAATAACCGTAAGGTTATTCTTTTTTGCCCATTCGTCCAATATCGAGTCAGCCTTACTGTATTGCCATTTGTACATCCACCAGCCGAAAGTTCCGACCAGCACGAATAGAACGACAATTATAAGTATCGGAATCACGACATTCCTGTTCATTAAGGGCCTTTAAAATACTCCACCCGCGTAAATATTGATACCGGCATTTGCAGGTATAAGGGTTGCGTTCATGCCGCCAAAGCGAACACACGCATTTGATGTAGCTAAGATCGCAGGTAGCTGCATCGGCCCCATCATTGCCCCGATCATTGTGTTGCCGCCCAAGAACATTAATGCTCCGCTGCCTCCGGGGCCAAAATCCGCGCCTATTTCGATCATTATAAACGCACCTTTCAATTCATGCAGGCTCAGCGTACGACCGGCGAAAGGCAGTTTATAAACCCGACCCGCACTTGGCATCTGCGGGATCGAGAATGAAAAGTTTGCCGGAGTCGGGATCAAACTGACACCGACACCACCTCCTAGTCCGCCAAAGTTAAGCTGCGTCGGTTGTGCGTCAGAATCTCGTTGTACACGCAGCAAACCGCCTGTTCCATTCACGCCCACACGTGCTATCGGAGTAGAAACCGTCAGGGTCGCACCGGCGGAAGTGACGAACTTCCAGTCCGATTCGACAATGACCATATTTGACATAAATGCCTTGAACTTATCTTCCCAACCCATGATCGTATTACTTTCCCCCGGTAAATGATAAATAATCAGTGCTTCAATATACTCGCGTCATCCACGTCAACCGAGATGCGGTTGCGGAAAAAGGCAATGATTATGCCCAGCCCGACCGCCGCCTCACACGCGGCCACCGCCATCACCATAAAAACGAACAACTGTCCGGTCACGTCCGCGTAATAGCGTGAAAACGCAACAAACGAAAGGTTCACGGCATTCAGCATCAGCTCAATACACATGAACATGCCGATGGCGTTTCGTTTATAGACGACACCGACTGCCCCGATAGCAAACAAAATGCCGGAAAGCGCCAAATAATTTTCCAGTCCTGGTTCCATCTTTTAACAAAAAGGGAGCGTGGCCTTTCTGGCAACGCTGCCTAGGTCCTTAATCGTTCGTTTCCTTTTCTGCCGCAGCTTCAATCGAGGCGTTCGTATCTTTTCGCACAAGCATCACGGCTCCTATGATCGCCATCAACAGCATCACACCGACGATCTCAACAGGCAAAAGGTATTCCGTGTACATATGCGTTCCGATGCTCATTGTGCTGCCAACATTGCTTTCGGTATCCACAACATGTTTCGGTGTTTTTAACACTGCGTAGAATATGAAGAAAGCTTGTGCCAGCATTGCCAATCCTAAACCGCCGCCAATGGCATATAGATGTCGCAGACGGTTCAACGGCTTTTCCTCATCCAGATTCAGCAGCATGATAACGAATATCACGAGAACCATTATCGCACCTGCATATACCAATATCTGCGTTATTGCGATGAACGGAGCAGCCAACGTCAAGTACAGGACGGACAGCGATATGAACACACCGATCAACGACAAAGCACTGTAAAGCGGGTTGCGATAATAGACCGTCAGGCCTGCACACGATATTGCCAAACCGGCCAAAAGGAAAAATAGGACTGTTGTCACCATAAGCTTAACTGCATCGGAAATTTCTAAATTCGACTTGGGCCTTTAGTCCAGTCGCTTGAATTCCCATCACAGCGAGATCATCTATTCATAAAGTAAACGACTATTGTCGTTACTATCACATTGCCGATAGCCACCGGAAGTAAAAACTTCCATCCAAAGCTCATCAACTGGTCAAAGCGAAAACGCGGCAACGTTCCACGGACCCAAATATACAAGAAAAGAAAGAAAAATATCTTTAACAAAAAGCCTACGTGGCTGACCAATGCGTACGGTATCGAGCCGTATTCGAAAATATGTGTCAGGCCGGGAATGTACCATCCGCCAAGGAACAATGTGACCACCATTACTGAAACGGTGAACATGTTCACATATTCCGCCATAAAGAAAAGGGCGAATTTCAAGGCGGAGTATTCCGTATGAAATCCGGCTACAAGTTCGGTCTCTGCTTCAGGTAGGTCAAACGGAACGCGGTTCGTCTCCGCAAATGCTGAGATCAGAAATACCACAAAGCCAACGAATTGCGGGACGATGTACCATTTGAAAGTAGAATGTCCCTGTGCCCAAATTATCTCATGAAGGTCTAACGAGCCGGCGAGCATCACAACGCCGATGATCGATGCTCCCATCGCAAGCTCATACGAAATCATTTGAGCCGAGGACCGCAGTCCACCCATCAGCGAGTATTTGTTGTTCGATGACCAGCCCGCCAATGCAATCCCATATACACCCACGGACGTGATGCCGAGAACATAAAGAACTCCGACATCCAGACGGGCGATCGTCAGCCTCATTCCCTTGGCCTGTTCCGCAAGCCAAGCGACAAAGTTCGTTTCACCTGCAAATGGAA
The DNA here is from genome assembly GCA_019639215.1 of Acidobacteriota bacterium. Lineage (GTDB taxonomy): Bacteria > Acidobacteriota > Blastocatellia > Pyrinomonadales > Pyrinomonadaceae > OLB17. The sequence goes on from JAHBSH010000013.1 coordinate 26,072, forward strand.
TAGCCGGAAGATAAGGAACAAGCCATCCGATCGGGTCCTCTATCGGCGGACCGAACGGGTATACCACGATGGGCAAAAGGGCACAGGTTAGGGCGACAAGCGGCGCCATATAGAAGACGACCTTTGTTGATTTGTCCGGTGCGATGTCCTCTTTCAGGATGAACTTGAAAAGATCGGCGAACGGCTGCAGAACGCCCCACGGCCCGACACGGTTCGGCCCAATGCGTCCCTGTATCCAACCCAATATCTTGCGTTCGCCGAGAACCGTGTACGCTACTATCATAAGCACGCCCTGAAAGGCGAGCAGAATCGCGACCGAATAAACGATGAACGGAAAAGCCGTTTTGATTACGGATTCCATAAAAAACTATCTGGTTATATTAACTAATATCCTGTCCCCAATGCCGACAGCCGCGGCTTCCTCAAACCCTTCTTCCTTAGGCTTCCCATCAGCGTCGAATTGAACAAGCGGTGAAACGAGTAAGTTTGCCGGTTTCGGGTTGCCGTTTGCCAATAGGTGAAACTGCGGCGTTTTGCTTGTCATTGTCGTCAGCCGATGGAGCTTATGTCCGATGACGGGCGTGTCCGTTATCTTCTCTGCATTCTCTGGCAGGGAATCGGTGCTTGTCCGTAGATCATTGACCGCCGAGGTTACATCAACACTTTCATTGACCGCATGTTTTGCCTGCACAGGTTCTGATTCATCTTTCAAAGCCGGATATCGAAGTCCTTCATAGACCGCGACCGTATCCGCTAACGCTCGGAATATCGCCGATGCCGAAGATTCAAGTTCCAGATCTACGCCAAGCGATGCGGCAATGCCGCCCGTGATCAGCCAATCCGGTTTCGACTGGTGTACCGGTTCTATCGCCCGACGAACACGCTGTACATTTCCGGCATTGTTGGTAAATGTACCATCAACCTCTGCAAAAGAGGCGGCGGGCAGAACTACATCAGCATGTTCAGTGGTGTCTGTTAGGAAAAGTTCCTGAACCACCACGAAATCCTTCCCGGCAAGAGCCGATGCATCCTGCAAACTGCCTGCTATCAGTAATGCCTTTGCTGATGCGATAACCTCATCGATCTGTCGTGCATTCGGCAAAATATCTATTGCTCCTACTGAGTTGTTATAAAGTGGCAGCGGATGGAGCAGAACGCGGCGTCCGTCCCCGGCGAAACCGCCGGCAGATGCAGCGATCACGGCCTGTGCGGCAGGCGAGAGATCATTGCCAACCATGATAACCACGTCTCCCTGAGCCGCAGTTATTGCATCGCGAACCGCACCGATCTCTGCCGCGTCAACACCGAGTTTTCCTGAGACATCCGACCCGTCGGCAAATGCAAGTGCAAATGCGTCATACGAACCAGGAGCAATGTGAACAAATTTTGCGGCCTGCGCCTTCAGGTTTATCGGCGTGTCATTGACGATGATAAGCTTTGCACCACCGTTGCGGACGGCCTGACGAACCTGCTTAGCGGTAAACGACTGTTCTTCCTCAGGCTCACCACCGATGATAATTATTGTTTTCGCATAGCGAATATCTCTGTGCGTTGCCAACGGAGCGGTCATATTCGCAAAGAATGCGGACATGTCTCCCCGATCTGATACGGCAAGGCTGCTGCCTGTTGCTTCAGCAAATTTGCGGAGCGTGAATAACGCCTCATTAGTAAGCCGCGGGCTGGCGACAACGCCCGATGAATCCCCAAATTTCTGAGAGATCAATTCTAGAGCTGCGTCCCAAGTGGCGGGAATGAGTTTTCCGCCCTTAGAATAGCGGATCATCGGCGTTTTTACACGATCACGATGATTGATGAACTCATGTGCGAAACGTGCCTTTACATCAAGGAATTCGCCGTTCAGGCCATTGACATACCGGTCGCGGGCAACTATACGGTGGACTTCGCCTCCGCGCGAACCTATCGACAGCTGCATTCCGTCTGAACTATAAACATCAGTAGTTATCGTCTGATCCAATTCCCACGGGCGCGTTGCGTGACGATAAACTCCATCAAGCAGTGTGCCGGTCGGGCATACCTCAATGCAGTTGCCGCACTGCGAACAGTTCAGCCAACCGCCATAAGTGCCGATGACTGTGTTCACGCCTCGATTTCCGGCCTCGATAGCGTCCTCGCCCATCCATTCATCGCAGACGCGCGTGCAGCGTTTGCAGAGAATACATCGCTGCGGGTCGTTAGCGACTATCGGCGAAAGATACTTTTCCGGATCAACGTTCTTCTTCTCAGTGAATCGCTCTTCTACATCGCCCCAATCGAATATCACTTCTTGCAATTCACATTCACCGCCGCGGTCGCAAACAGGACAATCCAGCGGGTGATTTGCCAGAAGGAATTCGCCCATTGAACGCTGTGCCTTTTCTATCTCGGGGCTGCGGGTCGTCACTGCCATGCCGTCCGTGACCTTGATCGTGCATGAGGTCTGGAGTTTCGGCATTTTATCAATGCGCACCAGGCACATTCTGCACGAGGCCTGCGGATCCAGGTCCTTGTAATAGCAGAACGACGGAATATGCTCTCCGTTATCTCGGCATACGTCGATCAGCACCGAGCCTTTTTCGGCTTCGACCTCGACACCGTTTAGAGTGATCTTTACAAGTTCAGTTGACATTTAAAATTGACCGTATCTTTTTAAACCTAATGACCGGATCAATCGTTCGACGACTGTTCCTTGCCTTCACCTGAACCGGTGACCTTCTTTTTACCGCGCTGACGGGTTTTGCCATAGCTGCCGGCAAATATCTTCCCGCGTCGTGTTCGCTTATCTCCCTTTCCCATTCTTTAAGGTTCTCCTGATTATTCTCTAAATAACGGTATTGTCACGGACAATGACCATTCAAAATATCTTATACATTGGCCGTTATGCTGCCGTTTGTCTTTTTATCAAGCCACTTCATGAAATCATCCGGGAACTGGCGTATCGCGCTCTGCACGGGCCAGGCGGCTGCATCGCCGAGCGGGCAAAAGCTCTTGCCCTCAATGTTGTCGCAGATGTCCAGAAGAAGCTGTGCGTCACCGGGCTTTCCGTTGCCGGCCGCAATGCGGTGAAATATCTTCACCATCCAGTCTGTTCCCTCACGGCAAGGAGTGCACCAACCGCAGGATTCGTGCTTATAGAACTCCGACAGGTTCATTGTCGTTTCCATCACGTCAACGGTCTCGTCCATTACCATCATGCCGCCGGTGCCGAGCATCGACCCCGCCTCGACAAGACCCTCGTAGTCTAGCGTTACGCCTTTTCCAAGGATCTGGCCAGCATTCATAATGTAAACGCTTGACCCGCCGGGTATCACGGCCTTCAACTTTTTGTCATCGCGGAGCATCCCTCCGCAATCTTCCATGATGAACTTTTCCATATCGGTATAGCCCATCGGAAGTTCGTAAACACCCGGTTTTTTGACATGGCCGCTGATCGACCAGAGCTTTGTTCCGCCGCTTTTCTCGGTTCCGAGGTCGCGCCACGCTGTGCCGCCCATTTCTATGATCTGCGGGACGCTCGTGAACGTTTCGACATTGTTGACGACGGTCGGCGACGCATAAAGGCCTTCGACGGCAGGGAACGGCGGTTTCATCCGAGGATGGCCGCGGAAGCCTTCGAGCGAGCTCAAAAGGGCAGTTTCCTCTCCGCAGATGTAGGCGCCGGCTCCGGTATGCGTGTGGATGTTCATCGAAAAGCCCGTGCCGAGAATGTTCTCTCCCAGCAGGCCTGCCTCGCGGGCTTCGGTCAACGCCCGATCCATTACTGCGATAAGGTAATTGTATTCGCCGCGATAATAGATATAGCCGGTCGATGCTCCGAGAGTATAACCGGCGATGATCATTCCTTCGATCAATGCATGTGGGTCGCGTTCAAGCAGATAGCGATCCTTGAAACTTCCCGGTTCCGATTCGTCCGCGTTGCAGACCACGTATTTTGACTTTGGGGAATCCTTCGGCACAAATGACCATTTCATGCCCGTTGGAAATCCGGCTCCGCCGCGTCCACGCAGAGATGAATCCTTAACGGTCTGAATGATGTCGTCCGGCGACATCTCAAGGGCCTTTTTCAGCGATACGTAACCGCCCGTTTCACGATAGACCTTTAGCGTATGCCCATTCTCAATGTGCATTCGCTTTAATTGTAATGGCTCACAGCCTATTGCCTTGATTTCCATGATCAAAAACTATTTGAGCGAATCCAGGATCTTATCAACCTTTTCTGTTGTCAGATCCTCGTGATAGTCGAACCCGATCTGCATCATTGGTGCAGTGCCGCAGCTTCCGAGGCATTCGACCAGCGAGACAGTATATTTGCCGTCTTCGGTGGTTTCGCCAGGGTGAATGCCGAGCTTGCTGCAAACGTGTTCGGTAATGCCCGGTTCGCCCATTATTTTGCAAGAAAGCGTCTTGCATATCTGTATGTGATGGCGGCCAACCTTGTGCAGGTTAAACATCGAGTAGAACGTCGCCGTCTCCCAAACGTCCGTCACCTCAAGGTTCAGAAAATTTGCCAAAAAGTTGACACCGGGATTATCTACCCAGCCGCGCTCACGCTGAATAACAAAAAGCAACGGTATCAGCGCCGAACGGCTCCGCTCCGGCGGATATTTGGCCAGGTGCGACCTCATTTCCTCGACCACCTCAGGCGAAAACTCCGCAACCTCGTCGGTATATACTACTTCGTCAGTGTATGTTGTAGGTCTTACTGCTGCCATGTTCAATTTAAATCAAATCTATACGTTCATGTTCAACGATCAATTGTTGGTATGGGGAACGTATATGTCACAGTTCCTCTAGAGCGATACGCTTTACCGTTATAAATTACCGGGAAAAACCTTGATCTTTTCGCGGCTACCTCCGCGGCATAAACCAAAGATTTCTTTTCCCCTTCAGCTTTTGCTGACAACACCTTTCCTTTTTCGTCGACCGTAACATCCACCACCACTACACAGTTCAATTGGCAAATACCACTGTATCTTGGTAGGGGCCAGTAATTCCTCATATACCCCAATGTATCGCCCACTAACAATTCACCGGTATCACTTAACTCGAAATCTCCATCCAAGGCGAAAAACCTATCAGAAGTCTTTCCGGGTTCAAGCTGGAGCATGTATTCATTAACAGGCTGATTGCAATCTATGTCAATGCGTTTATAGGTCCCTCTAAATCCATTTGAAGTTACGCCTAATGAATATTTTCCGCTCGGTAAATCCTTGAAAAGACTTTTACCATTTTTTAAGGTTGAGCTAAAGCCTTTATGGTTTTCTACGTCAATTAGAACTGCCTTGCCTTTATTAACAGAGCTATAGTCGGCTCCTTGAAATCGTATTTCGACATTACATATTGAACCCGCTACACCATCGTGAATTATAAGTATAAATGCCAACGTCATTGTTATGGTCGGCATATGCTTTAACCAATAGAGCAGGGGGTTCATATCTACCTGTCGATCTCTCCCAGCACAATATCCAAACTTCCTATTATCGCGACGGTGTCAGCGATCATTTCGCCTTCTGCCATTGTCGGCAGGGCGGAAAGATTTACAAAGCTCGGCCCGCGGAAATGCACGCGTTCCGGTTTCGGGCCGCCGTTTGATTTCATGTAAACACCGAGTTCGCCTTTTGATGCCTCGATGGCGTGATAAACTTCGCCTTCCGGAACGTTGAACCCTTCTGCAACGATCAAGAAGTGGTGTATCAGCGAATCCATATGCTTACGCATATCGTCGCGGTCAGGAAGCACTACCTTTGGTGCATCAGCCTTTGTCGGTCCGGGCTTCAGCCGTTCCAATGCCTGCCTGACGATCTTGTGCGATTCGCGAAGTTCACGCATCCTGACCAGAAACCGCGACCAAACATCTCCGTCCGGTTCGGTCGGGATCTCAAAATCATACGTCTCATAACCCGAATAAGGATTATGACGGCGGAGGTCAAGCTCAACGCCGTTTCCGCGCAAGCACGGGCCGGTCAATCCCCAATCAATTGCATCTTCACGTGAGATAACGCCGACGCCTTTTGTCCTGTTATGCCAGATCGGGTTGCCGGTTATCAGCGTGTCGAAAGTTTCGAGAGCGTCCGGGAAGTTTTCAAGGAATTGTTTGACGCGGTTCTCAAATCCTGCGGGAAGATCCATCATCAATCCGCCGATGCGGAAATAGCTCGGCGTCATGCGTCCGCCCGATGCAGATTCGATGATGTTGAGTATCTTTTCACGTTCCTTGAAAGTGAACCAGAACGGTGTCATTGCGCCCATATCGAGGCACGAAGTTCCGAACCAGACCATGTGCGACGCGATACGCTGAAGCTCGCACATCAACACACGGATCACCTGCGCTCTTTCCGGTATTTCCAGCCCGAGCAGCTTTTCAGCAGCCATCACGTAAGCCAGATTATTTCCGAGCGGATTAAGATAATCCATTCGGTCGGTGATAACGATGCCCTGTTGATATTTCTTGTATTCAAAGAGCTTTTCCATGCCCGTATGCAGATACCCGATGTCAGGTATCGCCCTTACGACCATTTCTCCATCCAACTTTAGTTCCAGACGCAAAACACCGTGTGTGGACGGGTGCTGCGGCCCCATCGACAGCGTCATTTCCGACTCTAGCGGCCTGTCTATGGCGTCGTAATTTGCCTGAATTGTATCAACTCCAGTGCTCATATCATCGTTTGGCCTGCTCAACGGTATTGGCCCGAAAAACTAGTTCAAGCTGTAAGGCTCATAGCCTCGCAGCGGGTAATCTTTTCTCAACGCATGGCCGTCAAAATCAGAAGGCAAAAGAATACGTCGAAGGTCAGGGTGGCCATCAAAGATCACGCCGACAAGATCGTATGTTTCGCGTTCATGCCAATTGGCCGTTTTCCAGATGTTGGTAACGGTCGGGACCGTTGCGTCATCTTCGGAAAGCAGAACTTTAAGCCGCAGACGGCTGTAATGGTGTGTTGAGAACAGGTGATAATTCACCTCAAAACGCGGGTCGTCCTCAGGTCCACGATCAGAACCGCAAAGATCTGCCAACATATCAAAGGCTTGATCCTCTTTAAGGAAAACGCATATATCAGATATAGCTTCACGCGGAACTGTTATTGTCACCTCGCCGAGCGCGTCTTTAACATCCAGCACCCAACCGGCGTTCTCAGCCTTTATTTTTTCAACAAAATCTTGTAGGGAAGTAGCCATTTTACGACGACCGCCTCCTTTCATGTCTTGAAGGTATCGTGTACGGACGGGCTGTTTTATGCTGTGCAACCTCGATCTCGGTTTCGCGTTCGAGCTTTGTGCCTTCTGTGACGGGCAGTGTTCCCGGCACCAGTGATTCACGTGCTTCCGGTTCAAATGCGTCCGGCCTATCCTTGACCGATTCCTTCATTATCTTTTCCTGAAGCATCGTGATGGCGTGGACGAGCATCTCCGGCCTAGGCGGACATCCCGGTACATAAACATCGACCGGGATCACCTTATCAACACCCTGTACGATCGCATAGTTATCAAAAACTCCACCTGATGTCGCACATGCTCCCATCGAAATGACCCATTTTGGTTCAGGCATCTGGTCATAAATACGACGGACGACCGGAGCCATTTTTCGCGACACACGTCCCGAGACGATCATCACATCGGCCTGTCTCGGTGTTGCACGGAATGTTTCCGCGCCAAAACGCGAAAGGTCGTTTCTGGCCGAGACCGTGTTCATCATCTCAATGGCGCAACATGCAAGGCCGAATGTTGCTGGCCATAGGCTCGATTTGCGTGCCCAGTTGACGACGGCGTCGAGTTTTACGGTCACGACGTCCGGGAGTGATTCGAATATTTTATTTTCTATGCCCATAGCTGATCTGAAACCGGATATTGCCTAATTACAGGCAATGCTATAGCCAAAACCGTTCTATGCGGCTTTTCTATGGTATTCAGCCTCCGCCTGTTCTTTCTTATGCAGTTCCAATGCCCTGGTCTTGGCAGAATGTCTTGCTTGTATTCCCCATTCGAAGGCTCCTTTTTTCCAGTCATATATCAGACCGATAACGACTGTCGCCAGGAACGCCATGATCCCCAAAAAGGCCACCGTGCCATAAAGGATACCCGTTGACTTTTCAAGCCCCAGCAGTTCCTTGAACGCAACTGCAAAAGGGATCATGAAAAGAACCTCAAGGTCGAAAAGAAGGAATGTGACCGCGACCATGTAGAATTTTATTGAGAAACGGTCACGAGCTGAGCCAACCGGGTCTTTACCCGATTCATAGGGCATGAGCTTCGTCGCCGTCCGTTTTCGCGGCCCTATCAGCTGCGTCACCAAGATCTGGCTGACGGCAAAGCCCATCGCCACGAGGAACATCAGCCCAATTGGGGCATAATCCATCAGATCAAAACTCGACATCGGTCTCCTTTAAGGCAATATCTGCCGATCACTTTTATTAAAACAAAGTGATCCGGGAACTGGAATACATTAAATTGTTATGATTTGCAGCCCTAGCTAAATCGTAAGTGAAGCATCATTTAGTGTCAAGGCAGTTTGAAGCCGGATGACGTGTTTTGCTCCGCCAACGGTTAAAGAGCACCTTCGAATATGCGGTTTACATCACTGGTCCGGATTTTCATTGACCGTTTTTGTCTGTGTATGATAATTTTATACATGGTACAACACGTGTGCCGCTTGCCCGTATTCCTGCTCGGCTTTTCCTACTAATTGTGATCACAGGTTTTAATACAGACATAGAATATCAGGGGGTCATATACCACGTTCAAACGGAGGATAAGGGTTTGGAGCGCCCGATGATCCTTTCTTTGGTGTATAACGGCGGGACGATCCTTGCGAGCAAAAGAGCCTCTTATGATGATCTGGTCGCTGGCGGATTTGATGAGAAACAGCTCGAAGAACGTCTGAATCGTCAGCATCGCCTGATATGTGCGGCGATAAAAGCCGGTCGCATAGACGACCTGAAGAAAATGTCCTCTCGGGAAACCGTACCGGCTCGTTCTGCAGAACCGGCGATTGCAGAGACCCTTCGCAAGGCAGAGACAGTCACGGTCAGCCTTGAATTGCCTGATGTGCCGGAATATCCGGTTCCGCGACCTGAGACGGGCGAACTAAGCTTCCCGATACCGCGGCCGGATTTTGGTGAAGAATTTGACCTGGATTCGGTAATGGAAGGTCCTGTCATAGATATAGGGGCTATTAGCATTATAGAAGAAGAGGCTATCGAAGAGGTCGTTCTGCCTGAGACGGCAGTTGAGATCATTAGCGATATGGCAGGGAAGGAACGCCCTGTAAATGATAAACTCTCCGTCGAATTACTTGGCGATGTTAAGTTCAAAGGCGGTGAACGCAGGGCAGTTACGGTCATGGTCTGTCGCGGTTCTGAGCGAAAGATAGTTCCTGATGTACAGATAATGATCAAGATAATCGGGTCGAACTTTAGACCGCTTATCTTTCATTCGGCGACTGATGACAACGGTATTGCTAGCGTTAACATGCAATTTCCTAAGTTTAGATCTGGGCGCGCCGCCTTGCTTGTCAGAGCATCTGACGGCGGTGATGAAGTAGAATTGAGGCGTCCGGTGGAATTAGGCTAGCGGCATCTTGGATTTGCCGCTCGAATATCCGACAATGATCGTAAGCTATGGTTACGATCATTTTGAACGGAGAATCTAAAGAGATCGAGACAGAGGTCACGCTTGACCGTCTGCTCGATCTTTTTTCTTTGCCTAAGCAACGCGTCGCGGTCGAACTGAACAAAAATGTCATCAGGCGGCAGGACTGGGAAAAGATACAGGTGAATGACGCTGACCGGATCGAGATCGTCCACTTCGTCGGCGGCGGGTAGGCAAGATCAGAAGAAAGGGAGACAAGGAGTCACGGAGAGTGAATAGGTAGTTTGATCGAAAACTTGTAGGTCTCTGTGGTTTCTTTTGTCGCTGTGGTAAATTCAAGAAAATGTCAGACGTATTTAAACTAGCAGGAAAAGAATTTGGTTCGCGGCTCATTATCGGGACGGGGAAGTATCGTTCTTATGATGAAATGAAGGCCGCGCACAAGGCTTCTGGTGCGGAGATGGTGACGGTCGCGGTCAACCGCGTGCCGTTGGACGGTTCGAGCGAATCGTTTTTGGACCATCTCGATCCGGCGATGCAGATATTGCCGAATACCGCAGGCTGTTACGATGCCGAACACGCCATTCGCACATCGCGGCTTGCACGCGAGGCTCTCAATACCGAATGGATAAAACTTGAGGTGATCGGCGATCCCGTGACGCTTTTGCCTGATAACGAGCAGACACTCGAAGCGGCAAAAGTGCTTGTAAAGGAAGGCTTTATCGTGCTGCCGTATTTTTCCGACGATCTGATAATGGCGAAAAAGCTTCTTGATGCAGGTTGCGCGGCTGTCATGCCACTTGCGGCTCCGATAGGTTCGGGCATGGGCGTGCAAAATCCGTCAAATCTGCGCATAATGCGCGAACAGTTGCCCGATGCAACGATAATCGTTGATGCAGGTGTCGGCGTTCCAAGTGATGCCGCTGTGGCGATGGAACTCGGCGCCGACGCGATCTTGATGAACACCGCAATTGCCGAAGCAGGCGACGCCGCACAAATGGCAACCGCAATGAAACTCGCCGTTCAGGCGGGCCGTCTCGGCTACCTCTCAGGCCGTATGCCCAAACGCCTCTATGCCTCAGCGTCAAGCCCGATCGCCGGTGCGATAAAATAGAAGCGGCAATTACATTCCGCAAAAAGACTAAACGTACTTCGATAGTTATGACCGATAAGCAATTCTACGATTGGCAAACATTAGGTGGCACGGACGATGTAATGCGGTTCGTGAATGCGCTGGAAAAGGCGGACATTGTTTGGTGTGCAATTGGCGGTATCGCCGTCAACCATTGGGCGGCAGAGCAAATGGTGACCCAAGATGTGGATTTTGTTGTTGCCACTGATTCGATAGAAAAAGCGGAAAAAGCTCTAACCGATGCCGGTTTTAAAAAGGAATCTTTCGACTGGTCGGTTAATTTCAAAGGCAGGTCAAAGGTGAGTATTCAGTTGACCACCGAGGAATTTTACAGGGATGTTGCCGAGCGCGGAGTTGCTGCTGATGTTCACGGAATTTTGATGAGAGTTGCGTCTGTTGAAGACACTCTGGCTGGAAAGATCCGAGCGTGGAGCGACCCGACCCGTCGCCAAAGTAAACGAATCAAAGACCTTGCGGATATTGCCCGCCTTGTTGAATCTCATCCGGAATTGTGGGAGAGCCTTACGGCTGAATTGAAGTCGCTCGTCGAACGGCCCTAAATCAATAAATGTAACGCCCGCTGCTGATGGCTCAATAAGATCGCCAGCGATCAGCTAATTGTCGAAATGGTTGTTATAGGCTGAGAGAGCTATGCCTCTCCGTTTATATAAAGACCGGTTATTTTGCCGGTTGCCAGATTAAGATGCAGATTGAAGAAGCAGTTTCCTCCATCCGCTACATCGATCCTTTCTTTGGTCCAATCTTTGTGATCAAACTTATTACATAAGAAGTTTGCCCATACTTCTTTTTCACCGATGTCATTTAATACAGCAGCATATTGTCTGTAATAAATTCCCAAGTCTTTCAGACCTTCCCGGTTGGTTCTGTTTTGAAGAAACACCTCAACCTTCTTATTCAGTCCGTGTTGAAGAAAAGCTTCGATTTCCTTGAGTTCGTCAATTGATAGGCTTGCCGCTTCTTTGCTTTTGAACATCACATAATTGAGGTCATTTAAAGGCAGCAAGGCTATCTTTGAGGTATCGATTTCAATCTCGCGTGAGTTATTCCAAAGGTCATTGAAGAAACTATCGTCAGAGATATCAAAGCAAGTATCCGCATCATACTTTACTGTTTTACTGTTGGCTCGAAAAGTTCTTACTTCATCGCTATTCAAATAAACTTTGATGACGAACTCAGGTGCGAACTTACAAACTCCAATCGACGTGCCTGAGCCTAATGTTTTCGCAATTAACTCAAATTGTAGTTTTTGAATTTCCCTCGTGTCCGTTTCGTCAAAGGCACCCTGGACGCGGTTAATAGATTTTATGGTTACAAATTCGATCTCGTCCGATCGGATGTCTATTCCCGATGTTTCAGAAATAAGATCGTTCGCGGGCTGACCGCAACCGATCAGAAACAATAGTAAAAATGTCGTTAATACGAGTTGTCTCATCGGGTTCTATTACTTCTTATTTCGGTAGCCTTTAAATTTTTGTCATATATATTTGGAAAAGCCTCTTGAGTCACCTGACCACATCCAGTGTCAGAAACATATTGCCGCTGATGAGAAACTCTGACGGCGGCAACTGCGATTCGGACACGACGGTCTGCGTTGTTTTGGTGATGCCTCCGGTCGTGCGGCCGCTGTTGATCGTGGCCAGAACGGAAGGCGGCAGGTTCGGCATCTCGCTGGCGCCGATCACAGCTCCCTGCGTTGTCCGCGT
>JAHBSH010000130.1 GCA_019639215.1 Acidobacteriota bacterium
CGGTTTTCTGGCATATAGCGGAACTTGATCGCGTATCCAGTTATTAAGGGTCTGGAGATGAGTCTTAAGATCAGCTTTTATATAGCCGTCAATTATCGAACGGCATTCAGGGAGCATATAGTCATTATAGTCGCCGTAGAACCCCCAGCAAGAAGCTATCTCCGGACCTTCCTCACCGTTTTCGTCGATCTCGAAGATCTTGTATCCGTATATTTGGCCGGTGGCCCAATCATCCCACATTCTTAACTCGGCTCGCAGCATCTCACGTCCGCAGTCAGCCATGACCTCTGTGATCTCGTTCGGATCAGTTCTAAGGTATGTTCGGTCTTGCGAACGGAATTGGAATACCCATTGTTAAAATCAACAACTAAAGATCCATTTCGCCTCACTCTTATCACTTTGCCCCAGTCATGTTTCCCGCGCCGGTCGTGCGGAGTACGTTCGGCAGCCTTGACATTATCTCCTTTGCGGGGTCTGCGATTCCTGTCTGTCAAGAAAAGTTCCTGTTCATTGTAGGCTGTTTCCTTCCGAAGCCGATCCTTTGTGACATACAGAAACCCGACCTGACCTGAGTCCCATCCTCCGGGATCGAATGCGTGAGATCCGGTCCCCTCATAAAAGGTGTAACCACTATGATCGCACATCGCAACAGGAAGAATAACGGCATTCTGGTGAGCGAGTTCGACTATCTTTTCCCTAATAGCGTCGTAGTCATACCAGCAACCGCGAAATTTCCATTTAGCCTCGTAAACGGTCCAGCGATGATCGTTTATCCGCTCGCGTTTTTGAAGATCGTCAATACTCACACCGGCGAGATCTTCAAAGAAATTAAATGGGCTTTCATATTTATCCGTTCCGTCGACATCCCAATGATAGCGGCGGTGCCAATGAACGAATGTTGAAAGCATATCGCAAAAGACATTGGGCTTTTCCGCATCGAAGTCGTAATGCACTTCTATCCTGTAGCCTCGGTAGTCCTCGGCCTCAACAAGTGTTTGGCTGGTCATAATTTTTCTTCGTTTGGAGTTCGATCGTCGAACCGAAAGGCGAGTGGTCGGACGGATACAGTAAGAATCGTTGTCCGCGACACTAAATCTGCGGATACCGGCGATCAAGAATGTGCTAGAACCCGCGTTCCATACAGGATCAAGTTTTGAGTATCAGGCAAAAGCTTCCGGTGAGCTATAGAATACGGGGTATTTTATCAACCGGATCCATCGTCAGTCATCGCCGTAATCTCGATACTCCTGTAGAGTTATCTGCATTGGAAGAATGTTGTTGACGTTAAGCCTCTTGAACTGTGGATCGGTCAAGATGTTGTGGATAGCATCGCTCGCGGCCCGATCAAGGTTTGATCCGTCGCCATGCTCAAGGATAAAAGCCTTGCTCACCGGCTTCATATGTCCGACTTTTGCGGTTGCTGTTACTTTGATTATAAAACTCAACTTGCGACATCTCGACTGTAGTTGCTAATCGATGGATACACTTGCCCGCAATATTTCATTCTCGTTTTCCCTAAACTGCCGACAGCTATTTTTATGCCGAAAAAAAGATTAGGTGGATATAGTAGGACAGTAAAGATAGTGGCCGAATAATGTTCCATTGGTGCATCCTTTAACCAATCTGAAAGTGCTTTGTTGGAATAAACGCCTCTTCGTACGGTACGGATTCTTACGGTACGAAACTTGCGAAGCAGCTACGTTTGTGAGGTGTAAGAAATATGCTTGGTGAATTTGTTGTTATGCGTAAGGAAGAATTTATCGAAATGCTTCGAGGTGTTATCAATCAGGAAATCGAAGCCCAGATAGGGCCTCTGAAATCCATTATTGCGGTAAAGCAAAAAGACGCCTGTAAAGCTATGGGTATCACTGACGATACCGCGAGGAATCGCACGATTTATGGCAATGTGGAAGCTTTACAGCGAAATGGGTCGAGACTTGTTTATTTTGAACTCAAACAGATCGATGGTTTAAAACCGAGATCTAGGCGGAAAAAAAATAAATTAAAGCCTAACTAGAATAGTTAGATTATAGTTAGACAAACAAAAAGGCGTCCTCTATGGACGCCTTAATTGTTGTAAATAATGGTGATCCGACCTGGACTCGAACCAGGGACCCAATGGTTAAAAGCCATTTGCTCTACCGACTGAGCTACCGGACCATATTGGTTTGCGGACATCACGACAAGACGTTCGAGAAAGCCCGAATTGAAGATTTTACAGATTGGCTTGCGTTATGGCAAGTTCCATTCTAATGTTTGCACGAGTATAGAGTGAATCCGGGTCGAGGGGCGTTTCAACAAAGCCGAATTTTCTGTATAGGTTGATAGCGGCAAACAGTTTTCGGTTTGATTCAAGCACTATCTTCTTATATCCATCTCCTCTTGCGTGTGAGATACACTCTTCTATCAATTTAGAACCAAGATTGTAACCGCGGTATTCCGGATCAACGCCCATTTTAGCAAGCTCAACAGCGTGATCATCTATTTTTATAAGTGCGACGGTCCCGACAGCCTTACCATCTATCAGGGCAAATAATATCCGCCCGCCGTTGTCCAGAACGGAACCGTGCGGATCATCAAGCTGTTCCCGGTCATGCTCTTCTATACCGAAGTGCTTGTTTATCCATTCATAATTCAAACGAGCAAACGCCTCAGCATATTCTTCACTGAACTCTACAATCTTCACATCTTCGTGCTTTTTCAGCTCTTCTAATGTACGTGATCTGAACCCCTTGATCTCCAGGCGTTTTTCAAGGATGTCCAGAGCAGCAAGCACGTCAGTATCCGCAAGCATCTTTTTAAAGCCAGCGGTACCGGCCTGCCATACTGTCTCAAATTCCGGCATTTTTTTAATGGCTTTGTCGGATAACGAGAGGACGCGCTTTCGGCTGTCATCCTTTCCTCTTTCTTCGTCAATATAACCCGCTTTTTGCATCTTATTTGCAATGGTAATAACTGACGGATGTGAAAATCCCAGCGCTTCGGCGATCTCAGTAACTGTTGCCGGCCCACGCTTTTGCAAAAGTTTGAAGACAACGAACCAATTAGGTTCGATGTCCATTCCGAGTTCACGGTACATACGCTTTCCATCATGGAGCAATGCATCGCTTACTCGTTTAAGCCGCGTTGTTACCGCGATCGATCCTAGATCCATAAGAAAATCATTTTCCATTACGAAACCTCCACTAATATGTAGATGACTACATATTAGAACGAGGATAAATAAGTAGTCAACTACATGAATGAGGATTCTTTGATCAATTAACTCAATTGCAGAAAGATCAAGAGGTAAACCAACCTTCCATGACAGATT
>JAHBSH010000131.1 GCA_019639215.1 Acidobacteriota bacterium
GTCAGGCGATGAAGCATTTGCATATGACGAATGGGATCGTGAGTTGAATGATTACCGCGTCGGCTGGAGCCGTGTTATCGAGAAACAGGTGCGTAAGGGAGATCGGAATTTTGTGGAATTAGCGCGGTCGCGTTACAGAGGCGTGATAA
This sequence comes from Acidobacteriota bacterium, assembly GCA_019639215.1. Classification (GTDB taxonomy): domain Bacteria; phylum Acidobacteriota; class Blastocatellia; order Pyrinomonadales; family Pyrinomonadaceae; genus OLB17. The sequence goes on from JAHBSH010000131.1 coordinate 150, forward strand.
CCTCGATCCGGCATCAGTTCCAGATGATGAAACCTGAAAACCTGACCCGCACAAAACGCGAGATCGACGGCGAGGATTATGATCTGGAAGCCCTGATAGAAATGATGATAGACCGCCGCACATCAGGGCCGATGAATGAGAACATTTATATAAAAAGGTTGAGAAAACAGCGCGACGTCGCCGTCTCTCTGCTTCTCGACCAATCATCCTCAACAGCTCGTACGATCACGCGAAATCCTTTGCAGCCATACACATATCCGGGTCGCAGGATCATTGAGATCGAAAAGGAAGGCCTTGTCCTGATGAGTGAGGCTTTGGAGGCCGTCGGCGATGTCTATTCGATTAACGGGTTTACCAGCGAAGGACGGCGAAACGTAAAATTCTATGTTGTTAAGGATTTCGACGAAAGATATTCTGACGAGATCGAATCACGGATCGGCGGTATCACCTTTCAAAACAATACCAGGCTCGGAGCAGCGATCAGACATGCTGCTGCTAAGCTCTTAAAACAGGAGAACCGAACGAAACTGCTTATCATCCTAACGGACGGACGGCCTTACGACCACGATTACGGCGACGCGCGCTATGCCCGCGAAGATGTGCGCGAAGCCCTGACCGAAGCAAAGATCAGCGGGATCACACCGTTCTGTATAACGGTTGACCGCGAGTCTGAGGCCGAGCTTCGCGACCTTTACGGCGATGTCGGCTACACGATCATTGATGATGTGCTTGCTTTGCCCGAACGCCTGCCGAACATCTACCGCCGCTTAACGACATAGCTTTCGCTTAGATAATGTTCCTTGCCTTATCTAGATCTTACAGCGACCTCGGTATAGCAGTTCCGTTGAAACCGTTCGGGATCTTGGCAAAGTCCTTACGCTGTTCAGCAATTTGTATCTGCTGAGTGCGAACAACCTTTTTATCTACCGGAACAACTGCGTGTGCCTCATGCGGCTTTGGAGCAAGCGTCAGCGGAATGACCGAGAGCATTCCCATAAAGATCAAACCAAATGCAAACATGCCGGCGATAACCCCAAATTCTCCGGTAAGATTGCCTGTTGCGACAGCACCCAACACTGTCAAAGCAAATGCCGCCCATATGCCTAAATAAACTTTGATGACCATATCATTACCTCTTTTTTATCGACCTGACTGTTCTTTCTGTCGTAAGAATTTACTCCAACAGTCTTTCTTTAATATTTGTCTTTGTTGGCAAATGGGGCAATAATCACCTTTGATCATTTATATGGTCAATTTGTGCAAATGAGGCTGGGCGAACTCAAAAAACTTATTGAGGGAACCGCCGAACCGGCGTTCGTTCTCGATATGAATGGCCATGTCGTAGCGTGGAACCGTTCGGCTATCGAAACCTTTGGTGTTAATGAGGGCGATGCCGTCGGGCTGCATTGCAGCGACCTGCTTCACGGCATAGACGAGTGCGGAAAACACTGTACGCGAGACTGCTCCATACAAAAACAGGCAATAAAGAATCTTCCGTTGAAAAGTTATGACATTCAGCTGAATGCAGACGGGGAAAGGCGTTGGTTCAGCATGGTTGTCACGGCAGTAGGTGACGGACAGACAAAAGCTCCTTACACCATTCACATAGCCAAACCCATCGATGTTCAAAAGCGTTTTGAGCTTGTGCTTCGTGACCTCATCATGAAGGAAACCGATCTTTCCGCCGCTAGCGCCTCTAAGCTATTGGCTGCAGAACGTTCGCCTTCGGGTTTTACAGAACTGACAAAGCGAGAGCTGGAAGTTTTAAGGATGATCGCCGACGGAAAAAGCACGGCCGTGATAGCCGACACTTTGTTCATAAGCAAAACGACGGTAAATAATCATGTTCGCCACATCCTGAGAAAGCTAAACGCGAACAGTCGTCTTGAAGCGGTTCGCAGGGCCGAGCAAGCTCGTCTCATCTGACCAATGACAGAAAGCAGGCATATATCCAGGAGAGCTTTCATTGCCGCAGCTGCCCTTTTGCCGACGGCAAATATTAAGACCATGGCCCAAGACAAGAACGACCTGACTCTTTATGTTGGAACCTACACATCCGGAACATCTTCAAGCAAAGGTATTTACTTCCTGAGATTCGATACGAAGACGGGACGGCTTTCTAAGCCATACCTTGCCGCAGAGACCGAAGAACCATCATTTCTTACCGTAAGTTCGAACGGAAACTTTCTTTATGCCGTCAACGAGACACTGGAATATGAAGGAAAAAGCTCAGGATATGTAACCGCTTTTTCGATCGATAAAAAGACCGGTTCACTAAAATTCATCAACCGCCAGCCAAGCCACGGAGCGGCTCCTTGCCACATATCAATAACCAAAAAAGGCGATCTTGTCTTGGTTGCAAATTATATGAGCGGCACCGTCGCTTTGTTTCCAACGGGAAAAGACGGATCTTTATTAGAGGCCTCTGACATAAAGCAGCATAGCGGCAAGGGGCCGAACGCCGCTCGGCAAGAAGCTCCGCACGCACATTCCATTATGCTTTCGGATGATGAAAACTTCGTCTTAGTAAATGATCTAGGTATTGACCGCGTCGTCACATATGCACTAGATAAGCAAAACAAAAAACTGATCGCCACAGGCGGCGGTCATTACACAAATCCCGGCGCCGGGCCGCGGCATTTCAAATTTCACCCGAACGGCAAATTTGCTTTTATAAATAACGAGCTTGATATGACCGTCTCGTCGCTCGCTTTTGAGAAACGCTCCGGCGGATTCACCGAAATTGAAACCCACTCTACCTTACCCGTAGGACGAAAAAGCAAAAGCGATTCAGTAGCCGATCTGCACCTATCGCCAGACGGCCGCTTTCTCTACGTTTCCAATCGCGGCCACAACAGCATTGCCGTTTTCGCCATCAACCAAAAGAGCGGTTCGCTCACCGCAAAAGAATTTGTCAGTACTGGCGGTAAAACTCCGCGCAACTTTGCCATCGATCCAACCGGCCGCTTTATCTTCGCCGCCAATCAGGATTCCGGCACAATCACCGTTTTCAAACGTCACAAACAAACCGGCAAACTAACCCAAACTAATATTTCAGCAAAGGTTCCCAAACCGGTCTGCCTAGTCTTTGCACCAGCTACAAAATAAAAAGACTGTCTTTTCAGACAGCCTATAATACAGATCAT
>JAHBSH010000132.1 GCA_019639215.1 Acidobacteriota bacterium
TGCGCCGTCCTGCGCCAAAGCGACCGCAAGATTGACCGCGACGGTTGATTTGCCGACGCCGCCTTTTCCGCTCGAAACGGCAACGATGTTTTTGACACCGGGAATGGCGACGTTATTTGCGATCCCGCGTCCCTGCGGCACTTCCGAATCCATCGTTACGGTCACAGAAGAAACACCTTCCAGGCCGGAAACGATCTGCTGTGCCTGTTCCTGCATCTGATCCTTTACAGGACACGCGGGCGTCGTCAAAACAATGCGGAACGATACGTCACCGTCATTGATGATGACATCGCGAACAAACCCCAGCGTGACAATGTCCTTTCGCAGATCGGGGTCGATGATCTGCTTTAAGGAATCTAAGATTACTGTTTCTGTTATTTGACTCATTTCAGTTGACTAAGACCATTGTAACAAACGACGGGCCTTTTATCTTTCGGAGCAAGTGATAAATGATAGGTGAAAAGTGAAAATACACTGTTCGAGACAGTTTTCAATTATTACTTTTCACTTATGACCTATTCCGAAGTAGTTTGTTTCCGCCCAATCTAATAAAATCTATATAAATGGATATTGAAACATACAACCATATTCGCTCAGGCGACGCGGGGTATATAGAGATGCCGCGAGGGCTGATAGCCGTTTGGGGAAAAGAGGCCGTGCAGTTCCTCGACGGCATGATAACCAACGACATGAAAACCCTTGAGGACGGACAGCAGATGCTTGCGGCGTTTCCGAACGCTCAAGGCCGCCTGTTAGCAGTCGTCCGCATCTTGCGTCAGGGCGACCGTTATTTGATTGAGACCGAAAATAGCACGCACGAAAAGATATTTACAAATCTTCATCGATTTACATTTGCCGGAAATTTTTTTGTGGGTGATACATCGGAGATGTTTCGATGTATTCAAGTTTTCGGCCGTGTGAAAAATGTGGCGGCTCCGACACCGTTCGTATTTGAAGGGCCTGTTAGCTCAACGCATTTCCTTCCAAGAGGAATCGCTGATGGTTTTGTGAAAAATATTCGCAATCAAGGCGGAGTCGAAATTACCGACGAACTTTACGAAACCCTCCGTATCGAATCGGGCATTCCGCTATACGGCGTCGATATGGACGAGACGACCATCGTCCCGGAACTCGGCCTCGATGACTTCATCTCATACAACAAGGGCTGCTACATCGGTCAGGAGATCATCGCCCGCATCTATTTTCGCGGCCACGTTGCAAAACGCCTTACCGGACTTATGTCAGAACCTGGAGCAGTAGCGACCGGGTTTTCACCCGGAACCGAACTTATAACATCCGAAGGCAAAAAAGCCGGTCGCATAACATCGGTTACATACTCGCCAAAACTCGAGAAGCACATCGCTCTGGCTTACGTTCGCTACGACTTTTTGGCAGAAGGAACAGAGCTGCTTGCAGGCGAAACTCCGGTAACGGTCAAAGACCTGCCTTTTATTGGAACTTTCGACTAAAGATTGCGTGAAGACATCAGATGAGAGGGTAATTCTTGTCAAAAATCTTCAGGAGCAAGCTTAATATGAAATGGCTGGTCTTTTTGGGACTATCGGTCTGGATCTTACCTATACTATGTATGTCTCAGGACATTATTGGGGCAGGAGAACGACCGCAAGCTAATGTTCCCGTTCTGATAGATGAATTCGGCACTCTTGGGGATTGTGACCTTGGAGCCAGAACAGATGCATTTCTTATAGAACTTAACGAAAATCCTGAAGTGCGTGGTTATGTGATCAGTTATAACGGGATAGAGGTATTACCTTCTCAATACGGATCACCGGCGCATCAGAGAACTTTACAAAACCATATATCATTCAGACGCTTCGATAGCTCACGCATTACCTTTGTAAACGGTGGTTTTCGCGACCGGATCTCAACTCAATTCTGGATCGTTCCTATTGGATCTGACACACCAGCTCTTTCACCTACCTTGCCGGAACCAATGATCCCGTATGACCGCACTTTTCTTTTTGATAAGCGATATCTGATGCCCGATTGGATTTCCGAAGATATGCCGTCTTTCATTCTGCCGGAAGTCTTGGAAAGAGAGAAAGCTGAGGCCGACAACTGGCAGCATTCAGAAGAAGAATATGTAGATGATGCAACGGACGAAGTTGAGGAGAATGAAGATGTTGAGTCGATGACTCCGGAAGAGATAGAAAAAGAGCTTATGAGTTGGATAAGTCCCTCGTTCGTTAATTTTTTGACGGAACGTCCTGATACGACAGGAGTTCTAGTTTTTTATGCAGATGATCAACGTTATGATATCAGGTCATTAACTGAACTTATTGAAAAAGGTGTGCAGAAAATAGAAAGTCAGGAAGATAGGTCAGTCGGCAGGATCAGATATATATTCGGCGGTTATAGAGATTTTCCGGGCGTAGAGTATTGGATAGTTCCTCAAGGAGGTAAAGATCCACTTCCTCAACCTGAGGAAAGATCTGTTGATGAGGAAAGTGAGGTCTCGGAATAAAACCTTAGAAGATATTTCAAACAAAAGGCTCGCCGTTCGCGAGCCTTTCGTTTTTGAGTGTAGAATAAAGTAGATGAACGTAGCTCAGATAAATAAGAACGAACTGGACATTGACCTGCCTAATGCAAAGTTGGCATATACGATAATCCAATCTCTGCTGGCGGGACACGAAGCATTGAGCGATCTGCTGGTCGTCATGGCACACGCTTTGGACGAAGACACGACAAAAGCTCTGACCATGACCGGCGAATGGCAGAAGTATCTGGAATCTAAACGAGAATTGGAAAACACGAAACTTCAGATAGAAAAGTTTATTGAAGTTCTAAAAACCTTAGAAGGTGAAGAATAAATATTTGAACTCCCAATCCAAAATGGTTTTTAGTAGTAAGGAAAATGTTTGATCTGATAATAATCGGTGCGGGGCCTGCGGGGATATCGGCGGCGTATGAGGCTCAAAAGGCGGGGCTGAGTTATGTTGTTTTGGAAAAAGGTTTGATCGGCAACACGATCTATAATTATCCTGTCGGCCTGACGGTTTTTTCAACGACGAATGAGCTAGAGTTTCGTGAGGGCGATCTTAAACCTGCCCGCGAAAAGCCAACGCGTGAAGAACTGCTTTCTTATTATGTCCGGTTTGTGTTGGATAACGGTTTGTATGTACGAACGGAAGAGCCAGCCAAAAGTGTTACTAAATACTCCCCTCCTTACAAAGGAGGGGTGGCAGCCGCTTCGGCTGACGGGGTGGTTCTCTCTGATTCAATAACGAAAGAGAACCTC
>JAHBSH010000133.1 GCA_019639215.1 Acidobacteriota bacterium
GGCAGAAGCCATCATCCGCAACGGTGAAGAGGTCGAATCGCTTCGTGACCGCATCGTCGGCTGTACGTCGCTGGACGACATCGTCGATCCGGTCGATGGAACGCTTATCGTCGGTGCCAACGTAGAGATCGATGAAGAGCTTGCTGCCAACGTTCAGCTTTCAGGACTTCAAAAGATCCGCATCCGTTCGGCTCTTACCTGCGAAAGCCGTCGCGGCATCTGTGTAAAATGCTATGGCCGCAACCTTGCGACAGGTAATACGGTCGAGATCGGTGAAGCGGTCGGCGTCATTGCTGCACAGTCCATCGGTGAACCGGGAACGCAGCTGACAATGAGAACATTCCACGTTGGTGGTACTGCCCGGCTCGAACAGGAGACCAAGCATACGGCTGCCATGGACGGAACGGTCAAATTCCTTGATGACTGGAAGGTCATTACGAACCGTAAAGGCGAAAGTATCTCGATGCGCAGACAGCCGTCAGAACTTGCTCTTATGGACGACCGCGGACGCGAAGTTGCTCGATATAAGATCGTTTATGGTGCTCAGCTCCATGTAAAAGACGGTCAAAAGGTGAAAGAAGACAATGTTCTTGCAACATGGGATCCGTTCACTTTCGCCATCCTCTCTGAGGTATCGGGAACGGTCAAGTTCCAGGATCTTAAAGAAGGCAAGACCGTCGAACAGGAAGTCGATAAGGTGACAGGCCAGATAAGGCTTGTGGTCAAGGATTCTGACGAAAAGAATCAGCCGCGTCTTGAGATCCGCAAAGGCACCAAGGTTCAGAAAACCTATCAGATGCCTATCAGAGCAAACCTTCAGGTAACTGACGGTCAGGAGATCGAGGCCGGTGACATCATCGCCAAGATCCCGCGTGAAACGACCAAGACGAAAGACATCGTCGGCGGTCTGCCGCGTGTTGTCGAACTCTTTGAAGCACGTCGTCCGGGTGAACCGGCAATGATGTCTGAGATCGACGGAAACGTGACACTTGGTTCTATCTCAAAGGGTAAACGCAAGATCATCATTACGGGCGAAGACGGAGCTGAACGCGAATATGACATTCCGCGCGGAACGCATATCAACGTTCAGGACGGCGATCATGTAAGGGCCGGTGAACCGTTGATGGACGGACCGCTCAACCCGCACGATATTCTGCGTGTTCTAGGAACTGAGGCCTTGCAGAACTATCTGGTCAGCGAGATCCAGGAAGTGTACCGCCTTCAGGGTGTGAACATCAATGATAAGCATATCGAAGTGATCGTTCGTCAGATGCTCCGCTGGGTCAAGATCAAAGAGGTCGGTGACACTGATTTCCTTATGGAAGAACAGGTTGACCGTTTCCGCTATGAGGACGAGAACCGTCGTGTTGCTGATGACGGAGGAAAGACCTCGGTCGGCGAACCGCTTCTTCTTGGTATCACCAAAGCATCGCTTTCGACGGATTCATTCATCTCGGCAGCTTCGTTCCAGGAAACGACCCGTGTTCTTACCGAAGCAGCTATCTCAGGACGTGTCGATTATCTTCGCGGCCTGAAAGAGAACGTCATCATGGGACGCCTCATACCCGCAGGAACTGGTATGAAGCATTACCGAAACGTCAAAATTGCCTCTGATGCTACAGAGAATCAGAAGCAGGAGGACGAATTTGACGAAATGGAAAATGCTCAGGGAGGATTTATCCTTCCTGCTATCGGCAGCATTCCCGGTGTCGAATCCGGAAGTGAAGACGTCGAGGTTGACGAAGAAGAGTCAATGGATCTTGAGGACACAGAAGAGTTTGATATTGACGAGGCGATGAACATTGACATCGATGACGACGATATTTAATTTATCTGTGGTGAAGTAACTAAAGGCCGGATGAGCATAATGCTTTTCCGGTCTTTTTTATTTTGACCGTAGTATCGTATCAATTTCTTAGCCGGGTGAGCAGTGAAGTTCAGATCACTGGAATGAAGCGGCCGGTCACCTTTTTGTGCAGTTCCTCGGCAAGCATTTTTCGGTCGGGCATCTTCAACTCGTCCTCGCCGAAGATGATCGTCGCCTTGTATCTTCTGACGGTGAACAGCCGATACATATGAGCCAAGAATGTTGTATCGTCCCACCAGCAAACGGCGTCGCTTGCGGGCATTTCTCCTTTTGGCGAACTATAGCTGATAGCGGCATAGCGGACAGGCAAGTCGGCACGTGCGGCAAATTCGAAAAAAGATGAATTGAATGGCAGAACGTTCTCGCCTTTTGTGCTTGTCCCCTCAGGAAATACGATCACACCTTCACCACTCTCCAGCCGATCAATGATCTTTTTTCCGGCTCGCGGTATATCGCGGCGATTGCCGCGGTCGATGAAGATAGTGCCCATATCACGAACGATCCTTCCTGCAACGAACCATTGCTGAATGTCATGTTTTGCGACGAAGACGCCTTCGGCGGCCATGCGGAGAGCAGGAATGTCGGTGTAGCTCAGGTGGTTGCTGACAAGAAAAAAGGGCGGTTTTGGCGACGAGCCTATAACCTCGATCTCCATTTTGGATATTCGAACAAAGGCCAAGCACCATAACTTGAAAGCATTTTGCCTCCAGTATTGTTTGTTAGGAATGAAAAAGCTTGTAAGCCACCACACCGAGTAGATGAACAGTGTCAATAGCGTGAAGGCGGTAAAGCGTAGCGATGCCCTTATGTGTTTCATTGCTCGGAACTGTTCAGCGTGACCGGGGAATTACGAAAAGCGAATGGGGTCGCTTCAATTCGTGTTAGGTTTCTCAAGCTTTGTGAAATTGTATCGCAGCATAACGCGCATCGGCAAATTTTTGCCGTCACGTTCCGCCGGTCTCCAGTCCATTTTTCTGATCGCGTCAGTAACCGCTTTTTCCAAACCATAACCGGCCCATCTGATCACTCTTATATCAGCGACCGAACCATCTGCAGTAATATCTGCCTCAGCGTCAACGGTCGCGTGTACTCCGAAAAGAAACGCCTCACTGGTAGATACCGGTTTTATTTGCCGATAGGGCATAGGCGGCCGCGTTGTTTTATCT
>JAHBSH010000134.1 GCA_019639215.1 Acidobacteriota bacterium
GGTGTTCCAGCACCGATAACCCTTCTTTCATTCTGAATGGCCAAAAAAACGACAAAGGCATTATGAAAATGAAAATCACTTTCAATAAGAATAAAGCCTTTAGATTGTATTTGTCAAGATGCGACAGTAAATTTGTAAAGTTCAGCGTCACGAGGTTTCTATAAAATGGAACCGAAGATACCTAACTGCACCTATTATCTTCGGCACTGGCAATACCCTTGACTGTATTGATAAATCTTTCAATCAAAGGCTCTATTTTTCAGATTCGAGATGGACGATCGCGGCACGTGATTCTTTGACGAACCACGCAGCGTTCTCTACCGCTCTAAAAATGACCTTTGTCGTCAGGACAATTCAATACTAAAACCGTATGGTTCGCGCCTTTGACTTCTTTTGTGACAGCCTCCGTCGGAAATGTCTCCGGTCCTTCCTATTCATCCCTGCTGAACGCATTTCCCTCTTAGAGAACCGGGATTTCTTCGCCAACCTGTTCAATGTTGAAAGAAGTATTATTGTAAAAAATGTTCCTATAAATACTCTTAGTAAAAGGTCATACGATTCAAACGAAAGATTATTCAACATGGGTTTGTTCAAACGCTTTCTCTAGTGCCTGCTCAACCAATATCAATGGATTTACATCAAGTTGGTCGGCTTTCCGGATTATTTCACCCCAAAGCTGATTTTTAAGACAGAGATTGATAGTAACTGTCTCGGGAATTGTTAATCTGGGGCTAATTTCCTCGAGAGCTGATTTATCCGCAGCACCAAAATGCTTCTCAAAATCCTCCTGCCCAAGAATATGAATGCCGGGAATCGGCAAAACGGTTGCATCCTGCTCTTCTTGGCAATCGTCACCGGGTATCTGTCTCACCGTCCTTTTATTGGAAGTTATTTTTGGATCCATATATAAATGCTCCCTTCTCCTCATCTAAAGCGCAATATTCGAAGACTGTTCACAATAACCAAAATAGTCACCCCTACATCGGCAAAAATAGCACCTGCCAAACCGCCCACATAGTTCGAAAAACCCAAAATCGCCAACACGACAAATACAAGTTTTGTAAGGACGGCAAGTACTGTATTTACCCAGATGGTGTTAATCGCTCGGCGGCCAAGTCTGACGAGATAAGGTACAAGTTCAAGTCGATCATTAAGTATTGCAACTGAAGCCGCTTCAATTGCAGTGTCTGAACCAGCTGCCCCCATGGCAATTCCGACGGTGGAGAGAGCGAGAGCAGGAGCGTCGTTTACGCCATCACCGACCATAGCTACCGTCCCATATTTATCCAAAAGCTCTTTGATCGCCTCAGCTTTATCCTCCGGAAGCATTTCCGCCTTGACCTCCGTTATTCCAACCTTTTCTGCAACAAGACGGGCAGGGGCATGATTGTCTCCCGTCAACATGATGCTTTCGATACCCAGATCACGGAGTTCGGAAACCGCCAGCTTACTATCGGCCTTGATCTCATCTGTCAATGCGATAATCCCGTCTATACCGCTATTGCTACCGAGAACAATAGATGTCTTGCCTTCTCGTTGCAGTTCATCTACTTTCTCCGCGACCTCCTTTTGAACTTCGTGTTCCTCTTCGATGAACCCAAGCTTTCCTATACAGTGATGCTTGTCGTAACAGACAAGACAATCCGCTTGAGCCCCTTTTCCGAGTACCGCGCGAAAATTCTCGACCGAGTGAGTTTCTATCGATTCATTTTTGGCCGCAGAAACAACCGCTTGAGCCAAAGGATGCTCGGAGTACGATTCAATACCAGCGGCACACGCAAGCAGATGTTCCCGAGTCGTATCGCCAAAGGGAATGACATCGGTTACCTTCGGTTTTCCATAGGTCAATGTTCTTGTTTTATCCATAGCGATAGCTTTTACCTGGCCGATCGCCTCGATAAAACGTCCTCCTTTTACCAATACACCGTTGGCCGAAGCATTACCGACAGCAGCATAGATCGATATCGGTGTAGAAACCACCAGTGCACATGGGCAGGCGATCACGAGTATAGTAATTGCACGTTCCAACCAAGGATCAAATGGCTGACTAAGAAGAAGTGTCGGAACAATAATTAGCAAGGCAGCTATAATGATGATCGCCGGTGTATAATAACTGGCGAACGTCTCAATGAATTTTTGGGTCTCCGCTTTTGTTTTGGTCGCGGCAAAAGTTACCTCAATGATCTTTGCCAGAGTCGTATCCTTGGCCCCTTTTAGGACCTTAGCCTCAAGATATCCCTGCATGTTGAGTGTTCCCGCAAAGACCTTATCCCCAAGCTGCTTATCCTTCGGTAACGGTTCTCCCGTGATGGTTGACTCGTCTACCGAGGAACTGCCCAATACTACCTCTCCGTCGAGAGCTACCATCTCGGCAGGCCTGAGAATCAATATATCGTCGACCGCAACATCAACGACCGGGATCTCAACCTCCTCAGAACCCCTGCGTATTAAAGCTTTCTTTGGCGTCCTCGCTACCAACGACTGGAGTGCGGACTTGCTCGATTCTATGCCGAAATGTTCAAGTCGCTCCGCCAATGAAAAGAGAACTATAACAACGGCGGCTTCCTCGTACTCGCCGAGATAAAATGCCCCCACCACAGCGATCGTCATCAAAAGATTAATACTTTTGAAATTTAGTTTTACAAGGGACCTCGCGCCTTCCAGAAGAGTCCGCCATCCGACCAAAAAGCAGATCACTAAAAAGAATGGAAAAGCTATGTCCCGCCTGAGTTTATAGTCCTCACCCAAAAGCGATAGGAATTCAAAAACTCCAACCAGTGCAACACTTCCGACGAGC
>JAHBSH010000135.1 GCA_019639215.1 Acidobacteriota bacterium
CATTTTGGACGGCCATCTTGCGAGAAAAAGGGATCAGGTTTCTACACTTGGAAAATTTCTTGACCCGATAGCTGACAAACTTCTCGTTTCTGCAGCTTTGATCGTGCTTGTCGAAAAGCACCTCGCACCGTCTTGGGCGGTTGTGATAATTCTCGGACGTGAATTTATAGTCACGGGACTGCGTTCTGTCGCTGCCTCTGAGGGCATCATTATTCAGGCTCAGAAGTCCGGAAAGATAAAGATGTGGGCACAATGCGTTGCTATAGTGGCATTGCTGATAGCAGCGGCAAACGGCAATCCGCCTGTATCCAATTTTGGCCTGGACTATCCTTTTTTAACTTTTTGGGAAGTAGAAGAGGTTCGGGCGGCTTTTACCAATCTTATCGAATTTGATCTGACTTCAAATGATTGGAAGGTTTTCGGTTATCTCGTCGGGAGAGGTGGGCTTTGGGTTGCTGTAATAATGGCCCTCTGGTCTTTGTACGACTACCTTTCGTATTTTTTCAAGAAAAAATCGCAAAAAGACTCTTAATAAAAAGGCCGGCGCACATTAACATGCACCGGCCAGATATGAATCCTAGATCGGAAATTACTGAACCTCTACCCAGTCTCCTGTATGTATCTCCTGCACTGTTCTCGTTATCACAACCGTTGCGGTTCTTTCCTTCACGTTTACTATCATTCCCTCGCCAACGACTTTGCGAATATCAGGACGTCCTTCTTTTGCTTTTTGTGACGTCACAACGGCACCGCGTGCCTGGTCTCCGGATTTTCTCGCTGTCTGATTTGAGAATTTTCCGCCTCGATATGTGAGGCTGCTGTATCCGTAGCTGCGAGCACTCGCCGATTCAGGCGGACCATGGAATAGATTTCCTTTTCCTAAAGGCCGGTAGAATGTCAGATAGTCACCCGCACTGACGTTGTCTTCGGCACCAAGGTCAACATAGACGATCTGATCACGCGTGACCATCTGCTGGTTGTCCCGTGCCATAAACACGCGCCCGCGAGCCTTTCCGGAAGGATCGGCGAAACGATCAAGTTCTGTACGTTTTGCGTGCTCAGGACTTGTTCGCTGTTGCCACGGCCGAACAAGATCTCCTAAAAGAAACGTGTCGCAGGATGTCTTTGCACGAACGACCGAATACTCTTGTTTGACCCTGATCACTTCAACAACCCCAACTTCTTGAACATAGAAACCGAGTCCGTTCTTGTTGCTCCAACGCGTGCTTACCTGTCCGCGAGGACGCACAACTGACATCAGGTCGCCTTCTTTTACACCTCGGTTAGCTCCGGCGTTGACATAAAGTTCGTCATTTTCGCCATAGAGAAAACCGTCCTGTTCATTAAAGCCGCCGATCACGGTTCGGCTTGTATCAATAGGCGATGTCTGTACATATCCCGCGCAATATAGGTTATTACCCGCCGCAACATCAAGCCGATGCGACATTTGCTGTCCGTTAACAGCTGAAATTAATAACATTGAGGAAACACCAACGGCTGAGATAGCGGTGACGCCCTTCTTAAAGATCTTTGTAAAGCTCACAATTTTCTCCTTTTCTTATACTTTATAAAAGCTGGAACGCTTCGATCCGGACCCACCGAGATGGTATCGCTGGCGAGTAAATAGGATAGGTCGTGCTATAAAAGCACCGAAACTAATTATAGCTTTCAGGATCAGTAGTGGTCAAGATATTTTTACATTGTTTAACCAATAAAAACTTGGAGCGATCCAATGTTGATGTTTTGGCTTTGATCGTTCGGCTAATGTAGCTAAACCATATTTTTGATGTTCCATTTGTGGACAATTTAGTTTAGGTATTTCCTAGGTTGGCGTGAAACCTTGTGCTAATTCCCGCCGTTGAACTAGCCCCTCGATCTTCATAAAGTTTAAAATACCCAATATGACTGTCGCTGCATGATCGTTTGTCGTTGCTTCTTTTAATAGATCTCCATGTAGTTTTCGGATTTCACTTCTTATCTTGGCCTCTTTCCTTTTCCGATCCTGCAAAGCAACAACCTAAAGCGATCCTGACTTGCTTTGAGCCACGCGATTTTGCTAGTATTTTCGTTCGTGCTTATGGCACAAAAGCCGATGTAGCTCAGTTGGTAGAGCAGTTGATTTGTAATCATCAGGTCGTAGGTTCAAGTCCTATCATCGGCTCCAGTATTCTTCGCAAGTCCCTCGCTAAAATCTCATTTGCAGACTTGGCTTTCATACGAGAGTGGTAGTAGAATCCGGTCAAAGTTCATTAAACATATTGACAAATGCCAAAATCGAACAGAGCCTACGGAAAATACACCATTAAAGTTAAGGGAAAATTGTATTCAGTGGTCAATATTCCCATCGTTAACGGGAAGTATCGGTAAAATGAAACGGGGCAACTACAAGGATCATTGCGAGATTCGGAACGGTAGGTTATATGCAAGCGTTTGTGTCCTAACGGGCAACGGCAAATATAAGAGCAAGCGCCGTCGTTGAGCGAATGAATGTTTCAATGATCGAAAATATAAGATCATTGTTCCGTACGAAATCGTATCTCTTTACGAAGTAGATTTTAGCGTGGAGACAATCGCCTGTCAGTAGGTTCTTCACTTTTTGGAA
>JAHBSH010000014.1 GCA_019639215.1 Acidobacteriota bacterium
CTTCTAAATTGGAGCTAAGAAGTTCCGATGCAACGAGTTCCTTCAGCGATCCGTAACGCATATTGTTCTGGCGAAAATCCAGTTGAGCATTACGAATTTCGCGCGTATGTTGTATGATCTCCTGAACCTGGATCCTCGAACCCAAATTACAACTGCCTAAGATTATGCAGATCAAAATAAGGAAAACAAGTTTTCTGTAATTGATTATCATCTCCTATAGACAAAGCTAAAGCTATTTAATCAACACGCAAATGAACATCAAAAAGTTGCATGAGCCAATTCTGAATTGCAGGACCCCAAAAAACATTAAAGAAAATAAATGACAATTGAAACTCAGCTTTCCCACTCCTGTGTATGAAAGATCCCGTCTTTATCGATCCTTTGATATGTATGTGCGCCGAAATAGTCGCGTTGAGCCTGCGTAAGGTTTGCTGGGAGACGTTCTGATGAAAATGCGTCGATATAAGCCAACGCCGAAGAGAAACACATCGCCGGAATACCGGCAGAGATAAATTGTTCGACAACCGCTCTAAAGGCCGGGATATTCGCTCCGATCTCACCGGCAAATTTCGGATCCAGCAACAGATTTGGCAATGCCCGATCGGCGGAAAATGCCGAACGAATATCCTCAAGCATAGCAGAACGAATGATACAGCCGCCGCGCCAGATCTTTGCGATCTCATCCAAATTCAATCCGTAATTTTTCTCTTCAGAGGCAGCTTGAAGCAGCGAAAGTCCTTGTGCATACGCAACAATAAAAGCGGCATAAAGAGCATTGTGCAAATTGTTAATTATAAATTGTGAATTGTTAATTGACCGTCCGGAGGCATAGCGTCGGGCAAGTTCGACACGTAAGGCCTTTTGAGCAGAGATCTGCCGCATCGAAACCGCAGAGTCTATGGTTGGGATCGGGATGCCGAGATCCATTGCTGCCTGAGATGTCCATTTGCCGGTGCCCTTTTGCCCGGCGGTGTCGAGGATCATTTCGACCAGTGGCTTGCCCGTCTCGCCGTCGATCTTTTTAAGAACTGTCGCGGTAATTTCTATGAGAAAAGAGTTAAGTTTGCCTTTGTTCCAGTCGGCAAAAATATCCGCAACTTTCAGATCAACACCCTCACTACCGTCCAACCCTCCGGCCGATTCCGCATTTCTCAAAAGGTTGTAGGCTTCGGCGATCAGTTGCATCATGGCGTACTCGATCCCGTTGTGAACCATCTTCACAAAATGCCCGGCTGAGCCGCTGCCCATATATGCAACACAAGGCTCTCCATCGACCTTTGCAGCAACGGCCTCAAAAATAGGTGCAACACGAGCATAATATTCACGGCTTCCACCCGGCATAATGCTCGGCCCGAGCCGTGCTCCTTCCTCGCCGCCCGAAACGCCGACACCAAGGAAGCCAAATCCCTTCGCGGCAAGGTATGCTTCACGGCGTTCTGTATCCGTAAAATGTGAATTCCCGCCGTCGATTATCAGATCGCCTTTTTCGAGATGCGTTAAGAGGTCTTCAATTACGGCATCAACCACCTTGCCTGCCGGGACCAATAGCATGATAGTTCTTGGAGCAGCAAGCTTTGATACGAGGTCAGACGGATCTTCTGCCGCAGAAATATCCCAGTCCTTTCCCTCTTCTAATAAAAGGTTTCGCTTTTCGGCATCCAGATCGTATCCGACGCATGAAAAACCGCTGTCCGCCACATTTAGCAAAAAATTTCGCCCCATTGTCCCGAGGCCGACCATTCCGAATTGTGATTTTGACATAACGTTTTTAGTGTCCCGATTTTCTTAAATAACTTTCTATCAGTGTCTTTTCGATCTGGTCATGGAGCGGTAATTTCCCAAGGTGTTCCGTATCTTTCTTAAATATTTGTTTTACGCAGCCACCACAAAGCAGATAGCCGATCAGCACACCGCGTTCGCGATAGATGAAAGTGTTCAAAGAAAGGGCTTTCTTTCCTTTGAACTTAGTCATCGTCAGCTTTTTGCCGCAACCGGGACAATTCTCGTCTGTGTGCAACCACTTTGACTTTACAACGCTGCCAAACTGCATTTGCGATTGGTAAAACAGCCAGTCAAGCTGTTCAAATATCTCGTTGTTGGACATAATTCTTTAAGAATAATACACTTTCGCATTAACCAGTATGTTACCACTCAAAAAAGCAATTCGTCCGACAACATTCATTGAGTCAGCAAAGTTGAAAGACTATTTCGGGCTGGATATAACTATCGCCACAGAAACCTTTCAGCACACCGGAAGTTTCAAGTTCCGCGCCGCCTACAACCTTGCCTCGCAAGTTCCGAATGACACGATAATCACTGCATCTTCCGGCAATTTTGGGCAAGGTTTGGCTTATGCCTGTAAACTGCTTGGAAAAAACGCGGTGATCGTAATGCCCGACACTTCCGCAAAGGTAAAAATTGAAGCGATACGCGGTTATGGCGCCCAGCTTGACCTAATAGACATTAACAGGATCAGTCGAAACGAACGTGTGGAACAGCTTGCCGCCGAAATGCCCGAGGCATATAAGGCGAGTGCGTACAACGATGAGTTTGTAATCGAAGGAAATGCGACACTCGGTGATGAACTATCCGATAAAAGTTTTGACGCGGTTCTTGTCCCTGTCGGTGGCGGCGGGCTTATCTCAGGGGTTATACGAGGATTGGCTCAAAACAAAAGTAATGCAGAGGTCTATGGCTGTGAACCGCTGCTTGCAAATGATGCGGCACGTTCATTTCAGGCAGGCGAAATAGTCGCAAATGAAAAAGAGCCACTAACGATAGCCGACGGTGCCAGAACCATCTCGCTCGGCAACCTGAACTGGCCGATCATACAGAGCAGCGTAAAAGATTTTATCGAAGTCTCGGATGAAAATATCGCTAATGCCCTAAGGCTTTACTTCACTCTCGCCAATCTTAAATGTGAACCGACCGGAGCCGTTTCGCTCGGTGCAATTTTGGAAAACAGGGAAAGGTTTACGGGAAAAAAAATCTGCCTGATAGTTAGCGGCGGGAATGTCGACCCTTTAGTTTATTCTCAACTCTTAGGATAAGCCACAAGTGTGTCATCAGACATCCTATTTTCTAGCTGCTTTCTGATAAACACCGGAGAACGTTACATTCATTCCGCCGCAGTGCATATTATCGGCAACTATCATATATTTCCCCACCAGACGCATAGTCGCCTGACAGTCATATTCCTCTTCTCCTTCGGAATATTTTAGCTGACCGTTCTGAGGTTCTGCACGGTTATCCAATTGACCAATGTTTATGTTATCGCCAAGACCCTTCCAATATGAATCTCCGGTAACATTCAGCCATCCTCTGAGTTTATTATTCGTGAAGCTGATCGTGCTTGTTCCGTCTGTCCATTCACCAAGCCAGTTTTGTAAGGGGTATTTGGCAGGAAGTTTTTTGTACTCAAGATCTTCGAGTTTTAGCCAGCCAACAAAACCGCCGCTTTTGGGTGTGACGAACCAGCCGCAGCCATAGCCGTTAAACTCTCGATTGATCAGAACCTCATCACCGGGTATTACATAGCTCTTTGTTTCACAGCCGATCGCTCCGGGGCAGTCAGAACGGTCATCATTGCTAAAGTAAGCTCGTTTGACCTTTTTTCCGGTCATTTTGTTGACTACCGCTATCCTGAAATTTTCGGTATCCCGTGTGAAAAAACCACCACGGCACCAGTTTTCAGGATTTCCTTCCATTTGTGCCTGACCGATGAACGGAAATAGGCAAAATATAAAGAGAAGAACTGAAAGTCTCATATCCTATCCGATCTCTTCGACAAAGGTAACGCGGTTTATCTCGTGAAGCGTCGTCTGGCCAAGAAACACCTTCTTTATCGCCGATTCGCGCAGCGATGAAAGACCTTCCCTTTCTGCCTGACGGCGTATCTCGGAACCCGGACGGCGGTCGATTATCATTTCGCGAATAGTATCGGACATATCCAAAAGCTCATGGATCGCCGTTCTGCCGCGATAGCCTGTGTGGTTGCAGGCATCGCAGCCTACGTTTCGGTAAAAGCTCTGGTCAGCAGTTTCTGAGGGTTTGAGGCCGGATTCAAAAAGTTCTGCTTCGGTCGGCTGATAATGTCTTTTGCAGGTCGGGCAAAGCAATCTCACCAGACGTTGGGCTAACACGCAGTTAAGCGAGGACACAAAGTTGTAAGGTTCAACGCCCATGTTCAAAAAACGACCGATAACGTCAATAACGTTGTTCGCGTGAACGGTCGTAAAAACAAGGTGGCCTGTCAACGCTGATTGGATTGCGATCTGTGCGGTCTCTTCGTCACGAATTTCGCCAACCATTATCTTGTCAGGGTCGTGACGCAATATTGAGCGCAACCCACGGGCAAATGTCAGACCTTTCTTCTCGTTCACGGGTATTTGCATGATCCCTTGAAGCTGATATTCGACCGGATCCTCGATCGTGATGATCTTGTCCTCTTCATTTCGTATCTCATTCAGAGCACCGTAAAGCGTTGTCGTTTTACCGGAACCGGTCGGACCGGTCACGAGTACCATCCCGTACGGCTCCTTGATATATACACGAAAGCGTTTGAGGTCGTCGGGATCGAACCCAACCACGTCTAAACTGAGGTTTTTGAATTCTTCTGAGATCTGCTCTTTGTCGAGGATACGAATGACGCAGTTCTCGCCAAAGACCGATGGCAGGATAGAAACACGAAAATCCACCGTGCGGCCTTTATACCTAACACGGAAACGGCCATCTTGCGGAATACGACGTTCGGCGATGTCCAGTTCGGACATGACCTTGATCCTAGAGACCAATGTCTGATGATATGCGATGTCTATCGGATCGACCTTTCGGTATAAAGCACCGTCAATACGGAATTTTACATGCACGTCGCGATCACCGGCCTCAATGTGAATATCTGAAGCTCTTGATTCCATCGCGTTATAAACAATGGTATCGACGAGCTTGATGATCGGCGACATCTCGCTGTCCGAAGCAAGACGGTCGAGGTCAAGAACTTCTTCACCCTGTTCGGTTTCTTTTACGAGCGATATTTTGAAACCCGAAGCTGCTTCCTGCAGGACGCGCTGTGTTGCATCACCTTTCTTCAACACAACATCGATGGCTCCGAGCGTAGCGATGTAAGGAACGATCTTTACATTCAGAGCGTTCTCCATCTCGTCAAGCAATTCCAGATTAGTAGGATCTGCCATGGCGGCATGGAGTTCATGCCCGTCTCTTCGCAGAGGAACGAAATGATTACGAAGCATCATTTCAACAGGTATTTTCGACAACTCACCATAATCTATCGGCGATGGCTGATCCGGCGGCAAAAGGTCAATATATGGCAGGCGATAACGGCGGGCAAGCTGTTTTGCCTCGACCACTTCCGGCGGTTCGTTCTCAAGAAAATCCGAAAGCTCTATCTTTGGAGAAGATATATTGGTTATGTATGGGTCTGTCTGTTCGTTCATTAGTTTTTATTACATCTATACTGCCGACTCTCGCCTGCTAATTATCTTCCGCCCATTGGTCCTGCTGAGATCGTATCAATTATCGGCAGATAAATAGCCAAAAGCACCACAACAACCACAAGCGCCATAAAGATCAGGATCACAGGTTCAAGAAGTGTTGTGAGCTGTTCGAGCTTGACGTCGGCCTCAGCGTCATAGAATAAGGCAACCTCGTCCAGCATTTCCCTAAGGCTGCCGGAACGTTCGCCGATACCGATCATGTCAATGCCCAACTCCGGTATCCAGTTCGCTCTTTCCAGCGAATCTGTAAAACCGCGTCCCTCGCGTATCAGAGGAAGCACTGTTTCGCTGCGTCTTCGCAATTCAAGATTATTTATAGCCTGCGAGGCTATCTCCCATGAATCAGGAACAGTGATGCCGCCTGCAAGCAAGGTGGAGAGCGAACGCGAAAGCTGTGCCGTCGCCATTTGTCTGATAAGCATTCCGCCGACGGGTGTTTTGAGAAGGAACTTATGAAATATCAATCGTCCGCTCGCCGTCCTCAGCCATACGAAAAGAGCTACGAAAAGTATCACTACCAACGGAAGAACCCACCATACGTTGTCAGCTATAGCACCTGAAATTGCCACAACCCACACAGTTAACGTCGGCAGCCCGCGGTTTGCACTCAAGCCCTGAAAAAGCGTTGACATGCGTGGGACTATATACAACGTCAGAAACGCGATCATGAACGCTGCTGCAATGAGCAAAAATGCCGGATAGACCAAAGCTCCGCGAAGTTTTCGGGCGAGCCCCACACTTTTACGCAAATAGTCGACAAAACGTGCGAGAACATCATCAAGAGCTCCGCTTTTCTCACCTGAATATATAGAGGCAGTATAAATACGCGGGAATATGCCCTGTGCCTCAAACGCTTCGGAAAGCGGAACACCGCCTTTGATCTTCTCTTCAACATTGGCCAGAACATCACGAAGGGCAGCAGAATTTGAACGGGTCTTTAATAGAGAAACTGCCTGGAGTACGGGGATACCAGCCCTTAAAAGTGCCGACAGCTGTTGATTGAAAAGCAGAAAATCGCCTTGTTTTATACGCCGTCGAGATGTTTTACCTCCGATCCCCAGAGCAGAAGCTATCGCTCCTTCGGCAGAGGACACCTCAAAGACCTTGTAACCGTCGTTTTCAAGCGAAGCGCGAGCCTCCCTGGCACCATGAGCCTCAACTATCCTGGTAACGATCTCACCGGAAGGAGTTCCAAATCGACAAATGAATTCTGCCATAATGAGTTATGATGCACGGAGATGCCGATAAGCACCTGGACGCATTGCCCGCCAGACACTATCAGCTACATGGATTATAACACGCAATGATTACTATTTGGTTGCGCAGAGTGGCCTCATTTTTTGGATTTACGTTAAAAACAACCATTTAGCTTTCATTCACATCATAAAATTATCTTGCGTATAATCTGTTCATTTCTTAGAATAGCCTAGACCGTCAGTTCAGGAGTTGTATATGGGACCTCACAGAATCGTGGCCTGGAAACATCACCCAAGGCCATTCCTGCTTGTTATTCCATTTGCGCTATTGCTGTTATTTAGTCCTATCAGCAATGCGCAAACACCAGAGCCGACGCCTCCACCCCCCATAGAAGACGAAACTCAAAAGATTGAACGGGTTCAGGTTGATCTGGTAACTCTGACCTTGACCGTAACTGATCTTTACGGTCGTTTGGTCTCAGGCCTGTCTCAAAAGGATTTTACGGTTTACGATAACAATAAAAAGCAGGAAATAACTTTCTTCAGTGATTCAGACGCACCGGTCTCTATCGGAATAATTTTTGACGTATCCGGTTCAATGACAGGTGACAAGATAAGCAAGGCTCGCACAGCTCTAAGCAGATTTATTAATACCAGCCACCCGAACGACGAATATTTTCTTATCGCATTTAATAGCCGGGCCCAGCTTCTGCTGGATAGGACGCGCGACGGCGACGCTGTTCTCCAGAAATTGACCTTGGTAAACCCGAATCAGAACACGGCTCTTTATGATGCCGTTTATCTCGGCATTGAACGTGTAACGCGAGGAACTCATCGAAAGAAGGCTTTGATGATAATCAGCGACGGCCAGGACAACGCTTCTCGTTATAATTTTGGTGAAGTTCGCCGTTTGATGAAGGAATCTGACGTTGTAACATACGCGGTTGGTATATTGGGTGGAGATGCCGGTTCGATGCTGGGGATGCAGGGGCAGGCATTTCTTGACGAACTTTCTTCAGTAACGGGCGGAAAGTCATTCTATCCCAGCACTGCCGTTGAAATGGACGAGATATTTGAACGCATAGCCCTTGAGCTTCGCCACCAATACTCGATAGGCTATACGCCTTCGGATTTTCGACCTGACGGAAAATGGAGAAAGGTGCGAGTTAATGTCAAACCTCCTCGCGGAATGCGGCGTCTAACTGTTCGGAACCGTGAGGGATACTATGCCTCGCCTTCAACAAGTTATTGATAGTTGCTGCTAAAAATGAAATATATTTTATCTAATTCAGGTCGTCGCTTGGTGATACTACTCACCCTTGCGGCAGGAGTTTATCTACTCTCATTTATCAGTGGTTCTGCCAACGCGCAGCAGTCTGAGGTTAATCCATCAAGGCCTACCCCAAGCCCTACGGCTACACCGATAGATGATGACGATCCTATCATCGTCGAAACCGAGCTGGTTAACTTAAATGTCCGAGTCGTGGACAGAAACAACCGCCCGATCAATAACCTTCCACAAAGCGAGTTCTCGATCTTTGAGGATAATGTCGCTCAAACTATCGAGTTCTTTTCACGGTCAGAGGTTCCGACCAACTACAGTCTGGTCATAGATAATTCAGGATCGCTCAGAGCACAGATAAATGAGGTGATCGAGGCCGGAAAGATAATTGTCGATACCAACCGTTCAGGTGACAAGACAAGTGTTATCCGATTTGTTAACTCACAGAACATTGAGATCGTGCAGGATTTTTCGACCGATAAAGAAGAGGTTAAAGAAGCCCTTGATACCAAACTCTATATCGAGGGCGGTCGAACGTCGATAATCGATGCTGTCTATCTCGCAATAGAGAAGGTTTCGGATTTTGAAATTGGAACAGACGACAATCGCAAACGCCGAGCGATCGTACTGGTCTCTGATGGTGAAGATGTCAACAGTTACTATTCTCAAAAACAGCTTCAGGATCTTCTTAGAGAATCTGATGTTCAGATCTACACCGTAGGATTTGTTCGAGAACTTAGCGACAAAGGTGGCTTTTTCTCGAAAAGCTCGCAAAGCAAAGCAAAATCATTTCTTGAGGATCTGGCCTCACAAACAGGCGGGAAATCCTATTTTCCAAGCTCGGTTTCAGAACTGCCGAACATAGCACTCGATATTGCGTCTGAAATGCGGATGCAATATTCGATAGGCTATATACCAACTAATAATAACAACGACGGCACATATCGCAATATAAAAGTATTGATAAAGGATGGGCCAAATAAGGAAAAACGAATAGCAGTTACACGTGCAGGACGCACCGCCGAGGGGAAAGATGGCCAACCCGCTCTCCAGCGTTCAAACTAGGCTCTGTATTCGCATCACATAAGCTAAATGGGCTGTCCATAACGGACAGCCCATTCTTAATTTCGCTGATGATCTTTTCACTCGGGAACAGAGCCGGATATTTTTTTACGATTGGTCTCTCCGGTAA
Organism: Acidobacteriota bacterium; assembly: GCA_019639215.1. Lineage (GTDB taxonomy): Bacteria > Acidobacteriota > Blastocatellia > Pyrinomonadales > Pyrinomonadaceae > OLB17. The sequence goes on from JAHBSH010000014.1 coordinate 9,184, forward strand.
CAAGAACGGGTATTCCTTCGTCAACAGAGTCATGCGGACGCGGTATGACATGGACGGCTGTAACGGTTCCGACCTTTCGTGCGGCAACGGCTCCGGCATCGACAGCGGCCTTTACGGCACCAACCTCACCTCGCACAATGGCCGTTACAAGGCCGGCATCGACCTTTTCATATCCGACCAATTCCACGTTTGCGGATTTGACCATGGCATCGGCCGCCTCTATCATGGCAACCAAACCGAAACACTCAACCATTCCCAAAGCTTGCATATAGATTCACACACCACTCACCCGCGTTTGCGGGAACGCAACCTCATCACAATAACGACAATAAACATCAATATACTAACACCAAGTATTGCCGCAAAAAATATTAGGATCGCTGCCGTCATCGGAAACTTACTTCAAATAGATTGCAATGGCTATAACCAAAGCACAGATCACGATAAAGATAAATGTCCATAGCAGAAACCCTGCTCCCATACTGTCCGGCTCTGTCCATTCTATATTTACAACAGCCGGACGAGGTTTAATGGGACGCTCACGTCTTTTCCTCTGCGGCCCCGGTTTTTCCTGAACGGAAATTTTGACACTAGAGGATTCTGCTATTTCCTCAGGTAACGGTGCCAGTTGAGGCTCTGCAAAATCTTTCAAGGCAACTTCCGGAACAGGAATCGGCGGCGGTTCATCAACTACCGCATTCACGACCTCCGTATTCACCGGCTCGACCGGCTTTGGCGAAACCAGATCGGTTCCGCAATTATAGCAGAATGCGGCTTCAGGCCTTATCTCGGCCCCGCATGCACAAACCTTTTTCTTCCGCCCCCGTTTGGCCATCTATCTCTTGTTTCTAATTTACCTTCCCTTTTAGAATATCGATAAGATCAGCCGCGGTAGATACAAGTTCATCTGCGGTTGCCGGGACGAATTTCCTGCCGCCGGTATTATCAGCAATACGAGCTATAGTTTTTAGATCGACCTTTCCCTCGCCTAACCCGACAACATGAACGGTCACACCGCGTTCCTTAAGACGCTTTAGTACAAAATCCGGTTTCAGACTGCTTCCTTTCTGGTCTCCGTCGGTGACAAGAAATATCATCCGTCGTTCTAGGACAGGCGTTTCCGGATCTATCTTGTCAAAGACTTCTGCCGCCGCGTATAAGGCGTCCCAAACGGCAGTGCGTCCGGCCTCAACGTAAACATTTTCAATGGTATCCGCCAATTCATCAATATCAGATGTGAACTTGACCTTTAGATAGATGCCCTCAGGGTCGGTATAGGTCATCAAAAAACCCTTATCTCCGTTGTTCTGCTCACGGACTACTGTGGACATAAGCCGCACAGCTTTTTCAAGAGCAAACCTGAAAGTACCTGAATTATCAATTACAACGCCATACCTGACATTAGACGCGGTTGATCTTTCTGACCCATCATTATCCTGTGCATATACCGCAACAGCAAGACTGAACAGAAGAAGCAAAAGAAAAATGATCCTGTTACCACTCATTGCCTTAGATCAGCCTTTTGCAAAGACCTCCTTTTCATTGCCAAGATCTCGGGCACTTGGTGTCAAAATGGTCTTAGAATTTATATAGATCTTATGGCCTTTTTCAACTGCTTTTCGAACGTCATCCTCACTTACAAAATCTACAGGCGTCCGGTCAACGCCATTTTCCGTAAGAGACTGCGGACGCAGTTCATGAATGACCGTCTTCACGGGCGAGATCGGTTGTACAGGTTGTTCTACAGTAACTGGCGTGACAGGCTGAACAGGTTCACTAGAAGGTTCCGGCACTCTACTCAACTTATTTCTTAAAAACTGATCGACCATTGTCGCGATCGCCGAACGATCAGGCTTTTTCCTCGCGGGCGTAGGCATGACCGGAGCAGTGGCCGACGAAGACACGGGAACAGTTGCCGTTCCGACCGGCTTTGTTTCAAATGCTACGCGTTTTATATCCATCAGATGCAGTGGAGATACATTGTCAGAAGTTACGTTGCCGCCCCACGAACCGCATCCAAGGGTCATTGAAGGATTAAGATCAGTGGAAAGCCCGATGGCTCCGTGTGTCGTCGGTGAATTTATGACAACTCTAGATGCAGGCATCTGTTCTCCGAACTTGATCGCCGCTGAACGGTCCTTTGAATGCATACCGGCAGTGTGTCCCATGCCGCCAAAACGCAATATCTCTTCACATCTGTTCGCCCCGGCCACAACACCGTCAACAACAAAAAATGCCAGGGTCGGCGAAAGCTTCTCTATCGACCAAGGAAAATCCCTTCCAACGCCGCCGCAATCTGCCAGCAAGCATCTTGTCCCGGTCGGCACGCTCACACCGGCAAGGTTTGCTATATATTCTGCCGATCTGCCGACAATACCGGCATTTAGCGTTCGCTGCGGCGTGAGTAGAATATTTGCGATAGCATCTGCTTCTGAGGCCGACAAGAAATGACCGCCTTGTTTACGAAATTCGTCGCGAACCTGTGCTTCTATCGGTGAATCTACAACGACAGACTGTTCGGATGCACAAATCGTCCCGTTATCAAAACAGGTTCCGGTCAAAATATTACTCACAGCCTTTGAAACATCGGCGGAACGGTCAATATACACAGGCACGTTGCCAGGGCCAACGCCAAATGCTGGTTTACCGGAAGAATATGCCGCTCTAACAAGTCCAATACCGCCAGTCGCCAAGATAACAGCCGTACGACGGTGCTTCATCAGCGTCTCAGTTCCCTCTATTGTGGAATTCTGAAGACAGAAAATAGCTCCCTTTGGCAAACCGGCTTTCAAACCCGCTTCTTCCATGATCCTGGCAGTCTCAGCAATACATCTTGCCGCTGACGGATGAGGTGACAAAACAATGGAATTCCGGGACTTTATCGCGATAATTATCTTGAAGATCGCGGTCGATGTTGGGTTGGTCGAAGGAATGATCGCTGCGACAACACCGCGCGGCGAAGCTATCTCGACAATGCTGCCAAGGTCATTGACCACACCGACGGTTTTCAATGACCTAAAATGTCCCCAGATATCCTGTGCGGCAAAGCGGTTCTTTTCTTTCTTATCTTCTGCTCGACCAAAACCCGTCTCTTCATGCGCCAAACGTCCTAGGCGACCCGCATCGGCAAGCGCGGCATTCGCCATCGCGTCGCAGACAGCGTCAATACGCGCCTGATCAAATCGCGAAAGCGCCAGAAAGGCCTCATGCGCGGCCTCTACCGCGTCACGTGCCTCCTGTTGTGAGATCAGATCCTTATCGGCCATTTGAATTTACAGGCTATAAGCAGAATTCGCCGCAAAACACCTGTATTGCGGCGAGATCGAACCATGATCCGTTTTACTTGCTGCGGGTCTTTGAACGGTCGTTATCTGATAGCGCTGCCCCTGCAGAACCTGACGACAACTGTTTACCGCCGCCGCGAAGAGCTTTTTCATCAGGACTTAGTCCCACTTTGCCGCCTTTCGGCAGAACGCGTTCAACCTCACTGTGCGGACGAGGTATGACGTGAACACTTATCAGTTCACCGACACGCCGAGCCGCTGCCGCTCCGGCATCAGTCGCGGCCTTTACAGCACCAACATCACCACGTACGAAGATCGTAACGAATCCGGCACCGATATACTCCTTGCCGACAAGTTCGACATTTGCCGCTTTTACCATGGCATCTGCCGCCTCGACAGCACCGACAAATCCCTTGGTCTCGACCATCCCAAGCGCTTCTAAACTCATTGAGAATTCCTCACAAAAATTATTGACCGGATATTGAAATGTCCTGTCAGAGAATGCTCTAAACGTATCACGCACTAATACTAAGAATCAAGCGTTCGTAATACCATCGGTTTCGCGATACAATTGACATCAATGGTAGCTGAAAGCTATATTTCAAGTTTATAGACCTTATGACGGTAACGTGTTAGTACACATAGAATTTTCGTAAAATGTCATTATCTCTCGGAGAAAAATTGCGGCAGGCTCGCGAAGAGCGGGGTATAAGCATCAGCGAGGTCGCTGAACAGACCCGCATTTCGTCGTTGTATCTCGAATCGATCGAGAACGACAACTATAAACCGCTTCCTGGAGGGATCTTCAACAAGGGGTTCGTTAAATCCTACGCGAAGTTCATCGGGCTGGATGAGCATGAGGCATTACAAGATTACGCAAAGGTCGTTGCTTCAACTGAAGGCGGTGAGGATCCCACACTTCAAAAATACAAGCCTGAGGTGTTGACAGATGAACAGGCGGCAAATTCTTCTGTTCCCACTATAATTTTTGCAGTAATAATATTGGGACTGATGACCGGTGGTATCCTTTTCCTTTTGAACTATTTGCAGGGACGTTCAGATGAAACGGTTGTTACATCAAATGTGAACACAAATACGACCGGAAATAACGCTCCGCCTGCAAATACTTCTCAGGCCGGACCCACGCAAACCGACCGGATCAGAATCGAATTCACCGCGAAGGACGAAGCCATCTCATTGAATTCAACCATTGACGGCGCGACCAACACAGAAACTGTCGCCGCCAACACGCCGAAGGTTTTGGAAGGAAGTGATAGTGTTAAGCTAAGCTATTATAAAGGGTTTGCGGACAAGGTAGAGCTAAAATTGAACGGAAAGACAATTGAACCTCCTCCGGCACCGGTTAAAGGCCAAGTGATCGCCTTCGAGATAGACAAGACCAACCTTGCAGCGGTTTGGGATTCAGGAAAGCTTGCTGAACCGGTATCACCGACAGTGGATCCGACGCCACGACGACCGGCGGCTACTCCTCGCGGTAATTCTAACGTTTCGTCGAACAGTACGTCGGAACCTTCTAGTAATAGAACGGCTGCACGTACATCGCCGACACCTTCCTCCGCTTCGACGCCGAGGACGCCGGCTCCGGCAGGAGCCACTAATCAGTAATGAAGTATTCTGATCAAAAACATCTGCAAAACAAAAGGATTACCGGATCACGCGCCCGCAATATTTTGGCGGGCTTTTTCGCATACAGAGATAATTTCTAAATTTTTCAGTTCTTTTAGTATTACTGCTGATCTCTTAGGTTTTTCAGCAACTAAAATATTTGTAGTGTTTTATATACAGTTATGAAGTTTGACGAGATAAAAGAAGGACTTACATTCGACGACGTTTTGTTGGTTCCGGCATATTCTGAAGTTTTACCCGGCGAGGTCGATACCCGCACAAAGTTTTCGAGAGGGATAGAGCTGAACATACCTTTGTGTTCATCGGCAATGGATACGGTTACTGAAGCATCTCTCGCTATCGCCCTTGCTCAACAGGGCGGCATAGGAGTCATTCATAAGAACTTCTCAATAGCCGAGCAGGCCGAAGAAGTTGATAAGGTCAAAAGAAGCGAATCAGGTATGATAGTCGATCCTGTGACCATCCCTCAAGATTCGCTTGTTTCTGATGCGCTTGCGATCATGGAAAGATATCGCATCAGTGGTGTTCCGGTAATAGATGAGAATGGCTTTCTTGTCGGCATCATCACTAACCGAGATCTAAGATTCGAAACCCGGACAGATATTCCGGTCAAGGAGATAATGACCCCGCAACCGCTAGTGACGGTTCCCGTAGGAACGACACTTGACGAGGCGAAGGTCAAGCTGCAAAAACACAGAATTGAAAAACTCCTTGTCGTAGATGATGACGGACATTTGAAGGGCCTTATCACGGTAAAGGACATTCAAAAAGCGATAAGATTTCCAAATGCAGCTAAGGACAGTTACGGACGGCTTCGTTGTGCCGCTGCAATAGGAGCTACCGGTGATTTCCTCGAACGAGCAGAGGCACTGATCGCCTCCAGGGTTGATGCGATCGTCATAGACACTGCTCATGGACACAGTTCGCGTGTTTTTGAGGCCGTGAAAAAGACCAAGGCAAAATTCCCTGATCTTGAACTGATTGCCGGAAACGTGGCCACTGCTGAAGCCACCAAGCAGCTTATCGATGCTGGTGTCGATGCAGTGAAGATAGGCATCGGGCCGGGTTCTATTTGCACGACCCGCGTTGTGACCGGAGCCGGAGTTCCACAGATCCTTGCAATATCTGAGTGTGTAGAAGCAGCCCGCGGTACAGGCGTACCAATAATTGCCGACGGAGGCATAAAATTTTCCGGAGATGTTGCAAAAGCTATCGCTGCAGGAGCAGATTGCGTAATGATCGGATCTCTTTTCGCCGGTACTGAAGAAGCTCCGGGTGAGGTGATCTTATTCCAAGGACGTAATTTCAAGTCATATCGCGGAATGGGATCAATAGGAGCGATGAAGAAAGGCTCCAGCGACCGCTACGCACAGGAACTGACCAAGGCAGAATCAAAGTTCGTCCCTGAAGGCATAGAAGGCCGTGTGGCTTATAAAGGAACGGTTGCGGAAATGGTAACGCAGCTTATTGGCGGTCTTCGCGCCGGAATGGGTTATACAGGCAGTCGAAATATCGAAGCGCTTCAAACCAAGTCAAGGTTTGTTCGTATCACATCCGCCGGTTTACGCGAATCTCACGTCCATGATGTGATCATTACAAAAGAGGCACCTAATTACCGTTCAGAAAGCTGAGCCTCGAACGTCTCCCACTCAGCATATAGTGAAAGGATGCTTTCCTCTGTTGTCTGAAATCTTTCGGTCAACTCGGTAAACCGTTCGACGTCAGACGCATTTTCGGGCAGATTCATTTCCACCGTAAGACCGTCTCGCTCGGCCTCAAGCCTCTGTATTTTTGATTCGATCTCTTCAATGGAACGTGCGATCCTGTCTCGTTGATTCTTGCTCAATACAGGCACATTGCTTGCGGAAGTTTCCTCAGATTGTGACGGTGTTTTAACCGGATCTGCCGCCGTGGCTTCCTTATTCTTATCGCCGCTTACCCTTACCTTAAAATCATGATATTCGGTATAGTTTCCGTTAAATATGTTTACTACACCGCCGAGTTCAAAAGCGAGTATCTGTGTAGCGATCTTGTCCAGGAAAAAACGGTCATGACTTACCGTAACGACCGTGCCGTCGTACTCGGTAAGAGCATCCTCAAGGGCTTCGCGAGATGGTATATCCAGATGGTTAGTAGGTTCGTCTAAAACCAAAACGTTCTTGCGGGAATAGATCAGCTTCGCAAGTGCGAGACGGCCCTTTTCGCCGCCCGAAAGATCGCTTACTTTCTTGAAAACATCTTCGCCGACAAAGAGAAATCGAGCAAGAAATGACCGCAACGTTCCGTTATCTGCCAACGGATCGACCCTGCGAAGTTCCTGGATTATCTCGTTTGCCTCATGAAGATCATCAAGGTTTTGAGAGTAATAGCCGATGTTGGTCTTTGTTCCCCACCTTACTTCGCCTTCGAGCGGCGACAAATTGCCGAGTATTGTCTTGAGAAAGGTCGTCTTGCCGGTGCCGTTCGCTCCGATGATTCCAAGCACCTCACTCCTGTGCAAAGACAGGCCAATGCCTTCCGCCAGTTTCGCCGAACCGTAACCAATTGCGAGATCTTCCACCGTGAGAACGTTGTTTCCCGCCCTCTCTACACTTTTAAGGCCAAAGTGACCGCCGGAACGGTCTTCGATCACACGATCGATCTTTTCCATGCGTTCAAGCATCGTGCGTCTTGATTTAGCCTGTTTGGTCTTTTGGCCTTCAAGGTTTCGTCGAATGAACTCCTGTGTTTTAGCGATGTGAGACTGCTGATTTTCGTATTCCCGACGCTGCTGGTCACGTCTAAGTTCCCTTTCTACCAGAAACTGCGAATAATTCCCTTTATAAATTGCCGCCTTCCCGTTATCTATCTCTATGATACGGTCGGTCGTACGATCAAGAAAGTAGCGGTCGTGGCTGATAACGACATACGCTGTCTGATATTCCCGCAGAAACTCTTCAAGCCATTCGACAGCATTAACGTCCAGATGGTTCGTCGGCTCATCCAGCAGCAAAACATCTGCCCCGGACAGTAACAATCTTGCCATGCCGAGCCTATTCTTTTGTCCGCCGGATAGGGTTGCAGTGTCGTGACCCCAGTATTCCGGTGAAAATCCTAAACCGAGAAGAATAGATTCAGCACGCGCCGAGTATGTAAACCCATCTGCCTGTTCGAATGCCGTTTGGAGATCAGCATAACGCTCCAATATCTCAGGCGAATGGTCATCCGCCATCCGCAATTCCAGTTCACGCATTTCAGACTCTATTTTCAAAATAGCCTGAAAAGCAGACAATGCCGCCTGATGTACGGTCTGACCCTTTTCAAAGTTCACGTGCTGATCGAGCAGGCCCAGTTTAAGACCGTTTGCCTTTACAACCTCGCCGACATCGGGGTTTTCCGACCCGGTCAAAAGACGGAAAACCGTCGTTTTACCCGCTCCGTTACGACCGACCAGTCCGACCTTTTCACCGGGATTTACCTGAAAGGAAACACCGCGAAGGATCTCAGTCCCGCCGTAACCTTTCTCAACATTGCTTAAACGAAAAAGCATTATTACGTAAAAAGCCACGAAACGCTTTTCCGAACAGTTTCGTCCGTCGAAATGTTTCGTGGCAGTCCTTTCCTACCAACAAATGTTGGCTGCCTTACTTGTTAGCGTTAGCGTTTGTATTAGCTGCAGCGTTAGTATTTGCCGCCGCATTTGTATTACTGTTCGCGTTCGTATTTGCGTTTACGTTAGCAGATGAGTTCGCATTTGCGTTCGTATTTGCATTAGCATCAGTTTGATTCGCATTCGCCGGTGCGGCAGGCCTTGCTCCGCTCAACTCGTTCGGATTTGCAACTACCTTGCGTGCAAGCAGATTCTCTACCTTCGATTCGTTCATCGCCAGAGAGACATACGATTGCCATAGCAGGTTCTTGCGTGCATTCGTCAAAAGTTCAGTTATACGCGGACGCACCTGCGGGCTTTCAAGCGTAAGATCCTCATCTTTTTCCTGTTTACGAAGGAGTTTGACGACCAGAAAACGTCCGTCAAGCGGCAATACGCTAGGGAATACCTGCCCGTTGGTCATTTTATCCATGACATGGGAAGCCACCTGAGCACCGAAGACCTGACGCATCTCATCCTCTGAAAAATATCTCCAATCACCACCGCGAGATCTTGTTTCAAGGTCTTCGCTGAATTCACGTGCGACCGCTGCAAAATCGGTTGTCGCCAACCTCTGACCGATCTCATTTAACCGCAACCTGACCTCATCTTCATTAGTGGTCGTATCGCCCTGACCGCTGTTGCTCGGATCTACTACGATCGCTGCGAGTTCGGCACCACGCTTGTTCTTAAACTGCTCTTTGTTGCCGTTATAGAACTGCTCGATCTCGCTGTCCTTTGGAGAATCAACCTTTCCGGCGATCTTTTCCTGAAGCCGCTGAAGGGCAATCTCCTTTTTGACATTCAAACGCCATGACTGCTCCGTCTCACCGGCTTCTTTCATCTGCTTTTCAAACTCTTCGGCAGAAAGGTTGCTGGTGGTCTTGCGCTTGTTCATTTCGGCAGTTACTTCTTCATCGCTGGGGATGGTGTTTTCTTTTTCAGCCTTCTGGTACATTACCTCTGTCTGAATTATCTGCTGAAGAACACTAAGACGGGCTGATGCCAGTTCAAGCGGAGAAAAGGAACTCTGCGTTCCCTGGGCCTGAGCCTTTACCGCTTTTTCGACCTCTTCCATACGGATGTCACGGCCATTAACTTTTGCAGCAACTTCGTTCGGATCCGTTCCGTCAGGACCGGCTACAGGTTCACCTGAACATGCCGTCATGAAAACCGCCGCCAGAACCATTCCGACAACTACTGCCGGGTTTATTTTTATGTTTCGCACTATGAGATTGACTCCTTCACCAATTCGATTCATTTCCATTACTTGACTTCAAGCCTTATCGTTTGCTATAAAATCTGTTTTGGGTTTTGTAAACTCATTCTACCTCGTTAATATTCGGAGGCAATAATTATGGCACAGAGATGCGACGTTTGCGGCAAAGGGCCGCAGTTTGGAAACAATGTTTCACATGCTAACAACAAGACCCGACGCAGATTTAATGTAAATCTGCAGCCCGTCCGTGTTAAGCTCCCCTCGGGAAGCAACGGCCGGTTAAAGGTCTGTACCCGCTGCATCAAATCCGGCAAAATTATCAAAGCCGCGTAGCAACCCAATCACCACGCATTTATTATCAACACCGGGCATTGATCCTTATCAGAGCCCGGTTTTTCCGTATCCGGATCACACCGTTTAGCCAACGGCAATACAATCTATCTCTACGCGGGCATCACGCGGCAGTCTTGCTGCCTGAACTGTGGCGCGAGCCGGTTCATTTTCGTTAAAATACTGGGCGTATATCTCATTCATTGCGGCAAAATCACCCATATCAGCCAAAAACACAGTTGTTTTGACAACCTTGTTAAAGCTGCTTCCTGCCGCAGAAAGTACTTCGCCGAGATTTTTCAATACCTGATGTGTTTGCTCTACAACACCGCCGGGAACGAATTCTCCCGTAGCAATGTCTATCGGTATCTGGCCAGAGCAGTAAACCATGCCGTTGACCTTTATCGCCTGCGAATACGGCCCTATTGCCGCCGGTGCCTTATCGGTTGAAATGATCTCCATAATCACGCCTGTAATATCCAAACAAAAGCGTAATATTAACAGATTTTGATTACTATTGTAAAACTCCGGTGCGAATAAGATGCTCTTTGCCCGGCCCGATCCGCGAATAGCAAAAAGCCATTAATTAGCATTCATTCGCTCAACCGCGATGACGCCGGGAACCTGCTCGATAGCCAGAATGACGCGGTCAAGGTGTTTCTTGTCAAAAACCTCCACAGTCACTTCAATAAGGCCTTTGTCGTCACGCGAAACGCTGGCTGAAGCGTTTCGGATACCTGTCTTGATCTCGGCAATGGCATTTGTGATATCTGCAAGCATTCCGGTGCGGTTCTCTGTCGTTACAAGTAGTCTGACAGACTGTATCTCTTCCTTGTCGCTTTTCGCCCATTCCACCTCGACGACACGGTCTTTATTGATCATGAGCTGTTTGACGTTCTTGCACCGTTTATTGTGAACAACGATCCCCTTTCCGAGAGAAATATAACCGATTATGTCCTCTCCGCGGAGCGGGTTACAGCATCGCGCACGGGTTGTGAGCAGATTGTCCACACCCTTTACGACGATTGCGTCCTCACCAAGACCGATAAGACGCTTTACCGCCTTCATTCCGGTTTCAAGCCGAGTTTCCTTGCGCTTTTCCGGGTCAAGTTCGGCAAATTTGTCGGGGCCGAGAAATTTAGCGATTATGTTTCGCGGCAAGGTCTTGCCGTAACCTATAGATGCAAGTAGATCTTCCGGCCTTCCCAGTCCATACTCATTTGCAATGCGCTTCATCTCAGCGTCATTATTCATCAACTTTTTGGGCGAAAGTCGAAAGCGGTCAGCCTCTTTTTCCAAAAGCTTGCGGCCTATATCTATCGATTCGGCGCGTTGCTGTTCAGATATCCAATGCCGAATGCTGTTCCTTGCTTTTGACGTGACGACGTAGTTCAGCCAATCACGAGATGGTTTCGAGCTGGAGGTGGTCATTATCTCGACCACATCTCCGTTCTGTAATTCCGTCCTGAGAGGAATTATCCTTCCGTTGATCTTTGCCCCTGTACAAGTATCACCTACCTCAGAGTGGATCGAATAAGCAAAATCTATCGGCGTGGCTCCGCGAGGCAGTTGTATGACCTTGCCCATTGGCGTAAAGGCATAAACATCCTTTGGAAAGAGGTCGAGTTTCAGCGACTCGATAAAATCCTCAGAATCACCGTCGGCTTCAGAGTTTTCAACCAGCGGAAGAAGCAGTTTTTCGACGGTCTTTCTGAGCTCGTCAATGCTTTCATTGTCATCCGCTGACCCGAGTTTGTTCTCCTTATACCGCCAGTGTGCAGCAACACCTTCCTCTGCGATGTGGTGCATTTCCTCGGTCCTTATCTGGACCTCAAAAGCCTGACCGCCGTCACCTATTACCGAAGTATGCAGCGACTGATACAGGTTGTCGCGAGGTATGGCGATCCAGTCCTTGAACCGCTCCGGTACCGGCGTCCAGATATCATGGATCACGCTCAACCCAAGATAACAATACTTTTTGTGATTTGGGGTGATTATGCGGACAGCGATGAGGTCATATACCTGCTCGATCGAGATCTTTTGTTTTTTAAGTTTTTTCCAAAGTGAATAGAGCCTTTTGACCCTTCCCTGTATTTCGATGAAAGGAACCTCGTTCTCTCTCAACCTGTGTTCTACCGTTGTTCTTATTCTTTCTAGTGCGGCCTCGAGTTCCGGCCGCCGTGTATCAACCTCTTTGGCAAGCCTTTTGTAGTCCTCTGAGTAAAGATTTTGGAATGAGAGATCCTCAAGTTCGCTCCTGAGTTTTCCCATACCAAGGCGATGAGCTATGGGAGCGTAGATATCAAGTGTTTCCTGAGAAATACGTGCTCGCTTTTCCGGCTTTAGAAATTGCATTGTCCGCATATTATGCAGACGATCCGCCAACTTAATAAGCACAACCCTGACATCTGTTATCATTGCCAGGACCATTTTTCGGACGTTCTCAGCCTGTTGACGTTCCTTTGAAAGATTGCTGATCTGGGCGATCTTTGTAAGGCCGTCAACGAGATGTGCTATTTCCGGACCGAAATATGATTTAAGGGTTTCAAGATCGACAAGTGTGTCCTCTACAACGTCGTGGAGAAGTCCTGTAGATACACTGACCTCATCAAGCCCCATCTCAGCTAGAAGATCGGCAACGGCAAGAGGATGAACAAGATAAGGCTCGCCAGATGCTCTTTTTTGCCCTTTATGATGGAGGGCTGAAAAGAGATAGGCTCGCCTGATAAGCTCAACATCAGCGTCGGGCCTATTCTGTTCTACCTTGGCGATAACATCTTCAATGCGGATCATATTTCTATTATCGAGAATACAATAATATTTTAGTTGGCCTGATCATTGCAATATCGTCGCAATTGCCGACTTATTGATACAACAACAAAAAAGTGATGTTCAACTGATAAGCCGAACATCACCCACTATTTAATACCAACTTCTAGGCTACCCGCCTATGAGGCATTATTGCTGTTTGCGTCTTCAGCAGCCTCCGCTGCTGCCTTACGGGAATCTATTTCGGTCTGCATATTGCGGCTGACCTCGCTTAATTCCTGGAACTGAGCTCTTGCTGCCTCAGCTTCACTTCTTAGACGTGCTGCATCCGGCTCCTTACCGTCCATTTCAGCAAGACGTGAGGATTGGATCAACATACTCGCCCTATATGAACGCGTGGATTCAAACGATTTAACGAGATCAAGCTTTGCAGCTAGTTCGGCATCCGAAAGGGATTTAATATCTACTCCCTTCATATTCTTTATCTCGTCAGATTCAAGCTCCGTCGCCTGCTGGATCAAAGCAGTTCCCTGCGTCACACATGCACGCAGCTTTTCCAGATCGGCCGGATTTTCCGGTTTGACATAAATGAAGACATCCTTGCCGTCGCGTTTGCCTTCTTTTTTGGTCTTATCCGTGTCAGTTATCTCATTCGCACAGTTATATTGCTTTACTGTAAGCGAAGTAAGAGCCTCAGCACGATATTCATTTTTGATCTGAGCGTTTTGCGAACGTTCTTTTACCCAAGTTTCCCAATCACTTGTCTTTTGGAGATTCTCGTAAAGACCGGCGACCGCTTTATAGGCACTCTGTTCGTTCGGATCCAAAGCGAGGACCTTTTTATACTCCTCGATCGCCTGATTAGCCAAATCAACGTTCTGACGGTCTCCGATATAACGTGAATGAAGGGTTCGTGCAAGAAAAAGCTGAGCAGTTCTTCCTTCAAGCGTAGCTCCTTCCGGATCACGTGAAGCAGCTCGTCTGAAAAGTTCTTCAGCCTCGGCAAATTTACGGCCCTTGTATGCCTCGGCTCCGTCAACAAGATTTTTTCTCGTGACGATCTGGTTAAAATAAGAGCAGTTGGTTGTTGTAATTACAGCCAACACCACTAATAAAAGTATCCCAAAACGAGAAGATTGCATCTTCAACTCCCTGAACCACCGGACGGAAGGCACAAAACCCCTTTATGAAAGAATAATGCCTTCCATGAACCGGTAAAATTTTATACAGCTGACAGATCGTCAACCTGCAAGCCTATCGGATCAGCACCGCCTTCTTTGGCAGCATCAATTACCTTTACAACATCGCCATACTTTACGGAAGTGGGCGATTTTATAAAGACGGTCTTTTCAACCTGATTCGTACCTTCACGGAACGTACCTTCTGCAGCACGCTTGGAGAATTCTTCCTTCAACCTATTGGTCAGAGCGGTTGGATCATCGATCGAACCCATCTCCTGTTGATTAAGAGTTATCATCCTATCCGTCGGCCGAATTCCGATAACAAGTGAAAGCGGGTTTGGTTTTACATCCAACCCTTCCTGTTTTTTAGGCTCGGCAGGAACCTTTGCCTCGAACCGGCTCGGTTTGACCGGTGTGATGATCATAAAGATGATCAGCAACACCAGCAAAACGTCGATCAGAGGCGTCACATTGATATTTGGTGTGGCTTCATCCTTAGGGCCACCGCTTGACATTCCCATACTGACCTCATTGTTGTCGGGAAAGACCACGTCTTTCCCGCTTAGCGACTAGGATCCGCCTTCAGCTGATCCGGATCCCGATCCTTTCTTCCTATCGGCAACAAGACCGATCTTATCAATGTCTTGCTTTCTAATAGTATCAATGGCCTGAACCACCGTTCCGTAATCCACCTCGATCCCGCTCTTGACATAAACAATACGCTTATCAGGAGCCTTGTCCTGCATCATCGTTTTGATCTTTTCGCCAAGTTCGGTCAAAGGATACGGATCTTTGCCGATATAGAAGCTGTTATTATCGGGGATGGCGATAACCACGGATGTATCCTTGGTTATCTCAGCATCCTCTTCCGGAGTGTTCATATTCTTCGGAATATTTACAGTTACACCAGCCTGGAGCATCGGGGTCACGATCATGAAAATGATCAGCAACACCAACATGATGTCCACCATCGGGGTAACGTTAATATCCGAATTATATTCATCGGATCCACCGACTTTTGCACCCATTGTCTTTTCTCCCTTAAATCAAAGAACTCGGGATTATCCCGGAATTATCCTTTAAGACGCTTGGTCCGCTGACGGATGAAGTAGTCAACCAATTCTGAGGCTGAGTTCTCCATTTCAACGCCAAAGCTGGTAACTTTATTTGTAAAGTAGTTGAACAGCCACACAGCGGGAACCGCCACAGCGATACCGAATGCGGTAGCAACGAGAGCTTCAGCGATAGCAGCACCGACAGTACCGATACCAGCATTCTCTTGTTGTGCCAGAGCGACGAACGCACCGATGATGCCGACGACGGTACCGAACAGTCCGACGAACGGAGCCGTCGATCCGACAGTAGCCAGACCTGAAAGGCCACGCTTGAGTTCAGCGGTCTTGACGGCAATAGCACGCTCAAGAGCACGCTTTGACGCTTCCATCTGGTCAGCGGTGATCTCCTCTGAGCCAAGATGAGCACTGAACTCCTTCAGACCGGACGATACGACCATTGCGAGGTGTGAATCCTTGTGCTTGTCGCTGATGCTGATCGCTTCATCAATATTACTGTTCTTCAGGGCCTGCGCGACCTTGGGAGCATACTGGCGCGACTGCTGCTTTGCCTTGTTATACGTAAGCCAACGCTCGATGCCGACAGCGATGATGTACACCGACTGGACGAGCAGAACGATGATCACGATCCATCCCGGAATGGTCAAACTCTTTGCAATATCATAGATACCGAAAGAGATCTGTGTGCCCTCGGCGGCAAACATAAGCAAAGATGTTGATATGTCGCTTGCTGCCAGGCTTGCTAATAAAGTCATGGTTTTTCCTCCAAAGAAATCGAAAAAATCTAATTATTGCGGATCTTTATGTTAACGGCGGCCCGGAAATTTTATCTTAAATGGGCCGCCATCATTTTCACTCGGCTTACGGAGCCACGAAGTTGTAGGTGATAACACCTTGTACTTCAACAGGCTGTCCGGACAACATTGTCGGGCTAAATTTTGCCTGTCTTGCAGCGGCTACGGCTGCCGGACGCAGAAGCGGATGTCCGCTTACGGCTGATGCGGATTTTACATTACCGCTCTTGTCTATGACCACTTGAACCTGTACGGCTCCACCTGCCCTGATCGCTCTCGCGGCTGGTGGGTATGAAGGCTTTGGAAGTGATCTGGCCTTACCGTTAAGAACACCGCCCGAAATAGGTTTTGACGGCGGTTTCGGAGCCGGTGGCGGTGGCGGTGGCGTACTGCTTCCTCGATCAGAATCTCCTCCGCCTCCGGTTGCTCCCGAATCACTACCAGTTCCCTGTGTGTTTACGCGCCCCTTATAGTCCGACGAAGGAGCGTTCGCAGCATTGAAGTTGCGATTGCCTATAGCTGTAAAATTGTCAGGATTTCTCGGCGGTATCTTGCTCTTTACTGAGCTGATCTCCTTCGGGACTGACGGTGGCGGCTCATCCATGCGAGCTATTGCCTCAGTTCTGACGTCGACATTAGGATCCTTCTGACGAGCTTCCTCCGGTTCCGGTTCAGGCTCCGGCTTAGGAGCCTCTTCTACGACCGGCGGAGCCACCAGGGTCGAAAGAGCGAGCGAATCACCGCCCATCTTATAGTCTTTAGCAAAGAGGCTATACAGCCACGAGCAGACCAGCACTGCGGACATGATAACAAAGGTCGTAAGCAGAAGACTGCTTCGCTTTTTGTTCTCTCCGCTATGGCTTTTGGATTCTACTAATTGATCTAACATTTTCCATTCCTCCCTTTCTTCCGGTGCCAAACCTGAGGTTTCCAGGGCTTCATACCTTCAGTAATTCTGATGAACAATACAAGGTCTTACGTTGTAACCTTCATTGAGCCGTATTAAATAACACAGCAAGAATTCGCGAGTTTACTCTGCTTTTCTGTTTTAAGTTTCAATTAAAATGATCAGGTGTGAAGTCGAACCTTTGCCGGTAATCCAAACAAAAATCCCACGTCCCCTTATCTTTCTCGAAAGAAACTCAGAAAAGAGCAGTAACGAATATTAAATTGACCAGCAACGTAATGAAGTCTAATTTCTAACGAGCCGAAAGTCAAGAATAATTAGCCAACTTTGAAAGATTTTCTAATCTTTTTTTACTGTTCAGCTACGAAAGGTTATCGGGCGGCTGGGAGACCGCCCCGTTTACTATCGCGTCACCGGCCTTCTTGTGACAGAACGCCTGGATGCCGATGCAAGTTTTTCTTCTTCAGGAGCTCCTATTGGCTCACTCTTCATCTCAGCCTGCCCTACCTTGCTCTGCCACCATATAGCTATCGGGCTAGCAATTGCGATGGTTGAATACGTACCCGTGATACAACCAACGAAAAGGGCAAGTGAAAATCCGCGAAGCACTTCGCCGCCAAAAAGCACCAGAGCGAGAACAGAAAGGAACGTGAGGCCGTTCGTCACAATGGTTCGGGACATTGTCTGGTTAATTGCTTTATTGGTCAGGTCGTAGAGCGATCCGCCGCGATTCAACGTGAGATTTTCTCTTACTCGGTCAAATATAACGATGGTGTCATTTACTGAGAATCCTACCAGCGTCAAAAGAGCTGCGAGTACCGTAAGGCTCACTTCCCATTGGAATATCGAGAAGAAAGCAAGTGTCGTCAGAACGTCGTGGAAAACAGCGATTACTGCTCCTGCCGCGTAGGTCCAGTCATAGCGATACGCGATGAAGAAAAGCATTCCAAGCATGCCCAAGAGCGTGGCTATGACCGCCGCATCACGAAGCTGAGAACCGGCAATCGGGCTTACGTAATCGCGTCCGACTATCTGATAAGCAGCTGCCTGATCGGCGTCGAGCGTACTAGGTGTCGCCACCTCGGGGCCAAACTTATTCAAGCCGCTCCGTACCATTTCAACGCCTCTGTCCACCTGTCTCATCTGAACTGCTTCAGCTGACTCACCATCCGCCTCAGTACTGGCAGTGGTTGCGGACGAATCCTCGGATACTTCAAGCGGTATCTTGATGAGGACTTCGTCCGTTTTATCAAGAGAATCCTGGATTATAGGCTGATCTATACCAACATCGTTCAATGCTGTTCGTATCGTATCTATAGCGGGCTTTTGTCTGAATTTAACAGTGACAACCGTTCCGCCTTGAAAATCCACACCCAGATTGAACGCATCAGTACCGCCCGGTGTAAGCTGGCGTCCGGCAGCCGAGAACAATCCGGCTAAAAGCAAGGCAACAGAGACAAATATGAGCGGCCTTCGCCATCCCATCCAGTCAACATTTATGTTTGGAAAAATTTGAAACATTCTATTCAACCAAGGCTCCCGAATATCGGGAAAACCACGAAAATTTTGTCAGCTCACCGCGCGATAATAGGCGGTGTGACTTAAAACCTATATGCTGAGGCTCTTGATATCCGGGTTTCGAGACAGTATCCACATATAGATCGTCCTCGAAACAAAAACTGCTGTGAACAGATTTATCAGCAGAGCCAATATCAGCGTTACGGCAAAACCGCGGATGCTTCCCGAACCGAAAAGATAAAGTATTACGGCTGAGATCATTGTTGTTACGTTGGTGTCAACAATTGTGATAAATGCCCGGTCAAATCCTGTTTCAACGGCGGCAGCAACACTTCGCCCTGCCTTTAGCTCTTCTCGCATGCGTTCAAAGATAAGAACGTTCGAGTCAACAGCCATTCCTATACCCAGAATGAAACCCGCGATTCCCGGCAGCGTCAGCGTAGCGTTCATCAATACCAAAGCTGCACCTGTGAGCAGCATGTTCAGGATGAGCGCTATCACCGCATTTAGGCCTGATGCTCGGTAATATATGAGCATGAAGACTGTGATAAATATCAAGCCCGCCAAAGACGCTGTAACACCGGCACGAATGGAATCGGCTCCAAGGCTCGGCCCGACGGTTCGTTCTTCAATGTATTCGATCTTTGCCGGCAACGCTCCTGAACGCAGCGTTAATGCCAGATCTTCCGCTGTCGCTTTTGTAAACCGGCCGGATATCTCACCCTGGTCGAATATCTGCGACCTGATGAACGCGGCTGATTTGACCTCGTCATTAAGGACGACTGCCATGTAATTATTGATATTGCGTCCTGTCCAGTCACCAAACTTTTGAGCACCGCCGGGTTTGAATGAAAACGAGATCTGATAATCTCCCTCATTTCCCGTCCGCGAAACTGCCTGAGCGTCGCGCAACTCACTGCCGTCAACGACGGGCGGATATTCAATAACAACCCACTGCGG
Source organism: Acidobacteriota bacterium (assembly GCA_019639215.1). GTDB lineage: Bacteria > Acidobacteriota > Blastocatellia > Pyrinomonadales > Pyrinomonadaceae > OLB17. The sequence goes on from JAHBSH010000014.1 coordinate 28,494, forward strand.
CGGAACTTCCCCACCTTCCGGAGTTGTCGCGGCCAGATCTCGGTCAGTATATTTAAGAACTAGCCGGTTTGGCGGAACAGCTCCTCCAAGAGACTGGACCGCTGCTTCCTTCGTAGGATAGGTCTGTACCGGAGCAGGATTTGGCTGGCTGACGATCTTTGCAAGCGTGAGGTTGGATTCTGCATCAAGCAGATCCTTAAGACGCTTAGGGTCATCAACGCCAGGCATCTGCAAAAGTATCTGTGCCGAAGCCTCCGAGCCGTGACGCTGTATCGTCGGCTCTTGTACGCCGAAAGCATCAACGCGGGTCTCAATGATCTTCAGAGCCTGATCGACCGCCTGATTCTTCAGGATCGTTTGCGTTGCCGTCGGCAAACTCCACGTTACCGTGTTACCGCTTACGGATTCCGTCCAGTTAAAAAGATCGACCTTTTTCTTTACCTCTTCAATTATTGTAGCTGTTTGAGCAGCGTCTGCAGCTTGTATGCTTATTGAATAAGATCCCGATTCAGAAACTATATTGCTTCCGGCGACGGAAAGTTTTGCGTCCTGAGCAGCGGTAAGAGCCGCCTGAGCATTATTTTCCGTCAAGGTCTTAAGGTAGTCATCCGTTAGGACACGCATCAAAAGATGCGAACCACCTTTAAGGTCAAGTCCAAGGTTAATGTTCTCTTCAAGGTTCGCCTTTATTCCATTCCATGTAAAATCATGGCCTGTGGGCGTTCTTCTCGGCCCAAAGACGATATAGAGACCTATAAGCGTTATCACTAAAATGACAAGCGTTCTTATCTGTAAACTTCTGTTGTTTATCATATGGATCGTCGATCGCACCAGACCTGAAAAGCCTGAAGCGGTCAACCTGATTTATTCGGCTTTTTTCCCAACGACCGCGCTTTTGCCGATCTCAATAAAGGATTTTTCTGCACTCTGAATGACGAAGCTGTTTTCCCTTATCTCTTTTATTTTTCCGATGACGCCGCCATTTGTTACGACCTCATCGTTTATCTTCAGCTCAGTTATAAGATCCTGAAGCTGTTGGCGCTGACGCTTTTGCGGCAAGATCACCAAAAAATAAAATATAGCGAAGATCGCTAGAAACGGAGCCAACGACCACAAAATGCTGCTGCCGCCGCCATCCTGAAAGAAAAAGAGAATATTAGTCATCATTTGTATGTGCGAAAATAAAAGTTCAATAATATACACAGCATCGCTGTTTTTCAAACATCAACTGTGTCGTTTTCTGCCAAACCATCAAGAAAATTCTTTTTGAACACATCAAACTGATGATTTCTGATGGCTTCACGCGTCTTTTTCATCAGATCGAGATAAAAGAACAGGTTGTGATGCGAGATCAATGTTGCAGCCGCCATTTCGCCCGCCTGATATAAATGTCGAAGGTAAGCTCTGGAATATCTTTGGCACACCGAGCATTTACATTCTGCATCAAGTGGCTCTCGATCTGCCGCAAAACGAGCATTCCTAATGTTTATCTTACCTGAAGATGTGAATGCCCCGCCGGTGCGACCGTTTCTCGTTGGCATGACGCAATCGAACATATCAACGCCGTGCGAAACTGCTTCGAGCAGATCTTCGGGTGTCCCGACGCCCATCAAATACCGGGGTGCGTCGGCTGGCATCTTCGAAGCTATGTGTTCAAGAACACCGTACATCACGCTCTTTTCCTCGCCTACGCTCAGACCGCCGATAGCGTAACCGTCAAAGCCAATATCTACTGTTCTCTCAAGACTTTCGTCCCGCAGATCCAAATGTCCGGCTCCCTGAACTATACCAAAAAGTGACTGATGGCCTGAAAGTCCATCTGCTTCAATATGCCCCAGGTCATCACCGTCCACTTGAAGCCGATCAAAACGTACTCGCGAACGCTTTGCCCATCTGGCCGTAAGCTCCAGGCTTTTGCGTGTAGCCTCGTGTCCCGCGTCGCCCGGCGGACATTCGTCAAAGACCATGACGATCTCTGACCCGAGTGCAGCTTGTATCTCCATTGATACCTCTGGTGAAAGAAATTTCTTGCTGCCATCCAGATGCGAGCGGAATTCAACGCCTTCTTCGGTCAGTCTTCGCAGATCGTTCAATGAAAAAACCTGGAAACCGCCGGAATCAGTCAGGTATGACCGATCCCACGTGGAAAATCTGTGCAGTCCGCCGACCTGCTTAAAGATATCAACTCCGGGACGAAGGTACAGATGATATGTATTGCCGAGGATGATCCTCGCGTCCATCTCATTTTCCAGCCATTCGAAACGAACCCCTTTTACTGATGCCTGCGTCCCGACCGGCATAAATACTGGCGTCTCTATGACAGAGCGCCGCGTCCGAAGAATTCCGGAGCGCGCGTTTCCGTCAGCGGTTTTGATTTCCCAATCTATTGGCTTCACCTGGCTTAAACCTCTCTATGTATCCCGATCAACGCCCAGATATTTGGCGAGCCGACTGCCGCTTCAGAAGATATTACCCCTTCTGCGTTTATCAATATCGCAGAAGGAGCGCTCTGCATACCGATCTTTTCGGAAATAGCGAATTTAGGATCATCAACTATCGTAGAAGCAAGGTCTAAGTTTCTGAAATGATCGAGTTCGCCGTCAGAAAAGATCACGAAACGTACGTTCTCATCCGCTCCGTTCTTTTCCCAAGCCTTAAGTTCTTCTGTAACGGTGACGCAGTGGCCGCATGTTTCTGTAAGAAACAAGGCAACTGTTTCTTTGCCTTTTAGTTCAGAGCTTTTCAGAATATTGCCGTTAGCGTCCGGAAGCGAAAACTCCGGTATTGGTTTGCCAATGTTTGGAAGCCGAAGCCTTGTTGTGCCGCTTCGGAAATATGAAAACTCTTTCTTCAGATCGCCGCGTCTTATTTGCTGGACAAGTTCTCTTATCGCAACATCGCCTACTGCCGGATGGCTGCCGACCCGTCCATCAGCATTGATGAATAAAGCGGTCGGCGTCCAGGGCGAACGCGCGAGCATCGCCAACTCCTTGTCTTTCTGCAACAAAAGATTACTTTGCAGCTTTCCGTCAAATTTCTTGAGGTTATCCTGCAAGCTTCCGCGAGTAATAAGCCAAATGCTCATTGTTTCCGCAAACTCCTCTGCCCATAACTCCATTTCGGGATAGAGAATGCGGCACGGCCCGCAATCTGAACTGACGAAAAAGAAGAGCATCGGCTTTCCTTCCATCAGCAGATGATCGAACTTCAGGTTCTTGCCATTTGCTGCCTCAAGTTCAAAATCGGGAAACGGAGCACCGATCGGAATGCCGTTGTTCGGATCTCCGACCTCTTCCCTTACGGTTTCAGGCGACTCGAAACCGGACGCAAGCTCAAGAACCTCGATTCGCCGACGTAGATTATCAGTTTCACTTTTTGATACCAGTCCGAGCGAGACCATCCCGACCATACCGCACGCGATCAGGAACAGAAGGACCAAAATGGCCGCTTCCCACGGTGTCGTCACAAGACTCAGCCCCTGTCCGCTAACACCCTGATAAACTACGACACCCGCAATGGCGGCGAACACGGCATTTCGCACGACGCTCATCTTGCCGACCGGCTCGCTGTGTATCTGGCCGAAGCAGTGGCAGTCAGGAGCGTTACCTTTAACGATCTGATAGATCATCCCGACGGTAAACGACAAAAGCATTATCAGGCCGGCAACGCCTGCATACCATGACGTTTCCGTGAACAAAAGCAATATAGCAACGGCCATTTCCGCCAGCGGCAGAGCAACGGCAAAAACGCCGACCGCTCCGTCAGGCACACCGAAATCCCTAGCCGCATTTTCAGAACCTTTGCGGTCTATCAGCTTGCCGACGCTCGCAACAGCAAATATGCCTGCCAACGTCACTCTTAACAGTAATACGAACAGTTCCATCTATATCTAGTCGGGTTTCCTAAAAAGTAAGATGTGATCTGGAAACTATGCCGCCTTTCCCTTTGTCTTATGCCGTTCCTTTAATCGTACAGGGGTTGCGAAAAATTCAAATTCTTCACGCAAACGGTTTTCGATATATCTAAGGTACGAAAAATGAAGTCCGCCTTTATCGCCGCCGGATGTAAAAAGAACGAACAGCGGCGGACGAGTGCCGCCTTGAGTCAGAAACTGCACTTTAGTTCGCGAAACGCCTCCTTTTACAGGTGCAGGAGCTGACCCGCCGCGTGGCTGCGACACATTATCCTCAAAGAATCTGTTGAGTCTTGATGTCTGGATACGCGTATTTCTCGCTTCGGCAGCCTTTGCAACCAAAGGCAGGATCTTTTCGACCCGTTGTCCGTTCAGTGCAGAGATAAATACAACCGGAGCCCAATCAAGAAACTTCATATTGCGGCGAAGTTCCCTTTCAAATTCGTAAACTGTGTTCGTATGCTTTTCCGGCACCGCATCCCATTTATTGACCGCAAGAATTATCGAACAGCCTGAATCCAGAGCATAACCGGCAATGTTTGCATCCAGATTTGTAACACCCTCTATCGCATCAATGACCATAACCGCGACATCCGCCCGTTCAAGCGCTTTTTTTGCCATGATTACCGAAAGCTTCTCGGCCATTTCCGTTGTCTTTCCTTTTCGCCTGATGCCGGCAGTATCTATAAGCAGGAATTTTTGTTCGTCAACCGTCAACGACGTGTCAATTGCGTCGCGGGTCGTACCGGCGATCGGAGACACTATCACGCGTTCTTCACCAAGTATCTTGTTGAGCAATGAAGATTTACCCACGTTAGGACGGCCAATTATAGCAAGTTTGATCTCATCGGAGACCTCTTCGTCCTGCTCCTCTTCAAACTCCAATACATCAAAGAGTTTGTCCAACAGATCGCCGACCGAAGTTCCATGTTCGGCTGAAACCGGAATGAGTTCAAAACCGAAGCGGTAAAACTCCGCGGCTTCTTCCTCGACCTTTTTCGTCTCTGCCTTGTTTGCCGCTATAAATACGGGCTTGCCGATATTGCGCAGGTAAACCGAAAGCTCTTCGTCCAGCGGGGTTGCTCCCGCCCGTGCATCGACCACCCAAACGATGGCATCTGCTTTTTCTATCGCGAAACCCGCCTGTTTGAATATATTTGCTGGAATTATTGCGTCGTCATCCGGGACGATACCGCCTGTGTCCACGAGTTCAAATGTACGAGTACGCCATTCGACGTCGCCGTAAATACGGTCGCGGGTTATTCCCGGTTCATCACCGACAATAGACCGCCGCGAACCGGTCAGCCGATTGAACAGCGTGGATTTTCCTACATTTGGACGGCCGACTATCGCGACCAGCGGTTTTTTACTCATTTCACTTATCGTATCAAGACTTTATTACGCATTCCGCAAAAGCAATATCCAGTATATTTCTTATGTGCTTTTTGATAATGCAAAACAAAACTGTAACATTAAGTCTCTGTCTTGCCGAAATCAACGGCTTATTTAGAGATCTAATAAATAAATCAAGAGGGTGTGAAATGCGATATATATCTCAATGCAGTATCTATTGTCTTGTCTCGACAAAGACATATGTTTTAACAGGGCTTTTAATTATCACAATATTGATGTCAGGTTGTACCCAGGTCATTGAAACCACCGATCAAGCTGGCAATAAGACAAACAATGAGGCAAACAGCTCATCGGCCAAATCAGATGCCCAAAAACCTGTCGGCTCCAAAACGATATCTTCGGCGTGTACCAATGACTATTACCCTATCAGTCCTACAGCAAAAATTGACTACAAGGTTAGCGGCGTTGAGTCTTACAATTATGACCTCACCCAAAAGGAAATTACAGAGAACGGATTCAAAGAAGACAGAAATTTTAGCAACGGTATCGTTATAACAAACAACTGGATATGTAACGATGATGGTTTACGCACGGCCGAATTTACCAACCAGGGCATGTCACAGAACATGAAGTTTGAGATGGAAACGCTCAAGAGCGAAGGCGTCACCATTCCTAAAATATTTGAGGCGGGAAAAGAATGGAAATCAACTTACGACGTAAAGGTAAACCTAAATGCGGGAAAGATGGCTGTCAATGCTGATGGAGATGTCACCGTCTCGAGCAAGATCGCTTCTATGGACGAACCCTTGACCGTTGACGGCAAGGAATACAAAGCCGCCCGTATTGATTCGGACATCAAGATAGTCGTTTCAATGAATGGCAGAACCACAGAGGCTGCAACCGTCAAGATTTCTAACTGGTATGCAAAAGGTGTCGGCCTAGTAAAACAGATCACCGATGGAACGCTCGGAAAACAGACCGTCGAGTTGGCGGGTGATAAGTAACGATCGATCTAGTAAGTTTCAGAGCAAAAAAGACCGCATCCGTTTTAATGGACGCGGTCTTTGAAGTAGTGGCTAGAACAAAAGTCGATCTGTTAGAACGACGCTATGTTAAGTATGGCTCCGAGGATACCGCCAAGTATGCTGTGTCTTCCGTTCGAGTAGTTTCCATATTGGTTTCGGCTGTAATAACCGTCCTCATAACCTCTGCGGAACCCTTCGCGGAAGTAATGGCTGTATTCGTCCATCTCGACATAATAGCTATCATATCCAAAAGAGGCATCCTGATAGCCGTATGAACCGTTCGGGTTAAATCCCCATCCGTCCTGTCTGTCGGCCTGGCCGGCATAAAAGCCTTCTTCATACCCATTCTCTACGGCATCCTGAAGCATTCTTGCACCATACTGACTGGTGTAGTAGTAATTGCCACCTCTGCTGTAACGATAGTTGTACATCAGATTGTCATAGTACCTTGCCTGCTGAAGCCTGGCCTGATCTCGGCGAATACGCTCCCAGTATCTCTGCTGGTAGCGGCTGTATGCCTGACGTCGCTGCTGTTCCAGCTGGCGTTGACGCTGACGCTGCATTTGCTGCCAGTTAGACATACGCTGATTGTATCGGCGAAGCTGTTCAGCACGCTGTGCCTGCTGCTGTTGCCGTGAATACTGCTGATATTGTCTGCGTTGGTTATCATTTCGCTGACCATTGCGGTTTACATTGCGATTCCGATCAGCACGCTGCTGTTCTGCTCGACGGCGGGCCGCTTCATTCTGAGACTGCTGCTGGCGTTGACGATTTATATTCTGCTGATCACGACTCCTTTCTTGTGCCGCTCTCCGCTGTTCAGCATCTCTTCGCTGTTGAGCCTGACGAGCATTGTTTGCACGCTGTTCAGCCTCTCTTCTTTGCTGAGCCTGACGAGCATTGTTTGCACGTTGTTCAGCTTCTCTTCGTTGTTGAGCCTGACGAGCATTGTTTGCACGCTGTTCAGCCTCTCTTCTCTGCTGGGTCTGACGAGCATTATTGGCACGCTGTTCAGCTTCTCTTCTTTGCTGAGCCTGACGCGCACTGTTTTCTCTCTGTTGTGCAGCTCGACGCTGAGCATCAGAGTTTTGAGTTCTTGATTCAGTTCTTGTCTGGTTTTGACGTGACGGTTGAGCAGTATTCGTACGAGCAGGCTTTTCCGACCTTTGCCTGTCCTTATCCTCACGATCACCGCGTGTACGTTGGGCACTAACATCCGAAACACCTGTGATCAGCAAAGCTGCAGAGAACAGAGTCCCAAATGCGATAGTTTTAATGTATTTGTTCTTCAACTTTAACCCCCTTGGTATCGTCACTATAAGTGGATACCTGACATAACAAGCTGTTAAAGCAATAAATGTGCCAGCCCAAAAAAGCCGTAAAATATCAGTTATTTAAGAGAAAGCTAGACGAAAGATGTCCAAAACCGTCTATCAGGACACGAAAAGGTTATTTTCCGGGTTGGATACTAAATGAATGGGAGATCTTTATGCTTTCTGGAATTCATAAGCAATGCGAATAACCAGAACTTCGTTATGGATCTCATGTGAAATGCCGACGGCTTTCATGCGAATGTTCGCAGAGTTTTGCAAAGGCAGCATCATTGAGATCTTATCAAGGCGAATTATCTCGATGGGATTTATCCGTTTGTCGATGGAATTTTGCACCATTCGTCCTATTAGCGAGTTTCCAACGCCTCCTGTACCGTTCAGGTGAACGCCGTTGACCTTTGCCTTCGCTATAAGTCTTTGCCCTTCCTCATCAAATGATAATTCGACGTTCGATTCGGCCCAACCTGAGAACGCGACACAGCCGACGAGAGGCGGATTATAATTTCCGGTAAAGGCAAGCGGTGCAAGTATTTGCCCGTCGCGAAAGCGTACAGCGGTCCTTATCCCGGAAGTTTCTTTAACGAGCCGAACGGATTCGTCACAGACCGATCTGTTCTCATCTTGTTCATTCTGGCCGAATGACGCCTTCATAAAAGAAGGTTTGTTATCCGCGAGTCCAAGCGGAGAGAAATTACCTGCGATGGAAAATTTGAGAGGATCAGAATGTGTAAAGACCGCATCCATTAAGGTGTCAAAAAAATGCTCGCTTAGGCCTATCGATATTTCGGTTCTTTGCCCAAAAGCAGTTATACCGAGCAAAAGAACTGATAGAAACGCGATCCCTACCTTCTTGAAACGATCCATTGACACCATATCTCCCGGAATGTAAGAAATTTTTGCAGCTTCGGACAGCCTGTACTTGGATGACAAAGGCTCAGCTGGGTTTGCATGCTTCCGTTCACAATCCCGCACGCACAATGTCATGAAGCCGCAGCATTCCCAAACAAACGCCGTCATCATCGACTACCGGAAGCACGGAGATCTGCGAAGGCCTGTCCTCCATCAGCCGAAGAGCGTCAAATGCAAGCATTTCAGACGAACAGGTTGTCGGCGAAGCCGTCATCATCTGTTCTGCCTTCAGTATTCCGAATTGCTCTGGTGCTGTTCGTTCCATTGTTCTCCGCAGGTCGCCGTCGGTGACTATGCCAACAAGTCGGCCGTCACTTTCAACCACGTTAACGGCTCCGAGCGAGGAATCGGAAATAGCCTTTATTACTTCAAGCCAACCGGCGGCAGGTCCAACAAAGATACCTTTGTGCATAAGATCGCTTACGCGAAGAGTAAGCCTTTTACCAAGACGGCCTGCAGGATGATTGGCTGCAAAATCTTCAGCGGTCAGTCCTTTTGCTTCCATTACGGTCATCGCTATCGCATCGCCGATGCTCAGCGCAACTGTTGTAGATG